>NZ_JBANFI010000003.1:0-413177 GCF_045055655.1 Marinospirillum alkalitolerans | reverse complement strand
GAACCGTGAAATCAGCCATTTGATCCCTATCTTACTTTTGCTTTCCAAAACCCCTTTCTCGCTCTAAACTCTTCTTCTTTCAAGTTTTTTAGAAGAGGTAGCCCATGAATACCGTGATAGATCTCATCTGCCAGCACCGTTCTATTCGTGCATTTACAGATCAACCATTAACGGATGAAGAACGTCAGGCTATTCTTGCGGCAGGACAGGCCGCTTCGACCTCAAGCCTGATTCAGGCTGTCTCCGTCATTCGCATTACTGATGCCGACATTCGTGCGCAGCTAGCCGAGTTAGCTGGCCATCAGGCCTATGTTGCTCAATCAGCAGAGTTTTGGGTTTTCTGTATCGATTTTCAACGTCACGCGGCCTTAGATAATGAGATCCAGCCTGACTTTACCGAGTTAACGCTGATTGGCGCCATTGATGCCGGCATCATGGCACAGAATGCTTTGCTCGCGGCTGAGTCGCTTGGTTTAGGTGGCGTGTATATAGGTGGGTTACGTAATAGTGCGTATGAGGTTGATCAACTACTGAAGTTACCGCACAACACAGCGGTTCTTTTTGGCTTGTGCCTAGGCCACCCAGATCAACAGCCTGATCTGAAACCTCGCCTTTCCCCTGAAGTGGTCATGCATACTAATGCCTATCAGCCTGCCACGCCGCAGCAGATTGAAGAATATGATCAGCGAATGGAAGCCTATTATGCGCAGCGTGCAGGTGGACAAAAGCAGGCAAACTGGTCAGCGCAGATGATTGATAAGCTGAGCAAGGAGTCACGCCCTCATATGCTGGCTTATTTACAACATAAAGGTTTAGCACGGCGTTAGAAGTGGTCAGAGATCTTGAGTCACTCTACTGAACAAGAAGTGAAAGCTGCTACACTCAGGCTCTTTTAACTTCTATCTTACACAAAAGGAGCCAGCATGATTAGACGTAATCCAAACGGTGACAGACCCCAGATCCACCCTGATGCCTATGTCGATAATACAGCCATCATCTGCGGTAAGGTCATTATTGAGCAAAACGTCTTTGTGGGTCCTTATGCCGTGATCCGGGCTGATGAGACGAATGAAGAAGGGGATATGGATCCGATCATCATTCGTGCGAATTCAAACATCCAAGATGGTGTCGTGATTCACTCTAAGGCGGGTGGCTTGGTCGAAATTGGAGAGTCAACCTCCATTGCGCACCGCTCTATTATTCACGGCCCTTGCAAGATTGGCAGTCGTGTTTTTATTGGTTTTAACAGTGTGGTCTTTAACTGTGAAATTGGTGATGGCTGCGCAGTACGCCACAATGCGGTGGTTGATGGTTGCGATTTACCGCCTGGCTTCTATGTGCCCTCTACGATGCAGCTCGGTCCTGAATCGAATCTGGATGATGTGCCGCGTGTTCAGGCTTCGGTTTCAGAGTTCTCTGAGTCCGTCGTTTCAGCGAATATTGAATTGGTGAAGGGATATAAAGCACTCAGCAATGAGTTTTAAGCCTTGATCGCTCGCCTTCGATGATGGGGATACTGATTGTGGATAAATCGATCACGGCATCGAAGGCTTCTTGTTTTAAAAACGGCCCGGCTCTTGGATATCAAGGAGGATCTGATAGTCGCGGTTGACATTCGGGCATCCATAGAGTGAACCGCAGGGGCGGCCATTATCCACCCGTAACACATAGGTTCCTGCCTCTAGATGGCGCTGAATGCGAAAGTTGCGCCCTTGCCCGCTCATCCTGTCGCTAGTTATCCGCCGTCCATCTGCGTTAAAAAGGGTGGCTTCAGGGTGCACATTATTGATCCGCGCTAAAGTGCTACTCTCTAGTGTAATTTGTGCCGCCTGCTCGAGCACAAAATAAAACCTTTGCGGCTCATCATCACCTAGCTGTCCAAAGTAGGGTTGCTGGGTTTCTAAGCGAATAAAATCCTCAGGAAAATCTGCAAACAGATGACCAGTCCAGCACAAAGCCAGTACGCACAGCCAAGGTCTTAGAAGAGTTTTAGCCATAGCAACAATGCCTCAGGGTTGGGTAGCGCTAAAATCATAATCAGATTCAGAATAATGACAGCAATCGACCCAGACATAAAGCGTCGGTCAAGCACTTTCATTGCGCTGCCAAAGGAGCGCTTGATTCTGATTCCCTCTATATCGACACTATAAATTTCATCTAGTGCTAGGTGGAGTAAAAAGCCGCCTAGCAGAGCAAGCGCTTGTAGCCAGAAAACTAGGCTGTCACCACTGAATTGCCAGTGCGCAAAATGTAGCCAAGCCAGCGACCAGAGTAAGCCTACGATGAGGCTATGTGCTAGGCCTCTGTGTCGTGTTAGCTTTTGGAATAGCTTGGAAAGCGGATAGCGAATGATGAGCCAGACAGCGAGTGCGCCAATAAAAGCAGGCCAGCCAGGCTGCGCTGGATGACTGAACCAGAACCCGCTGCTCGGTGTTGGTGTGAGGGCAGAAAAGGTCAGCAAGGCGGCAAATAAGGCAAAGAGATTAAAAACCCAGCGGACGGGTCGAGCGTTGTCGACATCGATATCGGGCAGCAGTGTACCGAAGACAAAAAAGATCAATAAATTCAGTCCAGTATCCCAGGGGATATAGCCAAGAGTTGTCAGACCTGTTGCCAGACTGGCACCGACACCGACAGCAACCCCGACATGTGTAGCAAAATTAGCCATGTGTCTTCCACAAAGAAAATATCTTATAAAACAGTATTCTATCAACTTTGCTGGATAAAAGAACAGCGATTTGTCATGTCGAGGTCGTGAGTCTCGTTGCAGAGGCGTTTATAATGGCCGCGCAGAGGTGTGGGCTCAGTAAGGAGCTCTTTCATCACAAATCTAAAAACGAATATAAGTGAGCAAGGCATGATTATTAAACCCAAGTATCGTGGCTTTATTTGTACGACCACTCATCCGCAGGGGTGTTACCAAAATGTTGTTGAGCAGATACAGACCACGCAGCGTACTTTTGCGCAACAAGCTGCATCCGATCAGCCTAAGAAGGTACTGGTGATCGGTGCGTCTAGTGGCTATGGTCTGGCAGCACGGATTACGGCTGCGTTTGGTTATCAAGCGGCGACCTTGGGTGTGTTCTTTGAAAAACCAGGTACTGAGCGTAAGCCAGGTACAGCGGGCTGGTATAACTCTTGGGCTTTTGAAGAAGAAGCCAAGAAAGCAGGCCTGTACGCCAAATCGATTAATGGCGATGCCTTCTCTGACGAAGTACGTGCCAAAGCCATTGAGATGATCAAAGCGGATCTAGGCGAAGTTGATTTAGTGATCTATTCCTTGGCTTCACCAGTGCGCAAGCTGCCTGATACAGGTGAAGTGAAGCGCTCTGCCCTGAAGCCTATTGGTGAGGTCTATCGCTCGACTGCGATTGATACCAATAAGGATCAGATTATTGAAGCCGAGGTTGAGCCTGCGACCGAAGAAGAAATTGCCGATACCATTCGTGTGATGGGTGGTGAAGACTGGGAGCTGTGGATGCAAGCGCTGGATCAGGCCGGTGTCCTGGCACAAGGCGTGAAAAGCGCCGCTTTTAGTTATATCGGGACAGAAATCACTTGGCCGATTTACTGGCATGGCGCTTTGGGCAAAGCTAAAGAAGATCTCGATCGTGCCGCCGCCGCACTCAACCAGCAGTTGTCAGAGAAATACCAAGGTGCTGCGCATGTTGCCGTGCTGAAGTCGGTTGTGACGCAAGCCTCTGCCGCGATTCCAGTCATGCCTCTTTACATTTCTTTGGTCTATAAAGTGATGAAAGACAAGGGCCTGCATGAAGGTACTATCGAACAGCTTAATCGCCTGTATCTGACGCAGCTGTATCCTGTTGCAGGTGAGGCTGTCGTTTTGGATGAAGCCAACCGCATCCGCCTAGACGACTGGGAGCTGCGTGATGATGTGCAGGAGGCGTGCAAAGCGCTTTGGGCCCAAGTGAATAATGAGACTCTGTTTGAGCTGACTGACTATGCTAGCTACAAGCACGATTTCCTCAAGCTGTTTGGCTTTGGCCGCGAGGATGTTGACTATGAAGCCGATGTCGCGACGGAAGTGGCGTTTGATGTAGTGCAGGTGGGTTAACCCATCGCTGCTTGAGATTCACTTAAGGGGCCTGAATGGCCCCTTTGTTGATTCTTCACGGCATCTTGAGCAGAAAAGGCAAGAGAAAGAGGCTAGTGCGCCTCATCCCAGTTGAGTCCACTGGCTGCTTCGACTCGCAGCGGCACGTCTAAAGTGACGGCCTCTTCCATCGCTTTGCGTACACCCTCGATCAGTGTTTCCACCTGCTCTTCTTGTACTTCAAATACGAGTTCATCGTGAACTTGCATGATCATGCGTGCATCCAGCTGGCTGGTGGCGAGCCAGGCGCTCACATCCAACATGGCTTTCTTAATAATATCGGCAGCAGTGCCTTGCATCGGTGCATTGATCGCCGTGCGCTCTGCGGCCTGCCGCACCTGAGCCTGGCGTGCCTGAATATCAGGTAGATAGAGGCGGCGTCCGAGTAAGGTCTCAACATAGCCCTGCTCTGCGGCCTGAGCACGGGTCTGTTCCATATAGCGCTTAACGCCTGGATAGCGTTCAAAATATCTTTCGATATAGACCTGTGCCTGCTGGCGTTCGATATGGAGCTGTTTCGCCAGACCAAAAGCACTCATGCCATAAATCAGGCCAAAGTTGATGGCTTTGGCACTGCGGCGTTGATCCTGAGTCACGGCGTCTGGTTCGATACCAAAAACCTCAGCGGCTGTAGCACGGTGAATATCCTGCTCTGCTGCAAAGGCTTGGAGCAGGCCAGCATCACTAGAGAGATGGGCCATAATGCGCAGCTCGATCTGCGAGTAATCAGCCGCAACAAGGCGATAGCCGGGTTCAGCAATAAAGGCTTGGCGAATACGCCGCCCTTCCTGATGACGGATCGGGATGTTCTGCAGGTTTGGCTCTGAGCTAGAAAGGCGTCCTGTGGCCGTCACCGCTTGGTGGTAGCTGGTATGCAGCCGCCCTGTACGAGGCTCGATCAGGCTGGGGAGTTTATCCGTATAGGTGTTTTTCAGCTTGGCCAGGCCGCGATGTTCCATCAGCAGGCGCGGTAAGGGGTAATCCAAGGCGAGTTCTTCAAGAATCGCTTCTGCTGTTGAGGGCGCCCCTTTGGGCGTTTTTTTCAGTACCGGGATCTTCTGTTCTTCAAACAGAATCACCGCCAGCTGCTTGGGTGAGTTCAGGTTAAAAGGCCGCCCTGCCAAGGCATGGGCTTCTTGCTCCAGCTCTTGTAAACGCAAACCAAATTGATGAGATTGCGCCTTGAGTTGTTCGGCATCAATCTTGACGCCAGCTTCTTCCATCTGTGTGAGCAGCGGCACAAGTGGCAGTTCGATGTGTTGATAAAGGCTCAGTAGATCTGGATAGGCTTGGAGCTCTGCTTGCAGATGTTGATGCAGGCGCAGTGTGATATCCGCATCTTCTGCCGCATAGTGGGTCGCCACTTCAAGCTCGATTTGGTTAAAAGTGAGCTGCTTGCTGCCCTTGCCTGCAATCGATTCAAAACTTTGCGTGCTGTAGCCAAGGTAGTGCTGGGCCAGTGAATCCATATCATGGCGAGTGGCTGTGGAGTTCAGCACATAGGAGGCCAGCAAGGTATCGCCTAGGATACCCTGTAGGTGGATACCGTAGCGCAACAAAATATGGGCATCAAACTTGAGGTTTTGGCCGATTTTGCCGTATTGGGGATCTTCCAGCAGTGGTTTGAGCTGAGCCAGCACCCAATCGCGATCGAGTTGATCCGGCGCACCTGGGTAATCATGCGCCAGAGGAATATAAACGGCTTCACCCACTTGAAGTGCAAAAGACAGCCCTACCAGCTCGGCCTGCTGGGTATTGAGGCCAGTTGTTTCCGTATCGAAAGCCCAGCAAGGCGCGGCTTGCAGGCGATTCAGCCAAGCCTTGAATTCGGCCTCCGTCAGCAGGCAGCGATAATCCAAGGATTCTGGTGCGGCTGGCGGTGTTGAGCTGGTCTCTGGGCTGCTTGATGGTGGCGCGCTCTTGGAGGCTGCGGCGGTTTCTGAAGGCGCATCTTGGGCAGGATTGGCTTCCAACTCATCCAGCCAGGCTTTAAATTCGAGCTCTTGATACAGCTGGCGCAGCTGGCGGGTATCGGGCGTCCCAAGTTGGAGATCGTTCAGATTCAGCTCGAGATCACAATCGGTTTTGATCGTTGCCAGCTGATAAGACAAGTAGGCTTGTTCACGATGTTCGGCCAGCTTTTTGCCCGTACTCTTGGCACCTCGAAAACTCAGTTCAGCAATGCGATCCAACTGATCATACAGAGCATCTAAGCCGCCAATACCTTGTAGCAAAGCCAGTGCTGTTTTTTCGCCGATACCGGGTACACCGGGGATATTGTCGGATTTATCACCCATCAAGGCGAGAAAGTCGATGATCAGCTCTGGCCCAATACCGTATTTTTCTTTGACGCCATCGACATCCAGATAGGTTTTGGTCATGGTGTTCACGAGCGAGACATGCTGATCAACTAGCTGCGCCATGTCCTTATCACCGGTCGAAATGACGACCTCTCGGCCTTGCTGTGTTGCTTGGCGGGCGAGGGTACCGATCACGTCATCAGCCTCGACACCTTCAACGCATAAAAGAGGCAAACCCAGCGCCTTCACGCAGGCATGGAGGGGCGCGATTTGGCTGCGTAGATCATCTGGCATGGGCGGGCGTTGTGCCTTGTACTCGGCAAATAGCTGATCACGAAAGGTAGGGCCCTTGGCATCAAAGACAACGGCGATTGGGCTGGCCGGATAGGCGCGCATCAGGCTTTTCAACATGCTGACCACTCCTTTGACAGCGCCGGTAGGCTGACCTTGGCGTGTGGTCAGTGGAGGCAAGGCATGAAAAGCACGGTATAGATAGGAGGAACCATCCACAAGAACATAGGGAGGCGTGGCTTGGGCTGTTGTGGTCATCTTGCTCTCGTTTTCTATTCAGCCATCTTGTTGCAGGATAGGGTAAACTCTGCACAAGAGGGTCGTCATTCAGGGCACTTGACTGCAAAAAGCCAGAGATCTTTTGCAGTGAAGCCGTTTTCACTTGATTCCGATCAGGATGGAAAGAGCAGGATACTGGACTCGGCCTCAGCTTGCATCTTTGGAGAAGACGAATGAAAAAAATATTGGTGGCATTGCTGCTCTCGGTTTGCTGTGCGAACCTGAGCTGGGCACAAGATCCTGAACCTGAAATCGTGATCCGCCAAGAAGAAGGTCGCACGATAGAGGAGTATCGCGTTAATGGGCAACTTTTTGCGATCAAGGTGATTCCAGATCAAGGTGAACCTTACTATCTGGTTGATTCAGAAGGCGATGGTGAGCTGGATCAACGTGAACGCGGGCGTCTACTGATTCCCAGCTGGGTGATACTGCGCTGGTAGAGTCCTGTGCGGCATGATGATGCTTGAGTGAAACAAGTGACGGATAAAGAGAAGCAGCATGGCAAGAGATAAGTATTCCCACCCGGTCAAAGCCTGGTGGATACGCCTGGGATGGCGCTTAATGGGGCGCTTGCCTTTGGTGTGGATCCAGCGTCTAGGGCAATGGGCTGGGCGCTTGACCTGGCGTTTTTCCGAACGCGAGCGTCATGTCAGCCAAGTCAATGTTGAATTGTGCTTTCCACACAAAACCCCTTGGGAGCGAGATCAGCTGGCGCGCAGTGCGTTGATTGAAAGCGCGAAAACCATGCTCGAAATGGGGCGCATGTGGTTAGCACCGCCGCAGAAGCTGCTCAAAAGTGTGGTCAAGGTCGAAGGCTATGAGGTGATCGCTCAGCTCCAAGCTGAGCAGAAGCCGGTGATCCTATTAGGGCCACATATTGGCCAGTGGGAGATTATCTCCTTGTGGTTTGCACAGCGTCATCCTTTTATGGCGATGTTTGCCCCTTCTAAGGTGCGCGAACTCGATCCTTTGATCAAAAGTGGACGTGAGCGCACAGGGGCGCGTTTGGTGCCAACCGATGTCAAAGGCGTGGCGGCATTGTTAAAAAGCCTGAAAAAAGGCGGCGCAGTGGGTATTCTGCCCGATCAGGAACCGGATGCGGGGCAGGGTGGGGTGTTTGCGCCCTTTTTTGGTGTGCCTGCTTTGACTGCCACCTTGCTGCCCAAGCTGGTGAGTCGCACCCAAGCACAGGTTTTTACGGCTCTGGCACGCCGTCTGCCAAATGGGCAGGGCTATGAGCTGATTTTTGAACCGGCCGATGCCCGAGTTTATGCTGAGGATGAACAGGTTGCGGCTGCGGGCGTGAATGCCTCGGTTGAGGCTTTGATTGCGCATGCACCCAGCCAGTATCAATGGGCCTATAAACGCTTTCGTCAGCGTCCGGAAGGCGAATCTAAGGTCTACTGAGCTGCTTATAAAAAACGCAGGGCGCGATCCGTACGCGCCCTGATGCTTTTTAGGCTAAGGCTAGGTTTTTAAACGGCTTTTTTGATCAAGCAGGCATAGAAGAAGCCATCATGACCTGCTGCCTGAGGAAAAAGCTGGCGACCCCAGCGGGTTGGCTCTCCCCAAGACAGGTGGCTGAGATCAACCGCTTCAGCATCGGGATGCTGATAGGTGAACTCACTCAAAGGGTGGGTGTTTTCTTCTGGCAGCACCGAGCAGGTCGCGTACACCAGTCTTCCACCTGGCTTCAGACAGGGCCACAGCGCCTTCAACAGGGCCAGCTGAGTCTGAGCTAAGGCCTTGAGATCAGTCTCACGGCGCAGCAGTTTGATATCAGGATGGCGACGTATCACACCCGTTGCTGAGCAGGGCGCATCCAACAGAATCCGATCAAAGAGCTGACCATCCCACCAGGTGGCAGGTTGAGCTGCATCCGCAGCCTGAATCTGAGCGCTGAGCTGTAGGCGCGCAAAGTTCTCCTCGACGCGCTGTAGGCGGTGGGCGTCGATATCCAAAGCCAGCAGCGGCCCATCCACCAGCTCTGCTAAATGGGCCGTTTTGCCACCTGGCGCGCAGCAGGCATCGAGAAGCCTCTCTCCCTGTTGGGGTTCAAGCAATAAAGGAGCGAGCTGAGCGGCTTCGTCTTGGACGCTGCACCAGCCTTCGGCAAAGTGAGGCAAGGCGTGCGGATGTACTGGCTGATGGAGTCGAATACCCCAAGGGCTGAAAGGCGTCGGATCAGCTGCAAATCCAGCTTGATGCAGCAGTGCAAGGTAGGCTTCGCGTGTGGTCTGGCGGGCGTTGATGCGCAGCGTCATCGGTGGCTGTTGATTGTTGGCTTCACAGAGTGCAGGCCAGTTCTTGGGCCAGGCTTTTTTGAAGCGCTTCACGAGCCATGCAGGATGGGCACTGGCGGCGATTTCTTTCTGCTCAGCGCGTTGCATCCACTGAGCCTGTTCACGTTGAAAGCGTCTTAAGCAAGCATTGAGTAGACCGCTGGCCCAAGGTTTGTTCAGTGTTTTGCTCGCTTCAACGCAGCAGTCAATCGCGGCATAGTCGGCAACACGTTCTTCCTGAAGCTGATACAGCCCAATCAGCAGCAGTAGCTGCACATCCAGATCCTTGGTTTTAAATGGCCGCTCCAAGAGTTGTTGTGCCCAAAACTCAAGGCGCGGATAAAAGCGACACACACCAAAGGCCAGGGCTTGTACCAAGGCGCTGTCTTCTTGGCTGAGGCCGCGCTGGGCTTTAGGCAGGCTGCTGGAAAGAGAGCTTTTTTGTTGGACCACCGGCAAGAGCGCTTGAATCGCTTTCAACCGCACCTGCACGGGTTGCGAGCTACTCATGCATTGTGTTCCTCAGGTGATTGAAAGCAAGTCAGCTGCGCTTGAAAGCGCTCCGCATGCCCATTGAGGATATCGCGCACAGCCATCCGCTTTTGTCCTGGGAGCTGGAGCTCGGTGATTCTGAGGCAACCTTCTTTGCAAGCCACGATGAGGGCTTCTTTATCTTCAATATCGAGCAGCAAACCCGGTGGTGCGTTGTGCTCTAGATCCAAGGCGCTGGCGCTCCAGATGCGGATCACCTGCTCCAGATCGAGTGTCCATGCCACAGGCCAGGGTTGATAGCCGCGCACAGCGCGATCCAGCTCGGTGGCTGAACGTCGCCAATCCAACTGCGCTTCTTCTTTGGTCAGCTTCTTGGCATAGGTGGCCTGCTGTTCATCTTGAATTTCTGGCTGGAGCTGTCCTTGGGCAATCACCGGCAATAATGCCAGCAAGGCTGCTGCCCCTTGCTCAGCTAAACGCTGGTAAAGACTGGCGCTGGTGTCTTGCTCCGTAATTGGGGTTTCGGTCTTGCTGAGCATCGCGCCAGTATCCAGGCCGATGTCCATCTGCATCAGGGTGACACCGGTGGTGGCATCGCCGCTGAGTAGCGCCCGCTGAATGGGGGCCGCCCCACGCCAACGCGGTAAGAGGGAACCGTGTACATTGATGCAGCCATGTGTCGGTATCTCCAGCACCGCCTGGGGGAGTAGCAAACCATAGGCCACAACGATCATCAGATCGGGCTTGAGATCACGCAGCTCTTGCTGGGCTTGTTCATCTTTTAAGCTCAAAGGCTGAAACACAGGCAGTTGATGAGCCAGAGCCAGATTTTTGACTGGACTGGGAGTCAGCTTGCGGCCTCGTCCTGCTGGGCGGTCGGGCTGGGTATAGACCGCCACCACTTCTGCGCCCATATCTTTCAGATTGGGTTGAGTGAGGAGTGCCTCTAGATGAGTCGCAGCAAACTCAGGAGTGCCTGCAAAAACAATACGCATAATTCAACCTTGACAGGGTAAAAGGACAAAGCCTTAAAAACTTAACCTTAGGCGGCATGCATCTTCGCCAGTTTTTTCTTCAGGCGATCCTGTTTGAGACGCGAGAGATAGTCAACAAACACGATTCCTTTTAAGTGATCACATTCATGCTGTACGCAATGAGCGAGGAGGCCATCACACTCAAAATCCTGCTCAACGCCGTGACGATCCAGTGCGCGAACTCGGATACGCACATAGCGTTTCACATCAGCCCAGTATTCGGGGACTGAGAGGCAGCCTTCTTGCATCAGCTCAGTGGCGTCTTCAACGGGAGTATAGCTGGGGTTGATCAGCACCAAGGGTTGATCTTTGTTCTCTGACACATCGATCACGATCAGCTGCTGATGCACATCGACCTGCGTTGCGGCCAAGCCGATGCCGGGAGCGGCATACATGGTGGCGAACATACGATCGATCAGCGTTTGCAGCTCGTCATTGATCTCGTCAGCGCTGATGGGCGTGGCAGGTGTCCTGAGACGTGGATCAGGGTATTCAAGGATAGTGAGTAAATTCATGACATGCCTCTAGGGTTCTGGCTTTGGGATGCACTATATTAACCTTTTTCTTGCTCGCTTTGTGTGTTTCAGGCAGAGTGTAACAAAAGGTAATCATGGGCATTGTGGGTTCATTGTGCTCGTTCAGTATAGAAGACAGAGCGCAAGGGAAGTTCCCGATGCGCCTGGTCATACTCAGGAGAGGATAGGAGTGATGCAGTTGATGCAACAGGCTGATATTTCCGATCAATTCGCTAGGATGCAAGTGCGCTTAGTTCAATTTTTGTTGTTGCTCTTGCTCAGTGGATTGCTGATGGGCCAGCTGCGCGCTGAGGCCCTGGTGATTCGAGAAGATGCGCCTCGAGTCTATGAAGTGAAGCGTGGCGATTCTTTATGGGCCATCGCAGAACGTTTTTTAGATGATCCTTGGATGTGGCCGCAGCTCTGGCATGCTAATCCAGGTGTGGCGAACCCGCACCTTATCTATCCCGGTGATGTCATCGAGCTGCTTGATCGCGAAAACCGCTTGCGCCTGCGACCACGCTTGCGCTTGTTGACCTTGCAGGAACCGATTCCCTTTTTGCCTCTCGATCAGATTCAGGCCTTTATTAATGGCGATATCATGATTGATCGTCCTGAATTTGAGGATGCGCTGTATATCGTCGGCTTCGATGATGCACGCACGCTTGGCGCGAACGGAGATCGTGTGCATGTTCTGGGCGAGGTCACCAGTGATGAGCGCTATTATACGGTCTATCGCCATCTGGAGCAGTTGCGCGATCCTGAAACACGTCGTGCCCTCGGTTTCAAAGCCAGAGCCATCGGCACTGCGCGCATGGTCGAAGCGGGCAGCACATCGGTGCTGGAGCTGGTTGATACCAGCCAGGAAATACGTGTCGGCGATCGTTTGCTGCCCTTTGCACCTTCTTCTTTTACTGAGGGCTTGCAGCCGCAACTACCTGCACAGCCTGTTCATGGGCGTGTGTTGCGTGCCTTGAATCCAGATATTCAACGCATCGGTAGTTTTGAACCTGTGATTCTCAGTGGAGGTCACGATCAGCTGCGTCCTGGTGAAATGTTTGAAGTGATGGCACCTGGACGGCGTTTACGCCATCCGCAAACGGGCGAGGTGGTCTTTGCAGCAGATCGCGTGCGTGGCACGGTCATGGTGTATCGCGTTTTTGATCAGGTTAGCTTCGCACTGGTGATGCAATCGAAAGAGCCCATTCAACCAGGTGATGATTTTCGTCAAGCCGCACGCTTACCTCAGATGAGATAAACCACGCGGCCAAGCCAAGGAAGGAGGCCGCTATGTCGCGCTTCATGGATGAGCCTAGCCTAGCATTATGCTTGGCTCTGCGCAGTGTTCCAGGTCTAGGGACACGCCGCTTGGTCCGCCTTGTTCAAGATCAGAATTACCTCACCCCGCAAGACGTGGCAGAGCAATTATTGCGCTTGCCACGTTTGGGGCAGGCTCAGCGTCAAATGCTGCGTTTGGCGCTCGATCACCCTCAGCAGCATCCTCAAACTGCACACTATGCCGCTCAGCTGGAGTGGGCCGCACAGGCTGATCAAACGCTCCTGACTTACTGGGATCTGCCCCCGCATTTACAAGCTCTGCCTGATGCGCCTTGGCTCTTGTTTGTGCGCGGCTCAGTCGAGGCACTCTGGCAACCGGCTGTTGCCATCGTAGGAACACGCCAGCCGAGTGCTGAGGGAGAGCAACTGGCTTTTGCCTGGTCCTGCGCTCTGGCGCAACAAGGATTGAATATGATCAGCGGTTTAGCCAAGGGGATTGATGGGGCTGCCCATCGTGGTGCACTGTTGGCGCAGCAGCAAGGTGCAGCCAGTCAAACCCTCGCTGTACTCGCGCATGGATTGGATCAAGTCTATCCAGCACAGCATCAGGCGCTGGCCGCACAGATTGTGGCGGAGCAGGGAGCGTTAATCAGCGAATATGAACTCGGGACACCACCGCTGGCGCGCCACTTTCCGGCTCGCAATCGTTTGATCACCGGTCTTGCTCTGGGGTTGGTGGTGATAGAGGCACAACAAAAAAGTGGCTCTCTTGTGAGTGCGCGCTTGGCTTTAGAGCAAGGGCGAGAGGTGATGGCTGCCCCGGGCGCGCTGAGCAGTGAACGCTCCAGTGGCTGCCATCAATTGATTCGTCAGGGCGCGACACTGGTCACCGAACCCGCTGAAATTCTATTGCAGCTTGCCCCAGCGCTGACTGCGTTACTGGATTCGCCCGCAGAGCCTTCGCCTAGCTTGCCCCATCCCAAAGCGCCACCTGCCTTCGCCGCTCCAATCCAACCTGCCTCTCTCCATCCAGAGGAAGCGCAGGTCTATGCTGAGCTGCAAGCCCAGCCATTGCATCTAGAAACCTTGCAAGAGCGGCTTGCGCTGCCTGTCGGGCAGCTTTTAATGCTGCTGCAAAGTCTTGAATTACAAGGTTTGGCTGAGTCCTTGCACCAAGGATGGCGTCTTAAAACTTGAGTCCTTGCGCAGACTGGGGTAAGTTGCGCAGCGTTTCATTCCTTTGTTTAGCCTGTTATTTTATCTAGGTGCATCATCATGGCGCTTCAGCCTTCTTCTGAGTCAGCTTTTCAGCTTGATCAAGTGAATTACGCGGCGGTAGAGGACACTGCATCCATTCTGAGGCAAGGTGGCCTCATTGCCTATCCGACAGAAGCTGTGTGGGGATTAGGCTGTGATCCTTTTAATGCCCGAGCTGTGCAAAGGCTACTGCTGTTGAAGCAGCGTGATCCTGCAAAGGGCGTGATTTTGATTGCTTCTTCAATGGAGCAGCTCAAACCCTGGCTGACCCAGATCACGCCTCAGCAGCGCCAACAACTCGAAGCCAGCTGGCCTGGTCCAGTGACCTGGTTGGTTGAAGATCAGGGTTATACACCTGAGTTGATTCTTGGACGACATACCAGCGTGGCACTGCGAGTAACGGCACACCCTTGGGTGCGTGCATTGTGCGATGCCTTTGGCGGCCCGATCGTTTCGACCTCCGCTAATACCTCTGGTCAGCCGCCCTTGCAGTCGCGCGAGGATATTGAACAGGCTTTTGGCATGGATATCGATGCGCTGCTTGATGGTCCGCTGGGTGGCTTGAGCCGTCCAAGTCGTATCTGTGATCTGTCAACAGGCGAGATACTGCGTCCATAAAGTGCTGTTGCCTCAGCCCTTCCTGACTGGAAGCCCATAACCAGAAGAAAGAGGAGACGAGGGTGTCTCAAATTGATAAAGAAGCGGTGAAGCAGTATCTGTTGGCTCTCCAAGATCGTATTTGTGAGGCGCTCACTGAACTGGATGGTCAGGCCTTCAAAGAAGACTTATGGCAGCGTCCAGGCGGAGGCGGTGGCCGCACCAGGGTGCTGGAAGAAGGTGAGTTGATCGAAAAAGGTGGCGTCAACTTTTCACACGTTTTTGGTGATCAGCTTCCCCCTTCTGCCACGGCTGCGCGTCCAGAGCTGGCTGGCCGTTCTTTTGAGGCGATGGGCGTGTCGCTGGTGATTCATCCGCGTAACCCCTATGTGCCGACTTCGCATGCCAATGTTCGCTTTTTTATTGCTGAAAAACCCGGTGAAGCGCCTGTCTGGTGGTTTGGTGGCGGTTATGATCTGACACCCTACTATGGTTTTGAAGAAGATGTGGTGCATTGGCATCAGGTGGCTCAGCAGGCCTGTGCCCCCTTTGGTGATGAGATTTATCCGCATTTTAAAAAATGGTGTGATGATTACTTCTACCTCAAGCATCGTCAGGAAGCGCGTGGCGTTGGTGGCCTGTTCTTTGATGATTATCACCAACCGGATTTTGCGACCGCCTTTGCCTTGATGCAAAGTGTTGGTGATAGTTATCTGGATGCCTACCGCCCGATTGTTGAGCAGCGCCGCCATCTGGCTTATGGCGAACGTGAGCGTGAATTCCAAGCCTATCGCCGTGGTCGTTATGTGGAGTTTAACCTCGTTTGGGATCGAGGAACGCTGTTTGGCTTGCAAAGCGGAGGACGTACTGAGTCGATTTTGATGTCTCTGCCGCCACAAGTGCGCTGGGGCTATGATTGGCAGCCCGAGCCAGATTCGCCAGAAGCGCGTCTTTATACTGATTTCTTGCCTCCTCAAGATTGGTTGGCGCGTTAAGAGAGAAAAAAGATGGATCAATATGCCGTTTTTGGTCATCCGATAGCACACAGCCGCTCGCCTGAAATCCACGCCTGGTTTGCGGCGCAAACACATCAGGACTTGGAATACCGTGCCATTCTCGCGCCTCTAGATGATTTTGAAGGCTGTGCCCGTGCTTTCTTTGCCGCTGGTGGCTGTGGTGCCAATGTCACTGTGCCGTTTAAGCTCGATGCCTTGGTGTTTTGTGATCAGCTTTCACAGCGTGCGCGCTTGGCTGGTGCCGTGAATACCCTCTGGAAGGATGCGCAGGGCCAGATACATGGTGATAACACCGATGGTATTGGGCTGGTGCGCGATATCACTCAGCAACTGGGGGTAAGCTTGGCAGGAAAGAAGGTGCTGTTGCTTGGCGCTGGAGGTGCGGCGCGAGGTGCGATCGAACCCTTGCTGAAAGCGGGTGTGCGTCATTTGACGATCGCCAATCGTACCCTCAGCAAGGCCCAGCAATTGATCACCCTGTTTCATGGTGTCGAGAGCCCAGCAGGTCGGCAGGCCTGTTCATGGGAGGGTCTGGCAGGTGAGCAGTTTGATCTGGTAGTGAATGCCACTTCCGCCAGCTTGCAGGGCGAGTTACCACCGCTTCCGGAAGGCCTTTTGGGTCCTCAATCCATGGCTTACGATATGATGTATGCAGCGCAGCCCACGCCTTTTATGCGCTGGGCGCAGCAGCAAGGCGCAACACGCGTGGCCGATGGATTGGGAATGCTAATCGAGCAGGCAGCAGAAGCCTTCTTTTTATGGCGAGGTGTGCGGCCACCGACAGCGGAAATTAGATCGTTGCTGCGCCGTCAGTTATAGTTTTTGATGAAAGGGTGATGTCTCATCACCCTAATCGTGCTTATTCCACCTGTGCCAACAGCACATCCATCATGTCATCCATGGCAATAAAGCCCAGCAGCTCATTATCTCGTACAACCAGCAAGCGCTTGATGCGGTTTTGTGCCATCAGTGTTGCTACATGTTTGATGGCGAGGCTCTCACCGACAGTCATGGCTGGTTTGATACACACGTCATAGACGTTGAGCAGATCAATATCACCGCCTTCAGCGATCACAGTTTTTAAGATATTGGTATAGGTAATGAGGCCCCAAGCATCATGCTCATGCTGCTGCTCCACGACCAGAGATTTGATCTTGTGGCGCTTCATCAGGCTTAAGGCTTCGCGCAATTTGGCAAAAGGAGAAACAGTGATGACTTCGCGTACCATCACATCTTTAACAATCTTCATAGTCAGACTCCGTCTATGGCTTAAGCGGCCAGATCAAAATTCTTTTTTAATGTGTTCTTCAAATTTAGCCAGCTGACTGACATCGATGCCGCCCAGGTGCTCGAGTGGGAGAGTGAATACCAGCCCCTGCGAGTCCTCTTGCTGTGGCATTACCAGCTGTTGTAAGGCCTTGAGGATTTTGAGTGAGAGGCTTTTTTCCAGCACCATCACTAATAAACTCTGGCTGCCATCATAGCTCAGGCCGAAGAAGGTTTTCTTGGCTTCGTTGCTGATGCCACGACCTTGCAGCAGTGTGATGCCACCAGCGCCCAGTTCACGTGCGGTGTCGATGGCTGTTTGCTCCAAATCCTCAGGCAGGATGGCGACCAATACAGAAAACTTCATGATTGCACCTTTTGTAAGCGGTTATTCCATTCAATGAAAATGGCGTAAAGCATGACGGTAAGAATTGGAAAAATAGAGGCAAAAGCGATCAAGCCAAAGCCATCAATCAACACATTGCGTCCTTCAATATGAGTCGCCAGACCGATGCCTAGCGCTGTGACCAGCGGGACAGTCACTTCTGAGGTGGTGACGCCGCCAAGATCATAGGCCAGCGCCACAATATACTTGGGTGCCAGAAAAGTGAGCAGAATCACCAGTGCATAGCCACCCATAATGTAATAGTGCATTGAGCCACCGACGATAATGCGGTGCACGCCAATACTGATGCCGATCGCGACACCCAGAGCGACCAGTAGGCGGATGGTATTGCCATTCAGTCGGCCAGAAGCCGCCTCTTCAGCCTGCTTGCCTACTGCTAATAGAGCGGGTTCAGCCATGGTCGTCGCAAAGCCAATCATAAACGCAAATAAATAAATAAAGTGGAACTGGCCCAAGCCAATCAACTGTTCGGCCATATTGGTGCCGATCGGGAAAAGACCCAGCTTGAGCCCCACAACAAAGGCATAAAGGCCGAAGATCACCAGTAAAAAGCCGAAGATGATTTTGGGTGGATTCGATAGCGGTCGACGTAAAATCAGGTATTGAAAGAAAAGAATACTGAGAATAATCGGCAAGACATCGCGGAACATGCTTGCCAGATCCAGCAGCATCGCCAAGCCAGCATGGAGTTCCGGCGCGCTGTGATCAAGCAATAATGCTGTGGCTTCTGGGCTGGGTGCTTCACCGGCATACACCAAAATGCCGTAAATCTGCACACTGATCATCGGCACCATTACGGCCAAGGCAACAAGGCCAAAACCATCGCGCAGCGGGTTTCTGCCACGAATCGAGGCAGCCAGACCTATTCCCAAGGCTGCGATCAGCGGCACGGTAACAATATTGGTGGTCACACCGCCTGAATCATAGGCCAGTCCAACGATTTCCTCTGGCGCAAAATAGGTCACGATGACCACTATCAAATAGCCGCCAATCATCAGCCAGTGCAGCGGCAAGCCTATAATGGTTCGAAAGACGCCCAGCGCGACAACCAGACCTACGGAAGAGGCCACAATCAGGCGTAGCGTCAGGGCATCAATACGTCCTTCGCTAATTTCTTGTGCTTGCTGGGCCACGGCAATCAGCGCTGGTTCTGCGATGACGGCTGAAAAGCCGATGGCAAAGCCAAAGCTGATCAGTATTGGTGCTGAACCACGTTTGGCGAGTTGATTGGAGAGGCTTTTGCCAAGGGGAAAGATACTGAGTTCCAGACCTTGCAGAAAAAGGGCGACACCCACAGCCACAATCAGCAAGCCAAAAATCATGCTCAGGCTATCGTGAGGGACCTGACGCAGAATCAGTGCCTGAAAAAAAACGACAACGAGAATGATCGGGAGGAGGTTACGCAGAGCGTGTGTAAAAGCGTGATAAAAGTCCTTCAAATAAGCCTGCATCTATTCCTGCTCGATTAGGGGTGGTAACCAGATCCTACAGATCTTCAGTTGAGGCAGTGACACCGCGATGATAAGCTGATGAAGCTTAAAAGAACTTAACCATAGGGAACAAGGGGTTAAAATGAAAAAAACGATCGCTTTATTGCTATTGATGCTTTTTTTAACGGCTTGCGCTAGCGTGGGGCAGCCCTATCCAGAAGATAAGGTGGGCGAGCTGCGTATTGGTGAAACCACGCGCAGTGAAGTGCGTCAGCTGTTTGGTGATCCCTGGCGGACGGGTCTTGAAAGCGGCCAAGAAACCTGGACCTATGGCCACTACCGCTACAGTGTTTTTGCGGCTGAGCAAACCAGTGATCTGGTGGTGCGCTTTAATGAGCAAGGTCGTGTTGCTTCCTACACCTATAACCGCACGCTCGATAACGCAGACCCAGAAACGCGTGAATATGCGCCTTAATGGATGAGAGAGCGACTATGAGCCAGCCCGTCTTGCCCCTTGGGCGTTATCGTCATTACAAGGGCGGTGAGTATCAGGTGTTGCATCTTGCGCGTCATAGCGAAACAGAAGAATGGCTGGTGGTTTACCAGCCTTGCTATGGCGAGCGCGGGATTTGGGTACGCCCCTATGCCATGTTTACGGAAATCCTGCTGCTGGAGGGTAAGCGTCAAGCACGCTTTCAGTTGATCTCCACCAAGGATACATCGATGACTTCGGTCTGAAGACTCGTCTACGACTTGCCAGCCTCGCGCTGGCTTGCTTTCATTAAAGCCACTGAAGGAATCTTGTGCGCGGTTAGGAGTTGATCCAGAGCTTGGGTGACTTCAAGCACTGCCGCCAATCCCTCGCCTTGCATCTGCATTTCACATTGCGATGTGATATCACAAGCTTGAGGCAGCGTACCTCGCTGATCAATTAAAGCCTGCATGCGTGGAATAAAAACATAACGCAGCCATTGCGGCATGGTCATTTGATCAACACAGAAGGGTTCGTTGCTTTCAAAGGCTTCAGGGCTTGGCAAGAGAGCCGTTTGCCACAATCCCGCCGATTCCAACCTTATCTGTAACAGCTTGAGCAGAGCTTGGGCCCACTTTTCTTGTGCCTCCACAACAGACTCCTCAGATGTGATTTTGCTGATTTGAAGTCGAATTTTACACAAATTTTACACCTTCTTGATATTTCGCCTATCGAAATTTTATTCCTGAGTGGATCACACTGAGCGCGTCTATTAATGCGAGGTGATAGCGATGAACAGTGTATGGCTTTTAGCCAGTTTGGGATTAGCAAGCTTGATGTTAGCCATCTACTTGCTGGTTGCTTTGTTGAATCCAGAGAGGTTTTAAAAATGCTACTGATCGGTTTATTGGTGTTCATGATGGTCATGGGAGCCATTTGGACCATCCTCAGTTGGAGTGAAAAACTATGACAGAGATTTTTCTCACTTACAGTCTCGCCTTACTTTTGGCTTGGCCTTTAGGTCGTTATATAGCAGGTGTTTTTGCTGAAGGTCCTGGTCCTGGAGCCAAAGTCTTTATGCCGTTGGAAAACGGGCTTTATCGACTGATGGGCGTGAATGGTCATCAGAGTATGCACTGGTTGCACTATGCGAAGTCTCTCCTTCTTTTGCACCTCTTTCTTGGTGCCATGATTTTTCTCCTACTGATGTTCCAAGGTGTTTTGCCGCTGAACCCAGATTCAGCTCCAGGCATGAGCTGGGATTTAGCCTTACACACCACCGTTTCTTTTTTAACCAATACGAATCAGCAGCACTATTCAGGGCAAGCGCAGCTCTCTTTCTTAGCGCATACCCTCGGTATCGTCACTTTGCAGTTTGTGACGCCTGCAGCGGGTATGGCGGCTTTGTTTGCTATCTTGCGTGCACTTTTTGCAGGTGTAAAAAAGTCAGATCAGGATGAGTCAGGTGTTGGTAATTTTTATCGTGATCTGACGCGTGGCCTTGTTCGTGTTTTATTACCCTTGGCCTTGATCAGTGCATTGTTGCTGACCTGGCAAGGTGTCCCCGCGACTTGGCAGGGCGCTGCTCAGGTTCAGGTTGTTGATTCTTCAGTAGAAATGCAAGAGCAGCAGATTCCCCTTGGCCCTGTAGCCAGTATGGTCGCGATCAAACAGCTAGGGACGAATGGTGGTGGCTGGTATGGTCCCAACTCTTCTGTTCCTCTTGAGAACCCCACACCTTTATCGAATTTAATCCAAACCCTATCACTGGTTTTGATTCCTATTGCGCTTGTTTTTGCCTTAGGTCTGTTTAGCGGTCGCCAGCGTCTCACCTGGATGGTGTTGACGGTGATGCTCGGTCTTTCTGTCGCCTCAACCAGCCTAGCAGTCTATTCAGAGCTGCAGCCCAACCCTGCTATGGCTTCACTCAGCGATGGGCCTAACATGGAAGGTAAAGAAGTTCGTTTTGGTCCTTATGCCACCGCGCTTTGGGCGAGCTGGACTACGCAAACCTCGAATGGCTCAGTCAATGGGATGCACGACAGTCTGAACCCTCTCGGTGGTTTGGCAACCTTGATGAACATGTTCGTGAATGCGACT
Organism: Marinospirillum alkalitolerans; assembly: GCF_045055655.1. Lineage (NCBI taxonomy): Bacteria > Pseudomonadati > Pseudomonadota > Gammaproteobacteria > Oceanospirillales > Oceanospirillaceae > Marinospirillum > Marinospirillum alkalitolerans. Next base: position 392,048 of record NZ_JBANFI010000003.1, on the reverse strand, counting down.
TTCGGTGGTATAGGGGTCGGCATGATCGGCTTCTTGGTGTTCACCCTTTTGGCCGCCTTCTTAGGGTCGCTGATGGTCGGGCGGCGTCCTACCTTGTTTGGAAAGGCCGTTGAAACGAGAGAGATTAAAATCCTTGCACTCATCCTACTCTTGCAACCGATCGTGATTCTTGGTTTAACCGCATTGACCTTTGCTTTACCCGGAGTCTCAGGTATCACCAATCCTGGTTTTCATGGGGTGAGTCAGGTTCTCTACGAATACACCTCGGCCTTTGCTAATAATGGTTCAGGCTTTGAAGGGCTGGATGATGATTCTGTCTGGTGGAATGTCACCTGTGTCATTGCACTCGCGTTTGGTCGCTTCTTGCCGATGCTCCTTCCGCTCGCACTGGCCTCTTCTTTGATGCAGAAAAAGTCCTTGGCGGCGAGTGACTCTAACCTCAATGTCGAAACCCCTATTTTTATTGTTTTTCTGATGGCTGTGATGTTGATGTTCGCCTTGTTGAGCTTCCTGCCAGTGCTGGTGCTGGGCCCCATCGCTGAACATCTCACGCTGATGCAAATCGGTTAATGGAGCAGATTATGAATCGTCATCAAGTAGAAAAAAATCCAGTGATGGGGCTCTCTTGGCAAGAGCTGATTAAAGGCAGTTTGCTGCGTTTGCATCCCGGCCACCTTTATCGTCAACCAGTGATGCTTGTGGTGGGTTTAGGGATAGTGATTTCGGCCTTGTTTAGCATGCAGCATTTACTGCAAGGACAAAGCTGGGGTTTAGAGTTCAGTATCACCCTGATCCTGCTTTTTACGTTGCTATTTGCTAATGCCGCTGAAACCCTGGCAGAGGCCCGAGGAAAGGCGCAGGCTTCGAGTCTCAAAGCGGCTCGTGATGACCTCAAGGCTTTACGTCAGACACCTCAGGGTGCTTTAGAGTATGTTGCAGCCAGTCAGCTGCGCCGTGGTGATGTGATTCAAGTGAAGGCGCAGGAAATTATTCCTGCTGATGGTGAAATCATTCAAGGCGCGGCCACGATAAATGAATCTGCGATCACCGGTGAATCCGCACCTGTCATTCGCGAAGCGGGTACAGATAATTCAGGGGTCAGTGCAGGCACCAAGGTGCTGACAAACAGTATTTTGGTGCGAGTGAGCCATGACCCTGGATCGAGCTTGCTTGATCGCATGATTGCCCTGGTCGAAGGTGCGCAGCGCCAAAAAACACCCAATGAGCTGGCGCTCTCTGTATTGATCTCCGCACTCACGCTGATCTTCCTGCTGGTGGTTGTGTCTTTGATGCCTATAGGTCATTACCTAGGTATTAGCCTTTCGATTCCTGTTTTGGTTGCTCTTTTAGTGTGCTTGATTCCCACAACGATTGGCGCACTGCTGCCAGCGATTGGGATTGCGGGTATGGATCGCGCTTTAAAAGCCAATTTGATTGCCAAATCAGGTAAGGCTGTTGAGATCGCTGGCTCGGTGGATGTGCTGCTACTCGATAAAACTGGCACGATCACACTGGGTGATCGCCATGCCAATGAAATGCTGCCACTCGGTGTGAGTAAGCAGGTTTTTTATGAGGCGGCTTATCTTTCTTCTTTGGCCGATCCAACGCCAGAAGGCAAATCGATTGTTGAGTTTATCGAGCAGGAAGGCGTGCGTATTGAGGCGACCCAAGAAGCACAATTTATCGAATTTAGCGCTGAAACGCGGATGTCGGGTGTTGATTTAGCGGATGGGCGCTCGATTCGTAAAGGTGCAGTCGATGCTGTTTCTCGCTGGGTCAAAAAGCAAGGTGGTCATTTACCTTCATTTATGGAGGAAGAAGTCGAACGTATAGCACGTTCGGGTGCTACGCCGCTTGCGGTCGCGATTGATGATCAGCTTGTGGGGGTGATTGCTCTTGCGGACATTATTAAATCCGGTATTCAGGAGCGCTTTGCTAAGCTTCGTCTGCTGGGTATTAAAACCATCATGGTGACAGGGGATAACCCCTTGACAGCGGCTGCCATCGCAGCAGAAGCCGGGGTCGATGATTTTATCGCTGAAGCCACGCCAGAGAAAAAACTACAGGTGATTCGTGATCATCAGCAACAAGGTCAACTGGTTGCAATGGTTGGCGATGGCACCAATGATGCACCAGCCTTAGCGCAGGCAGATCTTGGTTTGGCGATGAACTCAGGGACGCAGGCAGCCCGTGAGGCAGGCAATCTGGTCGATTTAGATTCCAATCCAGGTAAGTTGCTTGATGTGGTTGAGATAGGTAAACAGCTGCTAGTCACTCGGGGTGCCTTGACCACCTTCTCGCTGACCAATGATGTCGCCAAGTACTTTGTTCTCTTGCCTGCACTTTTTGCAGCGAGTTTTCCCGCCTTGGCTGGGCTGGATATTTTAAATCTCTCTAGCCCAGAGAATGCCATTCTGGCCGCAGTCATTTTTAATGCACTGATTATTCCCGCTTTAGTGCCTTTGGCCTTAAAAGGCGTGCGTGTGAAAGCATTAAAGACAGATCAGCTGTTCCGTAATAATCTGATTTATTTTGGTTTAGGTGGTTTAATTCTGCCTTTTATCGCGATTAAGTGCATTGATCTTATACTCGCAGCTGTTATTTGAGGGCTAAAAAATGAACTCACATTTATCTTCTTCGACTTCTTTGACTCAGCAGGCTCTGATGAGCCTGCGTACAGCGCTGGTGATGGTGCTACTGCTGGGTGGTCTTTATACGGCTGTAGCGACCCAGGTAGGAGGATGGCTTTTTCCTAAGCAGGCACAGGGGAGCCTGATCTTGCAGGATGGCCATGTGATTGGCTCCGCTTTGGTTGCGCAACCCTTTCAGGCTGAGCATTATTTCTCCAGTCGTCCATCTGCAGCGGATTACAATCCTTTTGATGTTGGTGGGTCCAATCTTGCGCCCTCCAACCCTGAACTGGCTGAGTTAGCTTCTGCTCGGTGGGCCGCTTTATCCGTGTCTAATCAAGTGGTTCCCGCTGATCTACTGACGGCTTCAGGTTCGGGTATTGATCCTCATCTTAGCCCTGAAGCCTTGATCTTGCAGGCACCGCGTGTCGCAGCTGCTCGAAGCCTCGATCTAGAGCACCTCATTGAATTGATTAACACGCATCAAGAAGCACCAACTTGGGGTGTGCTTGGTCAAGCTAGAGTCAATGTCCTGCGGCTTAATCTCGCACTCGATCAACTTGTCGCTCAAGAGAGGGAATAGAATGCGAGATTATGACGCTGAGCGCCCTGATCCTGATTCTTTGCTTGAATCAGTCCAAAAGGCGGCTTTAGGTCAGCTACGCATCTTCTTAGGCGCTGCACCTGGCGTAGGCAAGACCTACGCCATGCTACAAGCTGCACATGAAGCGCAAGCTGAAGGACGCGATGTGGTGATCGGTGTTGCAGAGAGCCATGATCGAGTGGAAACCCTGCGTCTCTGTGCTGGCTTGGAGCAGCTGCCTTTAAAAACCGTACACTATGCTGAAAATCAGTTTCAGGAGTTTGATCTTGAGCGTGCGCTTGAGCGTGCGCCAGAGATACTGCTGCTTGATGAAATGGCACATAGAAACTGTCCGGGCAGCTTACATCAGCGGCGTTATCAAGATATCCAAATGCTCCTCGATCAAGGCATCGAAGTGTGGACAGCAGTAAATATTCAGCATTTGGAAAGCTTGTCTGATGTGATTATGACGATCACAGGCATCCGCATGAAAGAAACAGTGCCCGATGCACTTTTTGACCGTGCGAATGATCTAGTACTGATTGACCTTCCGCCTAATGCGTTGATTCAACGTTTAGAGCAAGGAAAGATCTATATGCCCGAACAAGCGCAAGCCGCACTGGAGGGCTACTTCAATAGCGCCAACTTAAGTGCATTGCGCGAGCTGGCTATTCAGCAGGTCGCGGAAAGAGCAGATCAGGATGTGATCCATCTGATGCGAGAACAAGGTCAGCTGGGCCCTTGGCCAGTTCGTATGCGTCTTTTGGCTCTATTGCGTGGAGAAGCCCAAGATCTGGCTTTAATTCGGGCAGCGCGCAGAATGGCGGAGCGTCGGCAAGTTCCTTGGGAAGTGGTATTTGTTGAAGACTTACATACCAGTGAACAGCAACGTATAGAGGTCAGCCAGGCTTATCGCCTCGCAGAGCAGCTAGGAGGACAGGTTCAGCAGCTGCATGGACCAGATCGTGTGGAGAGCTTCCTTAGCTATGCGCGCAAGGTCAATGCCAGCACTCTATTGATAGGTCGTGAAGGTTCACGCTGGTTCAAATGGCGCTCAACCGCCTATCAGCTACTTGATCAAGCCAAAGGTTTTGAACTCATTTTTACAGCGGATGAAGCTGAGCCAACAGAAAAAAAGATTACCAAAGAGGTAACGCGCTGGTGGGGTTATTTCCACGCTTTCGCTGCAGTTGTGCTTGCAACGGGCCTTTCTTTTGGCTTAGTCGGCTGGTTGCCGCTGGCCAATATGTCTTTGGTTTACCTATCGACAGTGCTTTGGGTTGGGGTGAAAACGGGAGTGAAGCCAGCACTGTTTGCCGCCTTAGTGAGCTTTGCTGCATATAATTTCTTCTTTACTATTCCGCGCTTTACCTTCGCGATGGAGCATCCAGAAGAGTTGCTCACTGTCGTGTTCTTCTTCTTTGTTGCACTGATGGGTGGCCATCTTGCGGCTCAGCTGCGTCATCAGCTCTTGGCTTTACAGCGCATTAATGATCATGCTCGTCTTTTGCTGGACTTTAATCGCTCCTTGGCAGTCAGTGCAGATAAAGAAGCTCTTGGTGAGCAAGCCAGACAAGGTGTTATGAAAATGATCGGTGTACGGACAGGGTGGGTCACGCGTTCGCAAGATGGGCATCTCAAGTTTGTCATGGCGGCAGATGATTCTTTTGATGATGATCCGCGTTTGATCGGTGCACTGAACTGGGCATTCGAATCTTGCCAGCCCTGTGGTGCAGGAACACCAACGCTGAATGCTTTACCTTGGCGTTGTCAGCCGGTCATGATTGAAGAAAAAGTCGCGGGTGTTCTCTTATTAGAGTGGTCGCAAAAAGGTGGAGAACAAGCGACTGAAAGCTTGTTAGAAACCCTGGTCCACTATACGAGTCAAGCCCTCGAACGTGCACAGTTGAGTCATTCCTTGGAAGCTTCGCGTGTGGCTGAAGAAACTGAGCGTTTACGCTCGGCTCTTTTGTCTTCTATTTCACATGATCTTCGTACCCCGCTCACCGCAATGATAGGTTCGGCCACTACCCTGATGACGATGCGCCAGGATTTGAGTGAAGAAGATCAAGATCTACTACTCAGTGCGGTCTTGTCGGAAGGCCAAAGGCTCAATAGCTATATACAAAATCTGCTCGATATGACTCGCCTAGGTCATGGTGGGCTCAAAATTGAGCGTGACTGGGTGGCGGTGGATGAGTTATTAGCTGCGGCACTGAGGCGTGTTGAAACCTCCTCATCTCACCTCAAACTCACTTGTCGTATCGAGCCTTGCTTGCCTCTGTTGCATGTTCATCCAGCCCTGATTGAGCAGGCTTTGGTGAACGTGCTTGAAAATGCCGCAAAGTTTTCGCCAGAGCAAGGTGAAGTACGCGTTGAGGCACGGCAAGAGCATGGGATGATTCGGATCGATGTCACTGATCAAGGGCCAGGCATCCCTGTTGAACACCGTGAGCGTGTTTTTGATATGTTCTTCACTGGTGAGGGTAATGATCGGGGGCCTTATGGCAGCGGCTTAGGTCTTGCCATTTGTCATGGTATGATCAGTGCCCACTTTGGAAAGATAGAGGCAACATCTGGCCCACAAGGGCGCGGTGCTTGCATTCGCCTATGGTTGCCAGTTACTGAGTTAGAAGAGAGCGAGTCCGCGGATGCCAACGCCTAGATTGCTGGTCTATCGATACTGAGATAAAAAAATGCCGCGCATTTTGATTATTGATGATGAAAAACAAATTCGCTTGTTTCTCAGAGTGAGTTTAAAGGCACAAGGCTATGAGGTGATTGAAGCGGCAACGGCTGAAGAAGGCCTTGCCGCTTTAGCACTTCATACCCCAGATTTGCTGATTCTCGATTTAGGTTTGCCTGATCAAGATGGACAGGAGGCATTAAAGGCACTGCGTGAGTGGAGCCAAGTGCCAGTGATTGTTTTATCTGTTAGAAGCGACGAAGCAGGTAAGGTCAGAGCCTTAGATGCAGGTGCCAATGATTATGTGACCAAACCCTTCGGTATTCAGGAGTTATTGGCGCGTATTCGTAATTTAACGCGGCCACTTCATGCCTCTGCAGGAGAAGCCGTGACCAAGCTGCAAGTGGGCGCTCTGCAGCTCGACCCGCTGGCGCATCAGGTCAACCTGGCAGGACAAAATATCAAGCTCACACCCAAGGAATTTGCTGTATTAAAAAGCCTGATGACTCACCCAGGTCGGGTCTTTACCCAGACTTTTTTATTGCGTGAACACTGGGGGCCAACGCATACCGAAGACAGTCAGTATCTGCGTGTTCTGATTGGTCGATTGAGATCCAAGCTGGGTGATGACCCAACCCAGCCCAGTCTGATTGCAACTGAGCCAGGTGTCGGCTATCGGCTTCTTATTCAAGATGAGATCTAGAGCCTGTTCTTAAGCTAAACCTTTCAGCACCAGCTCTTCATAGCTGACAAATCCTAAGACTTCATCCGCACTGTCAATAACAGGTGCCATAGCTAAACCAAAGCGATGAAAGAGCTGCGCGCAATAGCGAACCTGCATATCCGGCTTCACGCTTAAGACAGGTTTAGACATAATCTCATACACATTGACTCGCTCAGGTGCCTTATTGGCAGCGAGTACCTTCTTGGCGATATCAGAGAGCAGTACGAGACCATATTCATCATCTTGGCTGCGCTTTTTGATGATCAGCAGCTGAGCATTCTGAGTCTTCATCAGCTGTAGTGCATCGGCAACGGTGGTCAGGCCATCAATCATAATACAGCCGCTATGCATAACATCTCTGACGCGAACGAGGGACATATTGCTCATAAAGAACCTTCCTTATTGGTGAGATTTAAAGCTTTCTTCAAGTGTTGCGATCTGATGTTTGACACCCACCGCATCCTCAACATCAATTTGCAGTGCGATACCCGTTCCAGGGGAGTCATCAAACTCACCGACTTCGGCTAGGGTTTCTAAAATCTGGCGGCAACGATGCTCCTCAACTAAAAAAAGCAACACATCGCGTGCAGAAGTAATCTCCAGACCAAAAATACCGCGTGTTTTTTTCAGGCCTTCACCGCGTGCATTATTGATGATGGTGGCCCCTGTCGCCCCTGCCGCACGCGCGGCATCCAATAGCGCGTCTGTTTTATCATCATCAGCAAAGGCCAAAATTAACTTAAAGCGCATCATCGACTCCTATGGACTATTTGTTGCCGTGGATCATCTATTCTTGTGAAAGTGCAGCTGATTGTGCTTTGCGCCTCTCTTTCCATGCAGCAATTTGCGCATAGCCCATCACCGTAATAATTGGGAAGAGGCAGGCCAAGGCAATCATACCAAAGCCATCCATGATCGGGCTGCGACCGGGTATCGCACTGGCTAAGCCTAGGCCCAGCGCAGCAATAATGGGCACGGTAATGGTCGAAGTGGTCACCCCGCCTGAATCAAAAGCCAGGGGAATAATGCTTTTGGGTGAGCGCAGCGTCTGAATAATCACCAGAATGTAAGCGCCGAGCACAAACCAGTGTAACGGGTAGCCCATCACGATGCGCCAGGTGCCCAGGGTAATGCCAAAAGCCATGCCCAGTGCAACGGCAAGGCGCAGCATCAGTGGGTTGATGGTGCCGCCGGAGATTTCGCCAGCTTTCAGCGAGACGGCAATCAAAGAAGGTTCAGCAATCGTGGTGCTGGCACCAATGGTGAAGGCGAAGAGGTAAACCCAGTAGTAGTCTGTCCAGTGGCGCTGCGCCCCTTCCAGCAGGGTGGGGAGGAAGGCCTCTGAAGAAAGCTGCTCAGCCATTAAACCACCCATTGGAAACAGCGCTTGCTCAAGACCGAGCAGAAAAAAGCTCAGCCCGAAAAGCACCATCACAAAGCCAATCAGCACTTGACTCAGGCGCTTGATCTTTTTGCGAATCACCAGATATTGAAAGCCAAAAATAATGGCCGCAATTGGCAAAATATCGAGCAGCGTGGCCGCGAGTATCTCAACGAGGGGCATGGTTTTTCCTCACAGGGTAGGGCCTCAATAGCAGCATGACTTCTCCTTGTTAAACGCCCAGTAAGCCAAACAGCAGCACAAAGATGATTGGCATCACCGAGGCAAAGGCGATCAAGCCAAAACCATCCAGCATCGGGTTGCGTCCCTTGATGGCTGTGGCGAGACCCACGCCAAGCGCGGTCACCAGCGGTACGGTAATGGTCGATGTCGTGACCCCGCCTGAATCATAAGCGATCCCAATGATCTCGGTGGGTGCGATAAGGGTCAGCAGCAGCACCAGAACATAGCCGCCAATAATCATCAGATGTAAAGGCCAGCCTTTAAGGATGCGTATCACGCCGACCACCACCGCCGTGCCAACAGAGGCGGCCACCACCATGCGCAGTTGAAAGGCAAAGGCTTGCTGAGCTTCGGCTGTATTGGCGATCAAGCCACCTTCAGCGACCACTTCGCCCGCCTTGGCAGCAACGGCAATTAAGGCTGGCTCCGCGACGGTGGAACCAAAGCCGAGTGCAAAAGAGAAGAGCAGTAGCCAAAAGGCGGAACCCTTGCGTGCAAAGGCTTGTGCTAAGCCCTCACCAACAGGAAACAGACCCAGCTGTAAGCCTTGAATAAATAAGGCCAAGCCAATCACCACAAAAAATAAGCCGCTGAGCAGGTCAAAAAGATGAACATGATCAGGCAGGGGTTGCTGAATCACCACCAGTTGAAAAAAGCCGATGACCAGTACAACGGGCAAGAGATCACGCAGGCTATCGCGTAGTTGACGTAAAAAAGAGAAAACAAAGGCCATACAGTTCCTTGTGATATCAGGCGGTGAGGCAGAAGTCTTGCCGATACAAACGGCCGAGAAGCCAATATTAGCAAAATTTGCTTGAAGGAGGGGTAAAAATGAGCGGCAGCCTTTTGCCGCTAGACGCCTGATCAGCAATGGTGAGATCAGATGAAAAACACCTTTATTTTCTAATTCTTTGTTTATAAAGGATAAAGTTGTGGTGGCATGAATTTTGTATGTAGAGCGCTATATGCCTGCCCAGTGGCAGCGTCGCAGAACGGAGAAGTGCAGATGGCCATCAACTTTAATAATGCTCTTGGTATTCATGCAGAAGCGCTGAATGTGCGTAGTCGTCGCTCAGAGATCCTAGCGAATAATCTGGCGAACAGCGATACGCCGGGCTTTAAAGCGCGAGATCTGGATTTTCAAGGTATTTTGCGCGGTGAATACGAGAGTCGCCAGCGTATGGAGTTGAATCGCACTTCGGCGCGCCATATCCCAGCTGAGGCGATCATCGAAGATAGTTCGCTCCAGTACCGCATTCCACATCAGCCCGCCATTGATGGCAACACAGTTGAAACCAATATCGAGCAGGCCGAGTTTGCCCGCAACGCGATGGACTTTCAGAGCAGCTTTACCTTTTTGAATAGTCGTTTCAGTGGCCTGTCTAAAGCTCTGCGTGATCAAGGCTAAGCCCAGCGAATAGGAGAGCAACATGTCTTTAAATCGAATTTTTGATATCGCTGGAACTGGGATGAACGCGCAAAGTGTGCGTTTGAATACCACGGCTTCTAACCTAGCGAACGCGCAGAGTGTGAGTTCTTCTATCGAAGACACCTATCGCGCGCGCAAGCCCGTCTTTGCTCCTATTTTAGAGCGTTATCGCCAAGGGATTACTGATCAACAGGGTTTTCAGAATCCAGTGACCAGCTTTAATCCACGCGATGTGGCGGGTCAGGGTGTCAATGTGCTGGGTATCGTTGAGAGTAATCAAGAGCTGCAAATGCGTTACGAGCCAAACCATCCAATGGCCAACGAAGAAGGCTATGTCTTCTATCCAAACGTCAATGTTGTTGAAGAGATGACCGACATGATGGCGGCTTCACGCTCCTTCCAGACGAATGTGGAAGTCATGAACACCACCAAGCAGATGATGCAGCGTGTGTTAACGCTCGGTCAGAACGCCTAATTCGGGCAGCCCTTTTTTCGTCTGAGCGGCAAAGCCTTGCCGCCAGTCAACAAGTTAAGGTGAAAGAGATGTCATTAGAAGCCACTCCCCTCTATCAATCCTTGCAAGCGGATAACGAGCGTCGTGCCGCCGCGAATCGCGCTCAAGGTAGCAATGAGTTGGGCAAAGACGAGTTTATGCGCCTGCTGGTGACTCAGCTGGAAAACCAGGATCCGCTGGAGCCAACAGACAACACCGAATTTATTGCTCAGTTGGCACAGTTCTCCTCTCTTGAGGGGATCACCAACCTGAATAAAACCGTTGAGCAATTTGCGGTCAGCCTGCAATCCACTCAGGCTTTGCAAGCTTCTACGCTGGTGGGTCGTCAGGTGCAGGTGCTGACCAACTTCACCGAGCTAAAAGAAGGTGATTCAGTGAAAGGCACCATTGAGCTTTCGGCAAGCTCGCCCGATGTGTTTGTTGCCGTTTACTCCGGTGATGGTGAATACATCGGTGATATCTCTTTAGGTGGTCGTGAGGCAGGTGATATTGCTTTTGAATGGGATGGTCTTGACACCGAAGGTGAGCCCTTCCCTTCAGGTGTTTATCAGTTCCGTGCTTTTGCTTCGATTGATGGTCAGCACGAGGCGGTCGATCTTTACCTGGGCCGCAGTGTCACCAGTGTGGCGCTGAATGCTGGTGAGCGGGGCGAGATCATGCTGAATATCAGTGGAATGGATCAAGCTGTTCCGCTACGCAACGTTAAAGTCGTTAACTAATTTCTGGCAGGGGAGAGCTAAGTCATGAGTTTTAATATCGGTTTATCAGGTCTGCGTGCGGCGCAGATGGATTTAAGTGTAACAGGCAACAATATTGCCAACGCCAGCACGGTGGGCTTTAAGCAATCGCGCGCTGAATTTGGTGATGTTTATAGTGCCTCGATTCTGGGTACAGGTAAGCATTCGACAGGTTCAGGTGTATTGGTTGAGCGTGTTTCTCAGCAGCACACCCAAGGGAATATCAACTATACCGATCGCGCATTAGATATGGCGATTGAAGGTAATGGTTACTTTATTCTTTCTAATAATGGGCAGACAGAATATACGCGTGCTGGTTATTTTAATTTGGATAAAGATGGTTATATCATCAATAATACAGGGAAGCGTTTGCAAGGCTATACCGCTGATGATCAAGGCAATGTGCAGGGTGTAATGGGTGATATGCGCATTAGTCAAACCAATATTGAGCCTAAGGCCACGGGTCGTTTGGACTTAGAATTTAATTTTGATTCGCGTAAAGAAAACCTAGGCACCTTAACGACAATACCTTTGAATGGTGTTGCTAATGATGTGATTTTAAATATAGATGGTGTGGGTACTACGTTAAACGTAGATGCTAATGGTGTGGTAACGCCTGAAACTGTGGTTATTGATGGCCAGGGTTATGATGTGGTGGGTACGGCGCCAAATATTGTTTTGAAGGCCCAAATTATAGGGTCTATTTCTCCTGGTGTTGCTTTGGAACTTGCTGGTAACCCTATAGATCCCGATGATTTTCAAGTTGGATCTTTTAGCTTTAATCCAAATGATCGTACGACCTACTCTGATCAAAATCCTACTAAGGTATATGACAGTTTAGGCATTGAGCATGTGGTGAGTCAGTACTTTGTTAAAGTTGAACCGAGCAACTCTGCTGAAGGAAATGCTTGGGCTATGATTATGGCCTTTGATGGAAAATTTGTTGATGGGAATGGCAATGCAGTTGAGTTTCCTGTAGGAAGCGGTGAATATTTGACTGCAGCCAACTTCAATGATTGGGTAACTGGAGGTGGGGATCCTACTACTCTGGTTCAGAAAACGCTGACCTTTAATACCCAGGGTGCTTTTTCTGGGTTTAATGACGGGAATGTCAATACAGTGCCACCTGCGAATTCACCTGGATCTTTCAACTTGAGTGTTCCTACGGAGTATCTGGCTGGCGCTTGGATGGGACCTACCCCAAATGCAAATAGCTTTACTTACAACCTACGTGGCACCACACAATATGGTGCGGCCTTCTCTGCTCAGTCACAAAGCCAAGATGGTTATACCACTGGGCGTCTTGCGGGGCTTGAAGTTGGCGCCGATGGCAGTATCTTTGGTCGTTATACCAATGGTCAGAATAAGGTTGTGGGTCAAGTGCCAATAGCGACCTTTACTAACCCAGAAGGTTTGCGTCCAAATGGCTCGACGGCTTGGTTAGAAAGTCCTGACTCAGGGATTCCGACCATTAACGTGGCTGGTACGGGTATTACGGGTACGATTGCCGGTGGTGCCTTGGAAGATTCTAACGTCGATCTGGCTGAAGAGCTGGTGAAGATGATTATTGGTCAGCGTAACTATCAGGCCAATGCCAAGACGATCCAGACGCAAGATACGATTACTCAGACGATTATCAATCTGCGTTAATTTTTGTATGCTGGCCCAAAAAGCGCGCTTCGGTGCGCTTTTTTTGTTTCTATTGATTGCTGTGTATTGCCTTGCAGGAGTTTGGCACAGGCCTTGCAAAGACTTGTCTATTCAGCTTGCGGAGACTGACATGGATAAAGCCCTTTTTATTGCGATGACCGGCGCTAAGCACAATATGCTGGCACAAACGGCACGCTCCAATAACCTTGCCAACGTGAACACAACAGGCTTTCGTGCTGATTTTGAGCAAGCCCGCGCCATGCCTGTTTTTGGTCAGCATCACCCTAGCCGTGTTTATGCCCTCACCGAGCGTCCTGCTACCGATATACAGGCGGGCAGCTATGAGTATACTGGGCGCAACCTTGATATTGCGGTGCGCGGTGAAGGCTGGATCGCGGTACAGGCCCCTGATGGCACCGAAGCCTATACTCGCCGTGGCGATCTGAATATTGATCCCAATGGTGTGCTACGTACAGGCAATGGCTTGCCGATTATCGGCAATGGCGGGCCGATCGTCTTGCCGCAAGGCCAGCATATTCATATCAACGCCGATGGTGGTATTGCATTGGGTAACCAAGCGGGTGGTGCTGATGTCGAGATTGTGGATCAAATCAAGCTGGTCAGTGCCCAAGAGCAGGGCGTCGTTATGGAGAAGGGTTTGGACGGTCTGATGCGCCCAATGGGTATTGATGTGCCGCTTGAGTTGGCAGAGCAAGTCCAGCTGGAATCTGGCGCACTGGAAACCAGTAATGTGAATGCAGTCAGCGAGTTAACTAGTCTTTTGGCCTTATCACGCCAGTATGAAATGAATGTGAAGATGATGAAATCGGTTGATGATACCAGCGCGAGCGTCAACAGCTTGCTGCGCATGGGCTAATTCAGCATCGAATGATTTTTTAAGCCTGGGAACAGGCAAGTCGAATTGAAGTCAGGAGAAGACAATGCATCCAGCTTTATGGACAGGTCGTACAGGCTTACAAGCCATGGACACCAAACTCTCTACTATTTCTAACAACCTCGCCAACGTCAATACGGTGGGTTTTAAGCGTAATCGTGCGGTGTTTGAAGATCTGCTTTATCAAGCACAGCGTTTACCAGGTGCTCAAAATGGTGATAACACCACGCTGCCTACTGGCTTGCAGCTAGGTACAGGTGTGCGCGTGGTGGCCACTCAGCGCCAGTTTACTGAAGGCAGCCTTGAAGTGACGAACCAGCCGCTGGATATCGCGATCAATGGCCGTGGTTTCTTCCGCCTGCAAATGCCAGATGGTGAAGTCAGCTATACGCGCAATGGTCAATTCCACCTCGATGCAGATGGACGCATCGTGAACTCGAATGGCTTCCCGCTGGAGCCAGAGATCGTCCTGCCACAAAATACCAACTCGATCACCATCGGTCGTGATGGTGTGGTGACGATTACCCAAGCGGGTGAAAATAATAACCCACAAGAAATCGGTCAGGTTGAGCTGGTCGATTTTATCAATCCTGCTGGTTTGCTGGCTCTGGGTAACAATGTCTTTGCTGAAACGGCAGGCTCTGGTGCGCCGATTGATGGCGTTGGTGGAGAAAATGGCTTTGGTAGCGTAGAGCAGAGCATGCTGGAGCTGTCTAACGTCAGTGCTGTTGAAGAGCTGGTGGATATGATTACGACCCAGCGCGCCTATGAAATGAATACTAAGGTTGTTTCAGCGGCTGATGATATGCTGCGCAATCTGACCCAAACCCTGTAAGCGCGTACTGAAGTCCTGGTTGGATAGGCAGCAAGAAATAAATAAAGAGGAACTGGACATGTGTAATGCATTACGGCTTGTGGTGATCGCCAGCCTGGCGCTCTTAGCCGCCTGTGGTGGCCGGCCGGTGGTTGAGCCTGATGATCCCCATTATGCACCGGTGCAGCCAAGCCAGATGGAGCCACCGCCCGCCACGCGTGGCTCTCTGTATCATGCCAATCACTCTCCCACCTTGTTTGGTGATCGCAAGGCCTATCGTGTTGGTGATGTGATTACGGTGCAGCTTGAAGAACGCACCCGTGCGAGTAATTCGTCCAGCACAGATCTTAACCGCTCCACCAGTGTCAATGTTGCTACACCAGTGATTGCAGGGCGTGAACGTTTAAATGTGGGGGCGAACCTGAGTTCAGATCGAGACTTCTCGGGTGAGGCTTCTTCTGATCAAAGTAATAGCCTGTTAGGCAGTATTACGGTAACGGTGCATGAGGTTTACCCCAACGGCAATATGCTGGTGCGCGGCGAAAAGTGGATGAATTTGAACCAAGGTTCAGAGTATGTGCGCGTCTCTGGCATTGTGCGTCCAGAAGATATTCGCCCTAATAATACTGTGTCCTCAACCCAATTAGCCGATGCGCGTTTAACCTATAGCAGCACAGGTGAACTCGCCAATGCAAATCGCCAAGGTTGGCTCACCCGTTTTCTGAATAGTGGCTGGTGGCCGCTTTAAGCTGGAGCTGAATCTGCATGCGATTACAACAAGGTTTCTTCTCTCTAGCATTCGCACTGAGTCTGCTGATTTCCAGCTGGACGCAGGCATGGGCTAATGAGCCCATGAGTCGTCTTAAGGATCTCACCAGTGTCGAAGGTGTGCGGGCTAACCAGTTGATTGGTTATGGTTTGGTAGTGGGTCTTGATGGGACAGGCGATAACGCGCCCTTCACCAATCAAACCTTCGCCAATATGATGAATCAGTTTGGTATTACCTTGCCGCCAGGGGTCAATCCACGTTCACAAAATGTGGCGGCCGTCACGGTCAACGCAGAACTGCCAGCCTTTGCCAAGCCAGGGCAAAGTATTGATATTACGGTGTCTTCGATCGGCAATGCCGATAGCCTACGCGGTGGTACGCTATTGATGACCCCACTACGTGGCGCAGATGGGCAGGTCTATGCTGTCGCGCAAGGCAGTCTTGTGGTTGGCGGCTTTGGTGCAGGTGGTGCAGATGGGTCGCGGGTCACGGTGAATGTGCCTAGCGTGGGTCGTATTCCCAATGGTGCGATTGTTGAGCGTGAGGTGGCACACCATTTTTCAGATGGCGATACGCTGACTTTCAATCTGCATAATCCAGATTTCACAACTGCGCGCCGAATTGAAGAAACCATTAATGAGCTGATGGGCGCGGGTATTGCGCAAGCCTTAGATCCAGTTTCCATTCGTGTGCGTGCGCCTCGTGATCCTAGCCAGCGCGTTGGTTTTCTTTCTGTGTTGGAAAATCTGGAGGTGGCCCCTGCTGCTGCCTCGGCCCGTGTGATTATTAACTCGCGTACTGGCACGATCATTATCGGCCAAAATGTGCGCGTTGCCCCAGCCGCCGTGACGCATGGGAGTTTGACTGTGACGATTGCTGAGCAGCCGCAAGTGGTGCAGCCAGAGGCCTTCGCGAATGGTGAAGCCATGGTGCAAGAAAACACGGAAATCACCATCGACCAAGAAAACAATCCGATGTTCCGCTTTGATGCTGGCGTCACCCTTGATGAAATCGTGCGTGCCGTGAATCAAGTTGGCGCGGCCCCAGGTGATCTGATGGCGATCCTTGAAGCACTGAAGCAGGCAGGTGCTTTAAACGCCCAGTTGATCGTGATTTAAGGAGAGCAGCATGATCGGTGATTCCAGCGGTAGCTACACCCGAGCTCAAGCCTCGTATCACGATTTTCAGGGCTTGCGTGATCTGCAGCGTGGTGCGATAGAAAATGATCCTGAAGCGCTGCGCGAAGTCGCTCGTCAGTTTGAAGCGCTGTTTATCCAAATGATTTTGCAAAGCTCGCGTGAGGCGAATGAAACGCTGGCGGGTGAAAATCGCCTGCTGCATTCGCAGGAAATGGGCTTTTTTGAAGGCATGCTTGATGAGCAGTTTTCCTTAGCCATCAGTCAAGGCGGTAACGGAGAGGGCCTGGGCTTAGCGCAAATGCTGGTCAATCAACTCTCGCGTGAGCGCCCAGAGCCAGGTGAGCCCGTACCGGATCATGTTCGGCGCAGTGCACAGCAGCTGTCAGATGAGTTGGTGCAGCAGCTCGCTGATCGCCGTCTCAATTTTACTCAAGTGCGCGCGCCCTTGGCGGAAGCGGCCAACCCCGAGCAGACACCGGCTGCCATCGCGGCGCAGCGTGAGGCCAGCGAGCGTACCGCGCAGGCGCTGCAAGCCGGTCGTCGTCCACCCTATGCCGCTGCTAGCGAGTCAGTGGGGCGTCAGCCATTAGAAATCAGTGGTTTGCCTGTGCGCGAAGACAAGCGCACCTATTTTGCCAGCCCAGAAGACTTTGTTCGCCACCTCTATCCAATTGCCGAGCAGGCGGCGGCGCGCTTGGGTGTTGATCCGCGTTTTATGCTGGCCCAGTCTGCACTCGAAACCGGTTGGGGTCGCCATATGATTGCGCGTGCCGATGGCAGCAACAGCTTTAATCTCTTTGGGATTAAGGCAGATCGACGCTGGTCTGGTGAAGCGGCGGAGGTACCGACACTCGAATATCGCAATGGTCGGCCGCAACAAGAGCGCTGGGCTTTTCGTGCTTATGATTCTTTTGAGCAATCCATGGAAGATTATGTAGATTTTCTGCTCGCCAATCCACGCTATCAGTCCGCATTAGAGCAAACCGATAATCCACGTGCCTTTGCGCGCGGCTTGCAGCAGGCGGGTTATGCCACTGATCCACGCTATGCGTACAAGATCGTCAATATTATGGAAGGCAGCACACTGAACCAGGCTCTTGAACGTCTGGAGCAGGACAGCGCAGCGCCAATCAGCCCAAGGCCTGCAGATTGAATTGATAGGCTGTAGAAAAGCACTGGCGTGCCGATAACGATTTCATTGTTGGGTCAATGACCCAGAAAGCATTCAGGGGAAGAGCAATGGCAGACTTACTTAGTCTTGGTCTCAGTGGCCTAAGAACCAGCCGCAACAATCTCAGCGTGACCGGTCACAATATCGGTAACATTGATACACCTGGCTATTCACGCCAACGCGCTGTGCAGGTGACCAATAATCCGATGGGTACAGGTGCGGGTTATTTTGGTACAGGCGCACGGACTCAGACGGTCGAGCGTATTGTGGATCAGTTTACTGTGACGCAGGTGCGTATGGACACCAGTCGCTATATGGATCAGCAGACGTTCCTGCGCCAAGCCAGTGAACTGGATGGCCTTTTGGCGAATGAAACCTCCTCCTTAGGCACAGGCATGAATAACTTTTTTGATGCCATGCAGAGCCTCTCGAATGATCCGCTTTCTCAACCCGCGCGCGAGCTGGTCTATAGCCAGACTGACAGCGTGAGTCAGCGCTTTAAAACATCGCAGGCTCGCCTGGATGATCAGAATAACAATATCAATGCTCAGTTGCGGACACACACGGCCAAGGTAAACGAGCTGGCGCAGGGTATTGCCGAGCTGAATAAGCAAATACAGGTTTATGAAGGTTCACGCAATCAGCCACCGAATGATTTGTTTGATCGCCGTGATGAGATGCTGCGTGAGCTGAGTGAATATGTTGATGTACAGGCCGTTGAGCAGGATGGCAACACCATCAACGTGATGATTGGTGAAGGCATTCCGCTGATTGTCGGCGATTCTGCTAGTCGTCTTGAAGCCGTGCCTGGCACCAATGACAAGAGTCGCTATGAAGTGAATCTAATCGATTCACGCGGCGCCAAGATGAATATCACCAACAGCATTACTGGTGGTCAGATGGGCGGTGTCATCCGCTATCGTCGTGATACCTTGGACCCTGCCTTGGCCGAAATGGGCCGGATTGCTATCGTCTTTGCTGGCGAGATGAATAATCAACACAGCCAGGGGATAGATCGTGATGGCAACCAAGGTGGAGATCTGTTTCACGATATTAATCGGTCCCAGTCGCAGAAAGATCGCATCCCCGGTATTCAGCGTGAAGCACCAGCTGGTGTGTGGATTGACCCGAATGGTCTGAATAAACTACCAGCAAAAGAGTTTACGCTCCGCCAGCAAGGCAGTAATTTTATTTTGCAAGATGCACAAACTGGGCAGAATATGACGCCGCCAGGTGGGCCCTTCACAACTATAGCCGACCTGAATGATGCCCTGCAGGATACCTATGGTTTTCGCTTAACCAATGGTCAGAGCCCTGATCCTGCTGATCCTGCAGCGAACAATTTAGATGTTGATGCTGTAGCAGGAATCAATGATCTTCTCAAAGGCGGCCTGCTGATTTCACCAACGCGTCTTGGTGCGTCCCAACTGGAACGTTCTCCAGATCTGACCGATACCAATAAGTTAGCGATGTCAGGTATTGGTGCTTTTGAGAATAATGCGGGCACCGCTCGTGTTAGTTATGCCAATTTAGCCGATCAGAAACTATCGGATTTTAACGGTGTTGATCTCACCGGCGCTGAACTGACATTCGACGGCACTGCCACTCCCACTACCTTTACTTTAAAGGATAAAACTGGAGTGGAAGTCGTTGGTACTGCTAATGGTGGTGGTACCTACATTTTTTCAGTTGGCACAGCACCAGAAGTGGACTTAGTCCTCAAGGTTGACGCGAGCTTAGCTAAGAATGGAGATAAGTGGGTGCTCGAAGGCTCTGCCGGTGGCAGTAATGGCGCGGCTTTGGCGCAGATGCAATCAGCCAAACTGATCAATCGCGGTGAAGATGGACGCGGTGGTACAACGCTGGGCGAAACCTACTCGATTCTAGTTGAAAAAGTGGGGATTCAAACTTCTGAAGCGCGCACAGCCAGCGATGTCGCCCGTGCAACCCTCAATCAAAGTATCGCCATGCGTGAGTCTGCATCGGGTGTCAATATGGACGAAGAGGCCGCGAATTTGATCCGCTTTCAGATGTCCTATCAGGCTGCCAGTCAGGTAATTTCAACCGCGCAGAGATTATTCGACACACTGATTAACAGTGTCGGGAGGTAAGTAAAATGATCCGTCTTTCCACCAATCAGATGTACAACAACAGCATGAATGGCGTGATGCAAAGCTATCAGCGCTTTAGCCATGTGAATAACCAGATGAGTTCTGGGAAACGTGTGCTGACACCTGCGGATGATCCTGTGGCGGCCGCACAAACATTAAACACACGTAATCGCATGGCTGTTGTGCAGCAGTACAATCGCAACGTTGATTTTGCTGATAAAAACCTCAGCTTAACTGAATCAACCCTGGACCAGACTGAATTTGCACTGATGCAGATGAAAGACCTCGCGATTCAGCTGGGGAGTGATCAGTGGAGCGATGATCAGGTGCGCTCTAGTGGCTTAGAAGCCAAAGAAACGCTGAATCATATGCAGGGGCTGGTCAACACGCGTAATGAAAGTGGCGAATATATCTTTGCTGGTAGCCAAGCAGATCAAAAAGCCTATGATGGTAACACCTTTGTTGGTGACCGTATCGAGCGTGAAGCTCAGGTGGCGGATGATACCTTTATTCGTATGCTAACGTCGGGCGACCGTGCTTTTGAAGATTTGGAAGGGTTGGAACCAAGCGATCAATTTGGAGATGGTAATCCATATCCGAATAATATGCTTGGTGTACTGCAATATTTCGTCGATGCCACTGGTAATGGCAATCCACCTGAGGATGTTGATAAAGAAGCGATTCGTGCTTCTATCGATAATATCGATATTGCCTTTGAGCAGGTGTCCAAAACGCGGGCACAGATCGGGGCGCGTCAGAATACCTTGGATGCGGTCAAAAGCAGTAACGAAGAATTTGAGTTGTTTGCCAAGAAGAGTATTTCAGATCTTGAAGATCTTGATTATGCCGAGGCCTATGTGCGTCTTGAGACTTCGTTGCTGAGCTATCAGGCGGGAATGCAGATTACAGGACGTATCTCTGGTTTAAGCTTGTTTAACTATATTTAGAGCAATTGAGCCGTAGTTCAATTGATGCAGTGTTCAAAAACTGCTTTGCTCTTTGGCCCACTTATATCAGTGGGCCTTTTGTTTTTTGTGGCACTGTCCTTTTCTTTCTTGCTGCACCTTGCCAGTTATTGATCCATCTTGCCGCGATAGAGCCCAATAATGGATAGCAGCAGCCCTAAACAAGAAAGCCAGAGGCAGCTTTTAACCAGCAAGGGGTGGCGCTCGGCAAAGGGCACAAAAAAGCCAGTCTGATCAAAAAGACACTCTCCTAACAGATAATCAAAACTGCCGCCTTCTACAATACAAGCGCTGACCTGGCTGTATTCCACACCCCAAAAGCCCATTAACACCAGCAGCGGTAACACTAGTAGAGCGAGCCCTAGTTGCACAAGCATTGTCTTCCACCTTTGTCATTATGCTAAGAGGGAGCCATATTAGCACTTTTCCCTGATGCCTTTTAAGGGTATCCTCAGCGGTTTTCATGCGAGGAGCCTTAGCTTATGACTGCATCTGCTCTTGCGCCGCAGGTTGGCGTGATTATGGGGTCGAAATCCGATTGGCCGACAATGGAACATGCTGCAGCGCTGCTCGATGAGCTGGGTGTGGCCTATGAGGTCAAGGTGGTTTCTGCGCACCGAACGCCAGATTTGTTGTTTGACTATGCCAAAAGCGCGCAACAGCGTGGTTTGCAGGTGATTATTGCTGGCGCTGGTGGTGCCGCTCATCTGCCCGGTATGGCGGCTTCACAAACCTGCCTGCCGGTGCTCGGCGTGCCGGTTGAATCCAAGGCCTTGAAGGGTATGGATTCTTTGCTTTCGATTGTACAGATGCCAGGCGGCATTCCGGTGGCGACCTTGGCGATTGGCACGGCTGGCGCTAAAAATGCAGGGATTTTGGCAGCACAAATCGTTGCGTTGCAAGATCAGCAGGTGGCGGAGCGTCTGGCGGCGTTTCGTGCTCAGCAAACACAGCAGGTTTTGGATCACCCAGATCCACGAGAAGGTTAGTCCCTGAGCGAAGCATGATTTAATCAACGAGCCAGCAGGTGAACTGATGATCAGCGAAGGCATGATCACTGAAACACCACTCTGGCTTAGCGTGTTTAATAAAGGTAGAGACTGAAGATGAAACTAGGCGTTCTTGGCGCGGGCCAACTAGGACAGATGTTGGCCTTAGCAGGCTATCCCTTAGGACAGAGGTTTGTTTTTTTGGATACCACTGGGACGCCCAGTGCCGAAATTGGTACGACCTTGATTGACCCTCAAGGGGCTCAGTTGGCGGACTTTTTGGTTCAGGTTGATCGCGTGACCTATGAGTTTGAGCACCTCCCTGTTGCACTGGTAGAAGAGATCGAGCGTCATAAACCCGTTTATCCTTCGAGTCGTGCCTTGCGTGTTTGTCAGCATCGCGGTTTAGAAAAATCTCTCTTCTCACGCTTATCCATCCCCACTCCTGAGTATCGTTTGGTGAATTCAGCCGCTGAGCTTCAAGCTGCGATTCAGGATTTAAGTCTGGCAGGTCAAAAGCGTGTGGTGATTAAAACCACCACCGAGGGCTATGATGGCAAGGGACAAGCGGTCACCGATCAGGCGGATCAAGCCGAGTCGATTTGGCAGCAGCTGGGTGAGCGTGAGCTGATCGTGGAAGCCTTTGTCGATTTTGTGCGTGAATTGTCGATCATTGCTGTTCGGGGGCAGCAGGGCGAAGTGGCCTTCTATCCTATGGCTGAGAACCACCATCACCAGGGCATCCTGCGCTATTCGATAGCCCCCTTACCCAATCTGACCGCAGAGATTCAGCAGCAGGCTGAGCAGTATATCCAAGCGCTATTGCAAGAGCTGGATTATGTCGGTGTGCTGACGCTTGAGCTTTTTCAGCAGGCCGATGGTCAGCTCTGGGCCAATGAAATGGCCCCGCGTGTGCATAATTCAGGACACTGGACGCAAAACGGAGCGGCCACCAGCCAGTTTGAAAATCACTGCCGCGCCGTGGCAGGCTTGCCCCTCGGTTCGACCCAGGCTCTGCAGCCGACTTGTATGATCAATATCATTGGTCAAGCCCCTGATGTGCAGCAGGTTCTCAGCCAGCCAGGTGTGCATCTGCACCTCTATGGCAAAGAAGAACGTGCTGGTCGCAAGCTTGGGCATCTTAATCTTGTTGCGCCAAGCCTAGATGCTCTGCTTCAGCAGGTCGAGGCGCTGATTCCTGACTTACCCGGTGCGCCTCCCATAGCGATGAGTTTTCATGCTGGCGCTATCAGCGCTAGTTGAGATCACCCAGCTTGGCGATCTGCTTAACCTAGTGATGCTCTGAAATAGTTTTTTAGCTGGTTTTTTTTGAAGTTCCATTGGCAAAGTTAATGGCATGGATCAACAAAAAGCCTTAGCCAGTATTGAGGAATTCCGTTAGGATGAAGTCATTACTTGAAGGAAACATGGAGGAAGTGATGAGCACGAATCGTATTGGTTTAGATGTGGCTAAATCTCAGCTCTTGTCAGAGAAGCTCAATAATCTGCTGGCCAACTACCAGATTCTTTACATGAATGTGCGTGGCTACCACTGGAACATTCAAGGACCGTCTTTCTTTGAGCTGCATGTCAAATTTGAAGAGCAGTACAATGATCTGCTGCTGAAGGTAGACGAACTGGCAGAGCGCATTCTGACCTTAGGTCACCGTCCTTTGCATGCGTTTAGTGATTACCTTGAGCAAAGTGAAATCAAGGAACACAAACAGGCTTGTCAGGCTCAGGTGTGCGTCGAGGGTCTGTTGGCCGGCTATAAACTGCTGCTGGAAAAACAACGTGATCTGATGAACCTAGCCGGTGAAGCAGGTGATGAAGGCACCGCAGCCTTAATGAATGACTATATCGCTCAGCAAGAAAAAACGGTTTGGATGTTGAGCGCTTACTTGGCGAACTAATGTTTTTACGAGTCCAACTCGCTCCCACTGAGGAGCATTTGCAACAGATCACGGCCGATATCGGCCGTGTTCCGCGTGGCGTTCAGGCCGTGATGGCCACTGATCGTCACGGTCATCCTCTTGCGGTTCAAGTCGCGTCATTAATTGATGATCACCCCTTTCCAACCCTGTATTGGCTGACCAGTCGACATCTTGCGAAAGAAATTTCTCATCTTGAAGCGGCTGGCGTCATTAAGCAGCTGGAAGCACGCCTGCAAGACGACCCTGCTTTGATGGAAGCCTATCGCTTAAGCCATCAAGATTATGTGACCCGCCGTTGGGCGGCGATGACGCCCGCTGAGCAGCAGCGTATCGATGCGCTTGGCTATCGCGATGTTTTTGAAAAGCGCGGTGTTGGTGGCATAGAAAACTGGCAGCAGGTGCGTTGCCTGCATACACAATATGCACACCACCTAGCAGGTTATAACGTGATTGGAGAGCTGCTCGATCAGGAGTATGGCATTGCGGCGACCCTGCCTTAACGGGATGAGTCATGATGGCCCTAAGAAAAACCGCGCCTGATGGAGCGGTTTTTTTATGCGGCCTGCTGCTTGGCGATGATCAGATCAGGCCGTGCTTTAAGCGTAGTGACTATAGCTGAGCTTCATATTTTGACGCTCATTGAGATAACGCCAGATAAATTCCTGGTCCTCGTGACGGGTGTGGCTGAGTGTCATTTCGATACCATAGAGGGTGCCACAGGAGAGCAGGACTACACTGCTCACTTGTCCCTGTAATTGCAGTTGCTGGCGCTGGCCGTTATGAATAGCTTGTACGATCAGTCGAATGCTCTGCCGTGCACGCAGTTTCTTCTCACACTGAAAGCGTACGTCTTTCAACCCTAGGCTCTGGGTATAGGCCCAGAAGAGTTGGGGCCTAGGGGCATCGCTCAGCGCGACTTTGGCTTTCCAATAGGTGGGTAATCTTTCTGGTACGACCAGTTCAGCGCTTTTCATGTTGATGGAGACTCCCTGTAATCTATGCCTCTTTGGTGAGGGCTGGCCTCTGTTGCTGGTTGGACACTAGCTTAACAGTTTGGTTGAGTCAGGTGAATGCTCAAGCCGGATGGTGAGTGTGGGCTGAGCAGGAAATGCAGATCAAGCGAGTGCCAAGGGCAGGAAATCCATCAATTTATGATCTGGGTTAAGGTTCAGGCTGTCAAGCTACCTAAAATATAAGCTAAACTTCAACGCGTGCTGGCGAAGCTGGTTTTACTGACTGTGCTTGTTGCAAGAAGCGTCAACAAGAGGCGACACACAAGAGCAATGGATAAGTAAAACTGGCCGAATTTGTGGATATCATCGAACCCTGGGGAGACATCTATGTACTTGGATAAATATGTGATTGCAAGCCTGGTGCTTGTTGCCGTGATGGTGGTGGCAAGTGTATGGAGCATTAAAAAGCTGAAGTCTGTGATGGCAGAAGATCAGGCGAAGGCAGATAAGTAAGCCTGAGTCCTGCCTTGCTTGAACGCCAGCTCATGAGCTGGCTTTTTTGTGCCTGATGCTCAAAAGCCAGTCTACCAAAGACAGGCGATCCAGACGAAACAGGCGTCAGCTTTGTAGCGCTGTGGTGGGTTTTTCTTCTTCATTGACGGCCTTGACGCCTTCTAGGACTTGCGCCGATAAGCGACGAGCGGTGCGAATAAAGTCCTGAATATACTCAAAATCCTGCTGATGTTCTCGGTGGGCAGCATAGAGGGTGCCCCAGGTGCCTTGCGCGCCGAGACGTCGTGCCGCGACATAGTTACGATCTAAATACTCGGTCATTGCCCAATTAGGCAGCGCACACACCCCGCGATGGCTGGCCACCAGCTGCATCATCAAGACCGTCAGCTCGGCGGTGCGGATCCCTGCTGGTTCTATCCCTGCTGGCTCCAGAAAATGCACAAACACATCCAATAGATGCCGCTCCACTGGGTAGGTAATCAGGGTTTCTGTAGCCAGATCCTCGGCATCGATCCAGTTTTTACCCACTAAGGGATGATCCTTGGCGAGGGCGAGCAGACTCTCGTAGCGAAACAAGGGCGCATACACCAGCCCCTCTATTGGGCGGGGGTCAGCGGTGATCACCAGATCTAGTTCTTGGCGCTTCAAGGCGGCGAGCGGGGCAAAATGGTGGCCGCTAGGAATATCCACCTCGACATCCGGCCAGAGGGTACGAAACTGATCCAGCGTTGGCATCAGCCATTGATAGCAGCTGTGGCATTCGATGGCGAGGTGCAGGCGTCCGGCCTTGCCCAAGGCGAGGCGTTGCAGATCTCCCAAGGCAGCCTCGGTGCGTGGCAGGATTTCATCCGCCAGTTTGAGGAGGCGTTGACCGGCGGGTGTAAATTGCAGCGGCTTGGATTTTCGCAAGAACAGCTCGGTGTCCAGGAGGTGTTCCAGGGCTTTGAGTTGATGTGATAGTGCAGATTGGGTCAGGTGCAGGCGCTCTGCTGCATCGACTAGGCTGCCGCAGGCTCTGAGCGCACTGAGGGTTTTCAAATGCCGCAGTTCAATCATGAAAGAAGTTCACTTTAAAGCTGAATGGGATGCAAGAGAGGTTATTTTGCGCTAGAGGCTTCAGCAGAGGCAAGGTGTTTTTCAGATCATTATGAGATTTGCTCATTATTAATCTGAGTTGCTTGAGTTTGATTCATTGTTGGCTTTACTAGAGACTGAGTCTCAAGCCTGAGATATGAAGATCGCAGGGCAATCACTGCCATGAAGACGCAGTTATCTTACTTCTGTTGAGGAGCAGCACAGCATGTCTTACACCGTCCATACTTTGGGTTATCCGCGCATTGGTGCGCAGCGTGAATTGAAAAAAGCTGTTGAAGCCTACTGGGCCGGACAGATCAACCAAACTGAGTTAGAGCAGCAGGCTCAAGCGCTGCGTGCACGTCACTGGCAAGAGCAACAACAAGCAGGATTAGATTTTGTCACAGTGGGCGATTTTGCCTTTTACGATCAGGTCCTGAATCTGAGCCAATTGCTGGGTGTGATTCCAGCGCGCTTTCAAGATGCGCCTGCTGAAGAGCTGGATACCTATTTTCGCATGGCGCGTGGTCGTGCCCCAACAGGTCAGCCTGCGGCAGCCTGTGAGATGACCAAGTGGTTTGATACCAACTATCACTATATCGTGCCTGAGTTCGACCCCGCACAAAGCTTTACCCTGGCACCTCAGCGCCTGCTAGGAGAAGTCGCTGAAGCCCAAGCGCTGGGCCATCGTGTGAAGGTTACTCTGGTGGGCCCCTTGACCTATTTGTGGCAGGGTAAGGTGATTGCACAAGGCAAAACACTGGCGGAGGCAGATCGTCTCGCGCTGTTGCCTGATCTGATTGCGGCTTATGGCAAGCTGTTGCAAGCCCTTGCTGAGCAGCAGGTTGAATGGGTGCAATTAGATGAACCGATTCTGGCGCTTGATCTGCCGCAGGCATGGAAGCAAGCCTTTGAGACCAGCTATCACCAGCTGCAAAGCCTGCCGATTAAGAAACTGCTCGCCGTGTATTTTGGCAGTTTGCAGGATAACCTGGGTTTAGCAGTCGGTTTGCCAGTCGATGGTTTGCATGTCGATCTGGTGCGTGCTGAGCAAGAACTGCCCGCCATTTTGGATCGCCTGCCCAGCTATAAGGTGCTCTCGGCGGGTGTCGTGGATGGCCGTAATATCTGGAAAACGGATCTGGCTGCGCGCCAAAGCCTATTGCACACCGCCGCTGAACGTCTTGGTGAGCGTCTGTGGATCGCACCTTCTTGTTCTTTACTGCATGTGCCGCATGATCTGGCGCAGGAAGACCAGCTGGATGCCGAGCTGAAAAACTGGCTGGCCTTTGCCCGCCAGAAGCTGGATGAAGTCACGCTGCTGGCGGCGGCAGTGGCGGGTCAGCTGAATGCTGAACAGCGTCAACAGTGGGCGGCCAATCAGGCTGCGCTGGCTTCGCGTCAAGCCTCAACGCGTATTCATAAGGCTCAGGTGCAGGAGCGTTTAGCCGCGGTGGATGCGGCCATGTATCAGCGGACTTCACCCTATGTGCTGCGTGCCAAGGCACAAAAACAGGCGCTGAACCTGCCTCTCTATCCAACAACGACCATTGGCTCCTTCCCGCAGACGCCAGAAATTCGTCAAGCACGACGTGATTTTAAAGCCGGCACACTGAGCGAGGCCGATTACATCAGCGCGATGAAGCAGGAAATCGCCTACTGCGTACAGCAGCAAGAAGCCTTGGATATCGATGTACTGGTGCATGGTGAGGCTGAGCGCAACGACATGGTGGAATACTTTGGTGAACAGCTGGCAGGCTATGCCTTTACCCGTTTTGGCTGGGTACAAAGCTATGGTTCACGTTGTGTGAAGCCGCCAGTGATCTATGGTGATGTTGAACGCCCACAAGCGATGACCGTTGAGTGGAGTCGCTATGCACAGAGCCTGACTGCGCGTCCAATGAAGGGCATGTTGACAGGTCCAGTGACCTGCTTGCAGTGGGCTTTTGTGCGCGATGATCAACCTCGTGAGCAGACTTGCCGCCAGATTGCCTTGGCGCTGCGTGATGAAGTGCGTGATCTAGAGGCCGCTGGCATCAATGTGATTCAGATTGATGAGCCGGCTTTCCGTGAAGGTCTGCCCTTGCGTCAGGCTGACTGGCCCGCTTACTTGCGTTGGGCTGTGGATAGCTTCCGTTTGTCAGCGGCTGTAGCGCAGGATGTGACACAGATTCACACTCACATGTGCTACTCCGAGTTTAATGACATTATTGAAGCCATTGCCGATCTGGATGCCGATGTGATTACCATCGAGACTTCACGTTCGAATATGGAATTGCTGGATGCCTTTGAGCGCTTTGACTACCCGAACGAAATCGGTCCAGGTGTTTATGATATCCACAGCCCCAATATTCCTTCAGTTGAGTGGATGGTGGATCTGATGGCGAAAGCGGCAGCCAAGATTCCGGCCGAGCGCCTCTGGGTGAACCCTGATTGCGGCCTTAAAACACGCCGCTGGGAAGAAGTGACGCCCGCACTGGAGGCTCTGGTGCAAGCCGCCAAGCAGCTACGAGCGCGGGTGGATCAACCTGAAGCTGAAGAAGTCAGCGCTTAACTGAAAAGAAGCCAGCGACAACACCGCGCCCTGATGGGTGCGGTGTTTTTTTATGGCTTTGAAGGTGTGAGCGGATGGATATGGTGCTGATAAAGAAGTTGGCGCTGCAGAGGTCGACTGAAGAAGTAGCCCTGAAAATGGCGGCAACCGAGTTCTTGCAGCAAATCTCGCTGCTCTTGGGTTTCAACGCCCTCAGCCAAAATATCCAGACAAAAGGCTTCACCCAAGGACACGACACTCTTCACTATCGCGGCATCAAACGAGTCTTTTTTGAGGTGGCGTACAAAGGTTTGGTCAATTTTAATCTGATTGATGGGCAGAGAGCGTAGATAGCTGAGTGAAGAATAGCCAGTACCAAAGTCATCCAAGGAAAGGCTGATCCCCATAGCTTTGAGTCCTTGCATTTTCGCGATGGTTGCATCGAGATCTTGAACCAAAACGGCCTCAGTGAGTTCGAGTTTGAGTTTCTTCGGATCGGCTTGAGTGGCTTGCAAACACTGGCTGACTTGATCCACAAAATCATCCTGCTGAAACTGCAAGGCACTGACATTCACAGCCAGCATCCAGGTGGCACAAGCTGGCTGCTGCTGCCAAAGCGCCAACTCAGTACAGCCTTGGTGGAGCACCCAGTTGCCCAGGGGCAAAATCAGCCGTGAGCGCTCAGCAACGGGAATGAACTCTGCCGGTGAGATCAGCCCTTTTTGTGGATGCCGCCAGCGTAATAAGGCTTCAGCACCTGTAATCTCCCCCTGATCATTGCACTGTATTTGATAATGGAGTTCAAATTGCTGCTCTTGCAATGCTTGAACCATCTCCTGCTGCATTTCTAAATAAGCATGGACGAGATGCTGGGCTTGGGCATCAAAGAAGCAGGGGTGGTGCTCCTGTGATAGCTTGGCCTGCTGGAGTGCAATTTCAGCCTGTTTAATGAGTTCGCTGGCATCTTGCTGTTGGTCTTGTAGCAAAACGATGCCGACACGAACAGTTGAGTGAACTTGTCTGGTTTCCAATTGGTAAGGGGCTTGTAGAAAATCTTGTAGCTGTACAGCCTTTTCTTTGGCCAGCAGTGTTGCGGATTCGAGTGTGGGGCCCAGTTGTTCCTGTAAGGTCAGAAACAGATCATCCCCAAGACGCCCAATACGTGCCTCCTCGCCCCAGAAGTGACGTAAGCGTCTGGCCATCTGTTTAAGCAGCTGATCACCTATGTCATATCCATAGCTTTCATTGATCAGCTTGAAATTGCTCAGATCAAAACACAGCAGGGCAGCAAAGTCGCACTGTTCAGTCGGCTGATTTAAAAAGTCATCCAGTCTTTGTGTCATCAAGCGGCGATTGGCCAAGCCGGTGAGTGGGTCATAGAATCCAAGGTATTCGGCTTCTGCCTGAGCTGCCTTGAGCGCGCTCAGATCCACAAAACTGCCGACATAATAAGCCACCTCGCCCTGCTGATTCAGCACAGCCTGAATGGTCAGACGCTCTGGATACACCTGCCCATTTTTATGGCGGTTCCAGACTTCGCCTTCCCAGCGCTGCCTTGCCTGCAAGGTTTGCCACATCTTTTGATAAAAGTCCTTGGCATGGTGGCCTGAACGCAAGAGCGCGGGCGTGGCACCACTGACCTCCTCAAAGCGATAACCAGTGATGGCGGTAAAGGCTTGATTCACTCGCAGTATTTTTTGATCCGCATCCGTAATCATCATGCCGGATGGGGTTTCAAAAGCGACTGCAGCGACTCTTAAATCTTCATGCGCGGCCTGAATACGATCCAGCATGCGATTGATTTCATGATAGAGGCGCCCAAACTCATTGTTTTCTAACCATTGAGGGCGCTCTTTTGCACGTGTTAGATCCTGAGTCTGCTCAAAAAAATGCACCAGTCGTAAAATTGGTGTCGTGAAGTAGGCCGCAAACAAGCTGGCCAGAAGATAAGAAAACAGCAGCATGCCCAAGGCGATGCCACTCAGGATGGGCGCATCCTTCAATAAGCGCTCCTGCAGGCTCGGCTTATGGAAACTGAGCCAGGCTTCTCCAAGGGGGCGCTGTCCAAAGGCAAGAGGTTGATAAAAACTCAGTCGATTGCTGGCCTCCACAGAGGTGGTCTGCGGCCGACTGGCAGGAGGCAGCGCTGGAGTTGAGTCGTTGGCGAGATATTGGAATAAGGGGCGTTGCTGGCGATCATAAATAATCGCCGCCTGCAGCAGTGTAAAGGAGCTGAGTTTGATATGAATATCGGTAGCGACGCGTACATCGTCTTGCAAAATCAGGCGTGCAAAGTCTTCGCTCAGTAGCTGGGCCAAAATACTCGCCTGCTGCCGAGTTTGCTGCTCCTGCGTCCACAGTGTCCAGCTCAGAAAAGTGCCGTAGCCAAGCAAACCCGTGGTGAAGGTCACCAGTAGAATCAGTAGGCTCAGGCGCTTTTGGATGGATCTTTGCCAGACAGTCTGCATGATCAGCCTAGTGTGGAGGTTGGCGCGATGGGTTGACCTTGGGCAGGCTCAGATCATTGCCCCACTCAGACCAGGAACCCTCATAAACAGCGACCTGATAGCCTAAGGCTTGCAACACCACATAATTGACTGCTGCTTGGGCGGAGCCAGTGCAGTAAAGAATAATGTTTTGATCCTTCGGCAGGCCTTCATAAACGCTGGCCATGCTGCTCAGATCACGCAGTCGATAAATACCTTCGACTTCTTCACGATTTTGCGTCCAGGGGAAATGCTGCGCGGTGGGGATATGCCCAGCACGCCGTGCGCCACCTGATTCTAGACCCAGGTAGTGGGCCTCAGTGCGTCCATCCAGAATGGGTTGATAGCCGATCGCAGCCAGAACACTGAGCTTAGTGGCCAGGCGTCGTTCATCAATACGTGGAATAAACTGGCGTGCTGTTGGCGGTTGCGGCTCTTGGCTGATAGGAAGCAGGCCTGGCTCCCAGTGGCCCCAAGCCGTATCGAGGAAATAGACTTGCTGATGCCCAAGAAACTCCAGTATCCAATAAAGCCGCGCTGCCCAGATAAAGTCTTGATTGCCCACCACCAGCACTGGGCGCTGATGATCAATACCGACAGCACCCAGCAGACCTTGGAGCTCACTTAATGGCGGCAATAAGAAGTGTTCAGCGAACAGGCTCATTGGCGGCAGGTTGGCGGAACCATGAATATGACCGGCAAGAAACTCTTCTGGTTCACGCAC
This sequence comes from Marinospirillum alkalitolerans, assembly GCF_045055655.1. Taxonomy (NCBI): domain Bacteria; kingdom Pseudomonadati; phylum Pseudomonadota; class Gammaproteobacteria; order Oceanospirillales; family Oceanospirillaceae; genus Marinospirillum; species Marinospirillum alkalitolerans. The sequence continues at coordinate 360,401 of NZ_JBANFI010000003.1, read as the reverse complement.
ATCAATGACGAGCAGGTTGTCATGACCGAGTTGGTTTTTGAGCCAGGCTGGATCAACAATTGTCGCCTGCACAGCGCAGGTCCAACCAAGCAGTAACACCAATAAAAGGCAGGCAAGTCTTGTGTTCATCCGTGTTGGCCCCTCAAAGAAGTAGGGCTTTGACTATAAGCGAACTTTTGAGAATTGATATGATGTAGATAGGGTTTTATTCTTTTTGTATGTGGTTTGGAAGGAGGCAGTCACACCCAGCGGCCTGAGGGTGTGACTGCAGTGCTTGTTTAAACCTTAAAGCGTCCAACGCGTTCTTGGAGATCGCTGGCCAGCTGTGCCAGTTCGTCACTGGCGGTGGCGATATGATGAGAGCCGCTAGAAAGCAGCTCAATACCAGCATGAATGCGTGCCAAGGTTTGGTTCACATCGTCGGCTGTTGCTGATTGTTCCTCGGTGGCGCTGGCAATCTGGTTATTCATATCGTTGATGAGCTGAATCGCTTGCGAGATGGTTTTCAGCTTCTGTGCGGCTTCTTGTGCCCAGTCTACGACTTCGTTGGCCTTATGATAGCCACGATTCATCACCTGAGTGGCTTGCTGTGACACCTTCTGCAAACGCTCAATCATATTGCCGATTTCTTCGGTGGAGGCTTGAGTGCGTGTTGCGAGATTGCGTACTTCATCGGCTACCACCGCAAAGCCGCGTCCTTGTTCACCCGCGCGGGCGGCCTCGATCGCTGCATTCAATGCGAGCAGATTTGTCTGCTCGGCGATGCCACAAATCACATCGAGGACCTGACTAATGGCATCAGTATCTTTTTGCAGCTGTTGAATCACTTCAGCGGCCTGTTGGACTTCATTGGCCAGTAGCCCCACTTCATCGGCTGTTTTATCTACCACCCGCTCCCCTTCTTGTGCGGATAGATTAGAGATCTGCGCTGAGTCAGCCGCCTGAGCTGCATTACCAGCAACCTGCATCACGGCGGCGGCCATCTGCGTCATGGCGGCTGCGGCTTGATCGGTTTCATGCTGTTGCAACTCAACCTGCTGATTGGCTTCACGACTGGAGGCAGCCAGTTCTTCTGCGGCGGCGCCAAGCTGAATCGAGGCTTGCTGCACCTGCTGCACCAGTGTGTGGATACCACCAACAAAGTGGTTAAAGCTGCGGGCTAGATCACCGAGCTCATCGTAACGGCTCTCATCTAAGCGTTGCGTTAAATCACCATCTCCGGCGGCAATTTGATCCAGTGCTGCGCGCGTGGTGGTGATGGGGGCAATCAGCATGCGCGCGGTGATAACGACCAGGCCAAGTAGCAGGGCCAGAGTCAGGGCAAAGGCGAGCAGCAACGAAAAGCGCAGGTTCAATGCGGTGGCCATGACTTCATCATAAGGAAGCGCGACCGCCAGTGACCAGCCGGGTGTTTGTGCGACAGGCGTATAGGCCACAATCGAGACTTGCTGTCCATCGAGAGCAACCTCACCTACGCCCTGCTGACCTGCCACCATTCTTTGTGCCAGTTCACGATAGGCTGGATAGGTCGCCTCTTGGGCATTGTCAGTCATACGTCGTGCTGCTTCAGGGTGGGCAATATAGACACCGCGTGAATCCAGTAGCCAAGCCGTGGATTGCGCGCTAGATACACTATCAACCAGCTGCGTCAGGGTGTCGAGGGTCACTGTTGCGGCAAGCAATCCCTTCACTTGTCCAGAAGCATCCGTGACCACCTGTGCCAAAACCACGATGGCATTGCCTGAACTACCGGAATAGAGAGGGTCACTCACCAAACTGGTGGCTGTTTGTTGCACCACCAGCTGTTGAAAGTAGCCACGGTTCGCGCGACTGGCGATCAGGCCATGATGGTGATGGGCTTCGCCTTCGAGATCAACAAAGAACAGCACCTCAAATTCACGGCTCATGTGCTGGCCATACTGCTGTACAAAATCAAAAATCTCGTTCGTGCTGCCATTTTTAAGCGTGGCGGTATTGGCGAGGGTTTGAATGACCGTCATTTTGGAATCCACCCAAGCGCTGACCAGTTGCGCATGGCTCGTGGCATTGAGATTGGCGCTTTCTTCGCCGAGTAGTGTCACCTGTTGGCTCACCTGGCGGATCACGATAAACGCGACCAGCAATAAGCAGAGCGCAAGGGGAAGACCAAAAGTGAGCAAAAGCCGGGGGCCCATCTTGAGTTTTTTGAGCATGATCACAGTGCCTTGGATTGATTCAATGAAATAGGAAGCCTGCCTGAAAAAAGTTCAGCACAGCCTCGGTCTCGTCACAGACTAGTTTAAATGAAGTTGGGCTGATGGACTTTTAATTAATGACTTAACAAGTGACTTGAGTCAGAAACCGGGATCCATCCCTTCTTTTATGTTCTGCATACAATAAATGCTGCGCTGCATAATAAGATTTTTATAAATAATCTACCCTAGATAAACCGTGTTTTTTGAGCTTGTCATAGAGGGTTTTGCGCGGAATATTCAGCTCTTCGAGTGCATTTTTAATCGAGCCACGATGCCGAGTCAGGGCTTGTTGAATCAGGCTTTTTTCAAAAAAATCGACCTGTTCAGGCAGGCTTAAGGCGGGCTGGCTGGCATGGCCTGAAAGAAGAGCTTCAATCGCATAGTCATAGCTGGCACCAATCAGCACATAGCGTTCAGCCAGATTACGCAGCTCGCGCACATTGCCCGGCCAGTCATGACTCATCAGGACCGAGAGCTGCTCTGATTTAAGACTTGGTGCATCCAGCCCTGTCCGCGCGCTGGCGACACTGGCAAAGTGTTGAAAGAGCAGTGGAATATCATCACGCCGATCACGTAAGGGGGGGATTTCCAGCGTGACCACATTCAGGCGGTAGTAGAGATCTTCACGAAAATCACCGGCTTCTGCAGCAGCCTTGAGATCCGTTTTGGTGGCGGCGAGGATACGTATATCCAGTTCAACAGGGTGATTCGAGCCCAGGCGTTCGAGCTGGCGCTCTTGCAGCACACGCAGGAGTTTAACCTGCAGATTCAGCGGCATGGATTCGATCTCATCCAAAAATACCGTACCGCCGTGGGCATGCTCAAACTTACCGATACGGCGCTTATGGGCTCCGGTGAAGGCTCCAGGTTCATGGCCAAACAGCTCAGATTCAATCAGGCTCTCGGGTACGGCACCACAGTTGATCGCCACAAAGGGTTGTGCTGCACGCGGACTCAGATCATGAATATAGCGTGCGAGGCGGTCTTTACCCGCCCCTGTTTCACCCCAGAGCAGCAGATCTGTCTCGATTTTGGCCAGCTGGTGGGCCATTTCCAAGAGACGAATCATCACCGGCGCGCGGGAGAGAAGTCGCGGTCCAGGGACAGATTGCAATGCCAGTTCTTCTTTTAAATGACGGTTCTCAAGTACCAAACGGCGCTTATCCCAAGCGCGGCTGACCACATCCAGCAAGACTTCATGGTGAAAGGGCTTTTCGAGAAAGTCATAGGCCCCTTGACGCATGGCACTGACAGCGGTGGAGATATCACCATGCCCAGTCATCAGAATCACGGGCAGCTCAGCATCCAGCGCCTTCACCTTTTGCAAAAAGCCCATGCCATCTAGGTCTGGCATGCGAATATCGCAGAGGATGATCCCTGCCCAGCCTGGATGGAGTGCAGCCAGCGCTTCTTGAGCGCGTGCAAAGCAGGTGACCTGATGCCCCGCCAGCAGCAAGGTTTGCTGAAGGCTCAAGCGCAGGTGGGGCTCATCATCAATGATAAAAATAGTCCAGTCGGCAGTGTGCATGGTGTTGATCCTTGCGTACGAGGACGCCCTATCTTGTTGTTGTTATCGCGGTGGCAAGCATCGGCTCTAGGCTGAGTCGTGGCTCTCTTCGCATCTCCCTAGACACTGGGCTCGCTGCTGTGGCTTCGTGCTTGCTGTGGCGGAGTTCCTGATGCTGAACGGTTGCGCGTCGATGGCGAAAGAGGCGTGTCGGGATCACCATCAAAGCGCGGTAGCGTCAGGGTGAAGACCGCGCCACTGGGTTGGCCTTGGCCGCTGAGTTGCCCATGCCAGTGATTGGCCGCACTCAATTGGCCCTGCAAGGCTTGTGCGAGGCGGCTTGAAATGGATAGCCCGAGGCCGAGGCCGGATTCTTTACGCGTATAAAAGGGCGTAAACAGATCATCGAGATGGGCAGGATCGATCCCGCCACCCTGATCCCAGACCTGCAAGACCACCTGTTGCCTGTTGGCCGCCCGCGCGCTGATTTTGATCCACGGCTGAGGCTGATCCTGCACAGCATGCAGAGCATTGGAGATCAGATTGACTAGGATTTGCTCCACGCTGACCATATCGGCCCAGGCGAGCAGCTCGGCTTCTGGGAGATCTTGTTCAAGATGGATCTTGCCCTGGGCCAGTGGCGTCGCATAAAGGCGTAAAGCATAGCGACAGGCAGCCTGAAGTGAAACGCAGCTTAGCTTTTGCTCGCTTTGGCGTGAGAAGACACGCAGTTGGGCGCTGATCTCGGCCATGCGATCTGTCAGCTCAAGAATAATGGCGAGGTTGTCCTGCGCTGTCTCAAGCTGACCGCGTTCAATCAGCGTGACAGCGTTTTGGCTGTAACTGCGCAGTGCGCTGAGCGGCTGATTGATCTCGTGGTTGATACTGGCCGCCATCTCGCCGAGCAGGGCCAGCTTGGCGGCTTGAATCAACTCTTTTTGGGCACTTCTGAGCTGCGCTTCAGTTTTTTGATGACGCTGAATTTCTTGGAGCAGCCGTTGATTGCTCGCTGAAAGATCAGCCGTGCGCTCATGAACACGCTGCTCTAGCTGGCTATGGGCCTTCTGTAGCTGACGGTGCGCCTGCTGCTGCCACAAGCGTTTTTCTTGTTGTGCATGGCGGCGCTGATCAATAAACAAGGCCAGCAGAATCAGGGCCAGAAAGATCAGGCCCGTCAGCAGGCCAGAGAGCAGCACTCGCCGATAGAGGGGCGTGAGATCCTTGATAATGTGCACTGTCCAGTCTAGCTCTGGTAGGGCGTAGCGCATCATCAGGTAGTCGCGCTCTTCTTCTCTGGAGAGACTCAGGCGCACCCGACGGCTCTGCTCATCAAATTCAGCCAGGTACTCAATGGCCAGCGGACGCAGCTGGCGACCGGCATATTGCAAGGAGTGCTGGATATGCTGGCGGCGCTGCTGCTCCAGAGGTTGCAGGGTGAGCAGTCGCCATTCAGGGCGCGAACTAATAAAAATCACGCCATCCTCATCGGTCACCAGAAGCTCACCAAGGGGGTCACGCCAGGGCTCTTCAATCGCATGGATTTCGATTTTGACCACCAGTACGCCAATCGGTGTATCGGCATCGAACACAGGGTAAGAGAAGTAATAGCCCCGTGCACCTGAGGTTGTTCCCAGTCCAAAAAATCGCCCTTGCTGGCCCTGCATGGCCTGCTGGAAATAGGGGCGGAAGGCAAAGTTTTGTCCGATAAAGCTATCTGGCCGCCACCAGTTGCTGGCCGCGAGTGTCCAGCCTTGTGCATCCATCAGATAGATATCTGAAGCCTCGCTGATTGCCCGAAAGCGATCCAAGCGTTGATTAAGCTGCTGCCAGTTCTCTGCGGCATTGGGTGCCAGGAGCAGAGGACGCAGGTCTTCCTTTTCAGTGAGCAGCTGCGCCAGATACTCATACTGGGCCAGCTTGCCGCGCAGCCCCGTGACATGCAGCAGCAGTTCATTATGTGTCTGCTCCTGCAGCTGTTGTAACTCCTTATTCCAGACGCTTTGTGTTATTGGCCATAAGCTCAGCGCAAGCAACAAGGCCAGCAGGAGCAGCAGAAGGGGTTGACGCCGAGCAGTGGGCAGAGAAGAGGAGAGGTGAGTACTCTGGTTCATGATGACGTCGAGGCCACCTGAACACGGCGCAGTGCTCGTTGAACGCGGGTTTTTTGTTTAGAGAGCTCCAGTAGCCCGTCTTCAACATACACCAGATGACTATGGGATTTGGCTTGAGCTTTTTCGGGATCGCCTTCGAGTATGGCATCAAGCAGTGCTTTATGCTGCTGGTAGAGCAGCTCTCGTGAGTCGGGTCGTGCAAAAAGGCTCGAGAGGTTATCAACGATGCTTTTTTCGAGCAGATTAAAAAGACCGCGCATGCTATGCAGCAGGACCACATTGTGCGCAGCTTCGGCGATGGCCAGATGAAAAGCGGCATCGGCCTCGGCCTCCTTGACGGGATCAAGCGCTGCATAGGTGGCGGTGAGTTCTTCAAAACGCTGTTGGAGCAGCTGCTGATCAGCTGGCGTTGAGCGCAAGGCCGCATAGTAGGCGGATAATCCCTCTAAGGCATGACGAAACTCAAGCAAATCATAGTGGAATTCATCATGCTGGCCGAGTAGCTGCATCAGCGGATCAGAAAAAGAAGTGCCGACCTGCTCGCTGACATAGGTGCCCCCGCCCTGACGGCTCACCAGTAGTCCACGCGCAGCCAGCTTTTGTATCGCTTCACGCAAGGATGGACGAGACACCCCAAACTGGGCTGCCATTTCGCGCTCTGGTGGTAGCTTCTGTCCTGGCTTGAAGCTGCCTTCTAGAATCATGCTTTCGAGCTGTTGCATAATGACATCCGACAGGCGTCGGGTGGCAACACGGGTATACGCCATCTTGTCTCTGATCTCCAAGAATTCCCTAAGCTGCCAATACTAGACATATTGGTCAGACCAGTAAAGCCACTGGCCTCGGGATCTGGCGCTGAAGTGCGTGGCGCTTTCGTTGAACCTCCTATTGATTGAGCTTTTTCTATGACTCCAGCCGTTCTTGATGCACAACGTCAGCGTATCGACTTTCACCTGCATGAATATCAGCATGATCCTCAGGCGGCCTCCTACGGCCTGGAAGCCGCTGAAAAAATGGGGGTGCCTGCAGCCAGGGTGTTTAAAACGCTTGTGGTTCAGCTCAATAGCGGGCAACTGGTGGTGGCTCTGGTGCCAGTGATGCAGCAGCTGAACCTGAAGTTGCTGGCACAGGCGGCAGGCGCCAAGAAGGCCAGTCTTGCCCCAGCCGCTTTGGTAGAAAAGACCACTGGCTATGTGCTGGGTGGCGTCAGCCCTTTGGGACAGAAGAAAAAACTGCCAACCTGGGTGGATCTTTCGGCCTTGGATGACAAGCCGATTTATGTCAGTGCTGGGCGGCGAGGCTTAGAGATACAGCTGGCGGTAGAGGATCTGCTACGGCTAACACAAGGGCAAACAGCGCACCTCACGCTCGCCTCCTAAGGACTTGATTCAGGCATCTGGGGGGGTAAGACATCCTGCTGCACGCCTTATTGGCTGTACGTTTGGGGCAGATGTTTCTGTTTGTGCTGACCCGAATCAGCTTCTTTACAAACACTGACTGAAAGATGTTTAAAAAAAGCAACAAAGGCTTTTATCTGCTTGAGAAAAGCTGCTTTAATAAACTTAATTTCAAACGCATGCTTGAACCTAGTGGATGCACTGAATTCGCACCATTTAAGTGCAAATAAAGCATAAGTTGAGCGGATTGGGTCTGAATGCGCCGATCGCTTTGACTGGGTTCTTCAAGCTGTGTCATGAGCAGGTCAGCGGTTTGTTGAGGAGGTCTTGATGTCTATCCAACTTCACTATACACCCGAGGGTGTGGGACCGCTGCAGAGCGTCACTTTGTTGATGAAAAAGCCAGGTGGTCAGCTGGTTCAAGCGCCGATGCAAGAAGTGGACGGTGTCTGGGCCTTGAGCCGCTCCTTCCCTGAGGGTGAGTATCACTATGCCTTTCTGATTGATCAGCAGCTGCGTTTAAATGATCCACAAGCCAATGTTTATGCGCCAGATGATCAAGAAAAGATCTGGTCTGTCTTGTTGGTGAATGCAGAAGGGCAGCGTTTATATAACAACCAAGAATATAAAGTGCACTTAGAAGACTATCGTTTAAGTGCCCATCTTGACCGTCCTGCTCCAGATTTCATCAAGAAAAAGTTTCATTTAGGTGTGGACCAGCAGGTGGTCGCGCATTGGTTGTTTACTGAGGTTCAGGGGTTGCATAGCGTCACTGTGGCTTGGAGTGCGCCGGATGGGCAGCTGGTCCAGTGGGGCGAGCAGTATCTGGTCGAAAATGAGCACAACACACCAATTGAATTGGCCTTTGCCTGTGATTTAACGCCGCCGCAGCGTCGGCAGCAAGCGGGCGCATGGAGTCTGCGCTTGTATATTGATGGGGCGTTTGTATTGGAAGATGAATTCACCATCAGCCGTGATACCACCTACTCCAAGTTTGGTTAGGTGGAGCTTAGGCACCTCAGCTTGAGTTTGAGGTGCATCAGGATCAGGAGAAGTCATCATGATCAGTATTAATAGTCAAGTTTTGGCCGATGTTGCCCGTCCTGCTTCCTTAGGGGCCGGCCGTTTACAAGCTGAGCAAGAAGGTGTGCAAGCACCCCGTGTTGCGACTCAGGAAGTCGATGCCGCTCCTGTGATCAGCCAGCAGGCGGTCAGTGCGCCTCAGGCTGCAGAAGAAGCCAAGGCCGAAGAAAAGCGCTCTAAAGGCAATGGCTTTTTATCGCGCTTTGCCAATCGCGTGCAGGAAGGTTTTTCTGCCGTGAAGGAGAAGGTGAATCAAGGTATCAGCGTCGCGCAGGGTGTCGTCGATCGCGTGAAGCAGGCAGGTGCCAGCATCGCGAATGAAGTACGCCAAGGCGTTGAGCGGATCAAAGAGCCAGTTGCTGAGCTGTCGAACCGTCTGGGTCAGTTGAAAGACACTGCTGTGGCGATGAAAGACAGCGCAGTGAGCTTGGTCAAGCTGGGCGTTTCCACTGCGGTGAGCGTGGGTGAAGGCGTGCTGAAAGCTGGCGCTTCTATTGCCGCTGGTGTGGCCTCAGTCGGTCAGGCATTCAGCTCAGGCAAGACTTTTGGAGAACGGGCTTACCATTTGAGTGAAGGCGTTTCCAAGTTGGCTGGCGCGATCGATCCTCTGAAGAACAGCTGGAACCAAATCGGTGCTGCGCGTGAAGAAGGTCGGGTTCATCTGGGTGCACTGAAAGACAACTGGGCTGTTGCGCAAGGCCAAATGGCAGGCGTGAAAGAGCAGTTTCAATCCGTGAAAGCGGAAGCCGCCATGACTTGGCAGGCTGTCCGCCAAGAAGGCGCACAAGCCAGCTCGGATATCAGTGCTCTGCTGCGCCCTGAGGGTGCCGCTGGTCTTCAGCAGCTTGCCTAGTCTTCTAGCGAATACCTGCAGGTTGAACAACAAACCCCGCCCAGTGCGGGGTTTTTTTAAGGCGCTGAAACTCAGTGAGAAGAAACCAGCCCGTGGCCTGTGCGTGTCGAAATAAGCTGATCCGCCAGCAGTTCGGCTGTCGCTGGGGCGAGGGTCCAGCCAAGATGTCCGTGGCCGGTATTGTAGAAAATACGCGGATGGCGACCAGCACCAATGCGCGGCAGCATATTGGGGAGCATGGGTCTTAGCCCAGCCCAAGGAATGACCTCTTCGGTACTCACGTGAGGGAAGCAGCGTCTGACCCAGTCCACCAAAGGCTGAATGCGATCTGCGCGAATATCCAGATTCTGTCCATTGAATTCGGCAGTGCCGGCAACGCGTAAACGCCCAGGCCCGAGACGACTCGAAACCAGCTTGGCCTCTTCATCCAGCAGGCTCACCCAAGGTGCTTGGTTTTGGCTGTGGGTTTCCTTCAGAGGCAGGGTGATCGCATAGCCTTTGACCGGATAGATATTCAGCCGATCACCGACCTGAGCCGCCAGTTGACGGCTGGCCACACCGGCGCAGATCACCAGTTGATCATGCTGACGGGTCAGCACTTCTCCCTCGCCCTGACGCAGTGTTAGCTGCACGCCTTGTTCTTGTGGATGAATCTTCAGCAGCTGGTGTTGATAGGCTATTTCGACACCCTGGCGTTCGCAGGCGGCAGCTAAGCCTTTGGTGAATAAATGAATATCTCCTGTTGCATCGCTAGGCGTGAAGTAGCCGCCATAAAAATGCCCCTCTAGATGCGGCTCTATCTCACGCATTTCTTGTGGTCCTACCGCTCGGCGCTCTAAACCACCTTGTGCCAAAAGTTGCGAAATGCGCCCAGCGGCGGTAAAGCTTTGTGCATCACGGTAGATATGCAGGATGCCACGGCGTTCTAAATCAAAATCGATCTGCTCTGCTGCGGCCCAGGCATACAGATGCTCACGCGCGGCTATGGCGAGCTGGGTGGTGTGGATGGTGTTGACATCATGTTGAGGAATCGCGGCCAGAAACTCGCTGAACCAGCTGAGTTTATGCCAGGTCGGTAGTGGATTGACCAACAAAGGCGCATTCTTTTTCAGCATCCAGCGCAGGCCCTTGATGACCGTAGGCAGGGCATTCCAGACTTCAGCGTTGGAGGCAGAAAGCTGACCACCATTGGCATAGGAGGTTTCCATCGCAGCATAGCGTTGGGGGTCATAGAGGGTGACTGCGAGGCCCCTTTTCATCAGTGCGTAGGCAGTTGTGACGCCGGTAATCCCCGCGCCGATCACGGCGATACTGTTCATCCTCTTCTCCTTGTTCGTTCTTGGGTACTTGGGTAAAAGGTACGCGCTGTACGCTGCACAAAAGTATAGGTGGATTTGTGTAGTGAATAAGACTGAACGGTATCTCTTTGGCGGGATGATTTGCTTAACTTTGTTTGATCTGTAGTTTTATCAACTAAATTTTCCTGCTGCAGCGCATTAAAAAACCCGCTCCGAGGAGCGGGTTCTGATCTTGGCGAGATCGCTAGACAGCTTAGCTGCCGACGATACGGCCATCTTCACGACTGATCACCAGCGTGCCTGAACGCGGGTAGATGGCAGCAGTGGAAGGCCAATGGCTGTTGATCTGACCGGCTGCAAATTCAGCGGCGCTGGTGGTGGCCCCTGGATGCTGCACATTCACAAAGAGGGTCTTTTGATCCGGTGTGCTGCAGACGCCGGTGATTTCCTGACCAATTGGCCCAACCAGGAAGCGCTTCAGCACCAGATTCACAGGATCACAAGCCAGCATCTGGTTGTTGCCGAACTCGGCCCACTTGCCAGTGTTGACCACGCTCTCGCTCATATCGGTTTGAATCCACAGACGGCCTTGGCGATCAAACCACAGGCCATCAGGGCTATTGAAGATCTGCTCCTGATTGAGAGGTGCACCGGCAAACTGCGAATCACCCTCTGGACCGGCCATAATGAACAGATCCCATTCAAAGCGCGTGGCTTGTGCTGTACCTGCCTCACGCCAGCGGATGATTTGCCCCCAGTCGTTGGCGGCGCGTGGGTTGGCAGGATGCAGCTGGTCTTCAGTACGACGTGAGTTGTTGGTCAGCGTGAAGTAAACCTCGCCAGTTTGCGGATGCACAGCACCCCATTCTGGGCGGTCCATCTTGGTCGCACCAACAAAGTCAGCCGCTAAACGGGTGTTGACCAGTACATCCGCTTGACTATGGAAGCCGTTCTCTGCGCTCAAGCCGCCCATGCCAAAGACCAGAGGCAGCCACTCACCTGAGCCGTCTTCATTAAAGCGCGCGACATAGAGGGTGCCGTGATCCAGCAGATGGCCGCCTGCTGTTGCCTGATGATAGGGCTGAGCACTGACAAACTTATAGATATATTCAAAGCGGGCATCATCACCTGAGTAGCAGACGATGGGCTGGCCCTCGACTGGTGGCTGGAAGACCACACCTTCATGAGCAAAACGGCCTAAGGCGGTACGCTTGATGGGCGTAGACTGAGGATTAAAAGGATCGATCTCAACGACCCAGCCAAAGGTGTTGGGCTCATTGCGGAAATCCTCTGTCGCCTGCGCGGCTTGAGGCGTTGCGTTAAAGCGCTGATACAGATCTGAGGCTTGGTCGGCCTTCTCCCATGCATAGCGGCTGGTGCCCTCACGTGTTACGCCATAACGGCGCTGTTCACGCGGCTGGGTGGCGGTGTTGATAAAGTAGCCCGCCCAGTTTTCTTCACAAGTCAGGTAGGTGTTCCAAGGCGTCACACCGTGAGCGCAGTTGTTCAGCGTGCCGCGTGTGCGCGTTCCTTCTGGGCTAAAGCGCGTTTTGATTAAATCTGAGCCGCGTACTGGGCCGCTGATTTGCATCTCGGTGGTGCCGGTAATGCGACGATTACGCGGATCAGCCACCACCTGCCATTCTCCATTGGCCTGCTTGCGAATACGCACCACGCTGACGCCGTGGGCATGCATTTCTTTCAGCACTTCATCGGCTGGACGCTGACCGTTAAATAAGGGCACCGCATTGCGGTTCAGTGATTGACCGCGCGCTGAGGCATGCATAAAGCGGGGCTCAACATACTCATGGTTCATCACCAGCAGGCCATCTTCTGAACTGCCTTCATAGGGCGATTGGCCCTCGATGGGATAGAAGTGCATGCCATCGTGATGGCTGCCCATTTGCTGCGCTTGATCGGCACCGGTGTTGGTCAGTGGATCAAAGGCAGGCATCCGGCCACTGATCGGCTCGCCCCAAGGCACAAGAACCTGATGACGATAGCCCGCTGGCAGAGTGACTTCATCGCGTGCATGGACGGCAATCGCATCAAAACCAACCAGCTGTGGGCCACTGGCGACACCTCGTGATGAACCTGCAGCGAGGGCCGGTGAAGAAGATAAGAGCGAGTGACCAAAAAAACCAAATAACGCAGCGCTCAGGCTGCCCTGGAGCAGACTGCGACGATCGAGGCGCTTATCCAAAATATCGGCAAAGTGGGCATTGTTGGAGGTATTGCTGAGAGGCTCATCACCCTCTCCGCGATCAATGATGTTGACTTCTTGTGTTGGACGAGTCATGGCGCACCTTTTTGATAGTGATGTCTTTTTTGAGCGATCTTGCCTGTGCGGCATATCAGTGGTCGCAGGCAAGATCATCAGCTTGATTAACCTGGGGCAGCCTAAAGAAGTGAAATGAAAAAATAGCGACATCGATGTGGCAGAAAAGTGAAAAACGTATTTTCTTGTATTGAGAAAGCCTCTCATTAAGAAGGTCAGACCAATATTTGATTTTGGATGCCAGACAAGTGCTTAGTCTGGTGGGGCGTGATCAGCATGATTTTATCTATGCGTGCAGGTTTATTAGACATAAGTCGGATCATTGCACTGGATGTTTGACAGTAAAAAACGCAATGCCTAGCATTACTTCTATTCGGTGTAAATTGGTATGACCAATTTCCCAGATTAAAGTCACGTCAGCAGCGAGATGCTGGCCTCACACTAGCCTTCTGGTCTGAGGTGGGCCATCGAGCAGAGGTAGAGCATGAGCGATCCTGTCAAAATTTATCCAGCACGGCCGACCAAGGTGTATTTTTATGCCACCTGTTTGGTGGATCTTTTTTTCCCCGATGCGGGCTTGGCTGGTGTGCAGCTTTTAGAGCGTGAAGGCATTCAAGTGCTCTTTCCGCAAAACCAGACCTGCTGCGGTCAACCTGCCTATTCTTCTGGTTTTAATGATCAAGCGCGTGAGGTGATTCTGCCGCAGCTCGATTTGTTTCCTGAAGACTATCCCATTGTTGTGCCCTCAGGTTCTTGCGCCGGCATGATGCGCCAACACTATCCTGAACTTTTTGCCGGAACGCCCCAAGCGGCACAAGCTGAAGCTTTAGCAGCCCGCACTTGGGAGTTGACTGATTTTCTGCTGCAGGTCTGTCAGATCAAACTGCAGGATCGAGGACAGCCGATCAAAGTCGCCATGCATACCTCCTGTTCTGCCCGTCGTGAAATGGGAATTGCCGCCGTGGGGCCGGCTTTACTAGGGCAGCTGGCGCAAGTGGAACTGGTTGAGCAGGCGCGTCCTGCTGAGTGCTGTGGTTTTGGCGGCACCTTTGCCTTGCGTCATGAGGAGATCTCCGGCGCGATGGTGAAGGATAAAGCGGAGGCACTGGTAGCGGCAGGCGCGGAGCAGTTTGTGACCACTGACTGTGGCTGCATGATGAACATTGCTGGCTATGCCGCGAAACAAAAGCTCCCCCTTCAAGGCCAGCATATCGTCAGCTTCTTGTGGGAAAGAACCCAAGGAGAGGCGTCATGAGCGCGCAGCAGCCGGTTGAGCAGTTCCATCCGCGCGCCCGTACCGCTTTAGAGAATCCGCAGATTCGGGCGAATTTTCGTCAGGCGATGGATGGTCTGATGGCTAAGCGTCAGGCGGCTTTTGCTGACTGGGAGCTGGAAAAACTGCGTGATCTGGGTGCCGCGATACGTCTGCGGGCATTGTCGCGCTTGCCCGAACTCTTGGAGCAGCTCGAAGCCAAGCTCACCGCGCAAGGCATTCAAGTCCACTGGGCGCAAACAGGGGAAGAAGCCTGCACCATCATTCGTGATATCTGTCAGGCGCGTGATGCCAAGAAGGTGATCAAGGGCAAATCGATGGTGTCTGAGGAAATGGAACTCAACCACTTTCTTGAAGCCGCAGGCATCGAAGCCCTGGAGTCGGATTTGGGCGAATATATCGTTCAACTGGCAGAAGAAACCCCCTCCCACATCATCATGCCTGCGATCCATAAAAACACGGATCAGATCTCTGAGTTGATGCATGCCAAAACCGGCACTCAGCGTTCGCATGATGTGGATTATCTGACAGCCAGCGCCCGCCAGCAGCTGCGTGAGAAGTTTATGCAGGCCGATGTAGGCATTTCAGGTGTCAATTTTGCTATTGCTGAAACTGGCACCCTGTGTTTGGTGGAAAACGAAGGTAATGGTCGTCTGACCACCAGTGCTCCGGCCTGTCATATCGCTGTCACGGGCATTGAAAAGGTGCTGGAGAAGCTTGAAGACGTCACGCCTTTGCTGGCGCTGCTCACCCGCTCTGCCACCGGCCAGCATATTACCACCTACTTTAATATGATCTCTGCGCCGCGTCAGGCGGGTGAGCGAGATGGCCCTGAAGAAGTGCATCTGGTGCTGGTCGATTCGGGACGTTCGAGCATCTATCAGGATCAAGAGCTGCTTGATACGCTGCGTTGTATTCGCTGCGGGGCCTGCATGAATCACTGTCCTGTGTACACCAAGATAGGCGGCCATGCCTATGGCACAACCTATCCTGGTCCGATTGGCAAGATTCTGATGCCGCATCTGCTGGGTCTTGAAGCCACGCGCGATCTGCCCTCGGCTTCGACCCTGTGCGGTGCCTGTGGCGAAGTCTGCCCAGTGAAAATCCCGATTCCAAAATTGCTCCAACGCCTGCGCCAAGAAGCGGTGGATGGAGATCAAACCCGCCCAGCCAAGGTCGCTGGACATGGTGTGAAACGGCGCTGGAAAGAACTCCTTGCTTGGCGACTCTGGGCCTATGCTCATGCCCATCCTCAGCTCTATCGTTTTGGGGGGCGGATGATGAGCCGCCTGCGCCATTGGTTGCCGCAGAGCTTGGGGGGGTGGACACGTTATCGTACCGCACCACAGCCTGCACCCAAGACACTGCATCAGTTGATGCAGGCGCGTTCTCCAGCCGCCACCAAGGAGCCTCAAGCATGAGTCAAGCCCGTGACCAGATTTTGCAGCGTTTACGCGCTGGGCGTCCCGCTGATTTTGAGGTGCCACCCAGCGATTTTTCTGTGGTGCGCACACGCGATTGGTCTGATGCCGAAAAGCGAGACCTTTTTCAGCGCAAGATGGAATCCGTTCATACCGAGGTCCATCGTGTCCGAGACACCGATTGGGTGCCCACCTTGTTGCGTCTTTTGGCAGAAAAAAATCTGCCTAACCTCTGGGTCAGTGAGCACAAGGCACCGGGCCAGACCTTGAAGGCCCAATGGCACGCCGATTTGCCGTCGCTGCTCCATGACAATCGCCCCATCGAAGAATGGAAAACCCAGCTGTTTGAGCAGGTCAGCGCGTCGCTCACCACCTGTCGTGGCGCGATTGCTGAAACAGGGTCACTGATTCTGTGGCCAGATCAGCATGAGCCACGCCTGCTCAGTCTGGTGCCGCCCGTGCACTTTGTGCTGCTTTCAGCAGAGCATATTTATTCTACTTTTGATGAGGCCATCCGTGCGCAGCAGTGGGTCAGCACTGGCTTGCCAACCAATGCCTTGCTGATTTCTGGCCCTTCTAAAACCGCCGATATTGAACAAACCCTGGCCTATGGTGTGCATGGCCCGCGAGAACTGATCGTGTTGCTCATCGAAGCCGATTCATAAAGAAGTTAATCAATAAGAGGGCGCAAGCCCCAACCCAAGCCTGGGCTCTTTGCTGAGTGCAGGCTGCTGTCAATAACGACAATAATAGAAACGATAGGAAGCCCCTCATGTCTGAAACTCTGTTGTCCTTACTGGCCTTCGCGCCTTTAATCCTCGCCGGTGTGCTGCTGGTGGGGTTGAACTGGCCTGCACGCTTGGCGATGCCGGTTGTCTTTCTGGTGACGGCCGCGATCGGCCTTTTTGCCTGGGAAATGTCGCTGACGCGCGTAGTGGCTTCGAGTCTGCAAGGCTTGATTCTCACCGGCGGTATTCTGTGGATTATCTTTGGTGCCATCCTGCTGCTGAATACCTTGAAGCACTCAGGGGCGATCACCGCGATTCGGGGCGGTTTTTCCAATATCTCGCCCGACCGCCGTGTGCAGGCTGTGATCGTGGCTTGGCTTTTTGGCTGCTTTATTGAAGGCGCTTCAGGTTTTGGCACGCCAGCCGCAGTGGCCGCGCCATTACTGGTTGCGCTGGGCTTTCCGGCCCTGGGTGCGGTGATGATCGGGATGATGATCCAATCGACGCCTGTCTCCTTTGGTGCGGTGGGAACGCCGATCGTGGTCGGTGTGACTGCGGGTCTGGATCGCACGGGGATCAGTGAGCAGCTGGTGGCCAATGGCTCCAACTGGGAGGTCTTTTATCAACTGATTACCTCTCAGGTTGCCATCACCCATGCCATCGTTGGTGTGCTGATGCCACTCTTTATGTGCGCCATGCTGACGCGCTTTTTTGGCAAAAACCAATCCTGGACTGAAGGCTTGGCGATAGCGCCCTTTGCGATTTTTGCGGGTCTGGCTTTTGTGCTGCCCTATGCGGCCGCTGGTGTCTTCCTTGGCCCAGAATTTCCCTCGATGATTGGTGCGTTAGTCGGCTTGGCAATTGTTGTGCCTGCGGCCAAAGCTGGTTTCTTACTGCCTAAGAAGCAGTGGGACTTTGCTGATCCGAAAGACTGGCCTGCTGAGTGGATGGGCAAGATTGAAATTAAACTCGATAGCCTGGCAGGCAAAGCACCGATGCAAGGCTGGCTGGCATGGCTGCCCTACCTGCTGTTGGCAGCCTTACTGGTTATCTCGCGTATGGTGCCTGAAGTCAAAGCCTTCTTTACCAGCTTCTTGAGCTTTGGCTGGAGCAATATTCTGGGTGAGGCCGGTGTCTCCGGCAGTATTCAGCCCTTGTATCTGCCAGGCGGCATTATGGTGATGGTGGTGGCGCTGACCTTCTTCCTGCACCGGATGCAGTTCCAGCAATTGAAGAGTGCGCTCAGCGAGTCTTCAAAAACGCTGCTGGGGGCCGGCTTTGTGTTGATTTTTACCATTCCGATGGTGCGCATCCTGATTAACTCAGGTGTGAATGCGGCGGATCTGCCCTCGATGCCGATTGCGATGGCGCAGCTGGTTGCTGACAGTGTAGGCGGTGTGTATCCCTTCTTTGCACCGATAGTTGGTGGCTTGGGGGCCTTTATAGCTGGCTCGAACACTGTGTCTAACCTGATGCTGGCGCAGTTCCAATTCAGTGTTGGTGAGCTGCTGGGCGTGTCCAGCGCACTGTTGGTGGCGATGCAGGCGGTGGGTGCAGCGGCAGGCAATATGATCGCGATACATAACGTGGTTGCGGCTTCTGCTACTGTGGGCCTGTTAGGCCGTGAAGGCAAAACCCTGCGTATGACCATTATCCCCACGCTCTACTATCTGGCTTTTGCCGGCATACTGGCGATGCTCGCCGTGTATGGTTTGGGTGTGACCGATGGTTTGATGTAGGGCGAGATGTTCTTTTTGACTTGGATAGCTTTCTTGCTTGGATAGCTTTCTTGATTTGATTACAAGGTAATGGCCATGTCTTCTGCTTACTCCGAACTCTATTCCACTCTGGCGGCTTTTGTGCCAGAAGAGCGGCTGATCCGAGATGAACTGCGTCGTCTTGCCTATGGCACCGATGCGAGTTTTTATCGCCTGATTCCTGAGCTGGTGGTGCGGGTGGAGAGTGAGCAGGAGGTGCAGCAGCTTTTGGCGGCCTGTGCTGAGCGAGGCTTGCCGATCACCTTTCGCGCGGCGGGGACGTCGCTCTCAGGGCAGGCGGTGACCGATTCAGTGCTGATGCAGCTGGGCAATGGCTGGAAAGGGCATCAGCTGCTGGATCAGGGTCAGGCGATCCGTCTTCAACCTGGCGTGATTGGTGCGCAGGCCAACCGCTACCTTGCCAGTTTAGGCCGTAAGATCGGGCCTGATCCGGCCTCGATCAATGCCTGCATGATTGGCGGGATCGCGGCGAACAATGCTTCGGGGATGTGCTGTGGTACCGCGCAGAACTCCTATCACACCCTGAAGGATCTGCGTGTGATTCTGGCCGATGGCACGCTGGTGGATACGGCGGATGCGGATTCCGTGGCGGCGTTTCGTAAGAGTCATGCCGCCTTGTTGCAGGGATTGGCTGATCTGGCCAGTCAGGTGCGCGCCAATACCGCCTTGGCGGAAAAAATTCGCCACAAGTATCGTTTGAAAAACACCACTGGCTATAGCCTGAATGCGCTAGTGGATTTCACTGATCCATTAGAGATCTTCAAGCATCTGATGATTGGCTCAGAAGGTACGCTGGGCTTTATGGCCGAAATCACCTACCACACGGTGGTGGACTATCCACATAAGGCTGCGGCCTTGATCTACTTTGCCGATATGAAGGCCGCTTGTCAGGCGACCACCTTGATGAAGCCCACGCCTGTGTCAGCGGTGGAGTTATTGGATCGCGCCGCCTTGCGTGCGGTACAGGGCATGCCGGGGATGCCAGAAGATTTGCAGTCTTTGCCTGATCAAGCTGCTGCCTTGTTGGTGGATGTGCGTGGGCAGAACCCAGCCCATCTTACCGAGCAGATTGCCGCTGTTAGTGCTGCGCTGGAATCGATGGCAACCTTGCAGCCGGTCCATTTCACCCGTGATCTGGCGACTTACGAACTCTATTGGAAAATCCGCAAGGGCACCTTCCCAGCGGTTGGCGCGGAGAGGGTGATCGGCACCACGGTGATTATCGAGGATGTCGCTTTTCCACTGGAGCGCCTTGCTGAAGGTGTTCAAGAGTTGCAGGCACTGTTTCACAAGTATCGCTACCATGAGGCCATCCTCTTTGGTCATGCGCTGGAAGGCAACTTGCATTTTGTTTTTACTCAGGGCTTTGATGATCCAGCCGAAGTGCAGCGCTATGAAGCCTTGATGGATGAGGTCGCTCAGCTGGTGGCGGTCAAGTATGGCGGCTCATTAAAAGCCGAACATGGAACAGGGCGGAATATGGCGCCTTATGTGGAGCTAGAATGGGGCAGTGAAGCCTATGCCGTGATGAAGGCCATCAAGCGTCTCTTTGATCCGCAGAATCTGCTCAACCCTGAGGTGATTTTATCGGATGATCCGCAGATTCATCTGCGCGATTTAAAACCCCTGCCAGAAGCCGATCCCTTGGTGGATAAGTGCATTGAATGTGGTTTTTGTGAAGCGGTCTGCCCCTCGCGCCGTCTGACCTTAACGCCACGTCAGCGGATCGTCATCTGGCGCGAATTGCAGCGGCGGCGTCAGGCTGGAGAAGATCCCGCGGCCATCGCTGAGTTGGAAGCCGCCTATCAGTATCAAGGACTCGATACCTGCGCTGCCGATGGGCTCTGCTCCACTCAGTGTCCGGTCAGCATCAATACCGGAGATCTGGTGCGTGGGATTCGGGCGCAACAACACCAAGCACAAGCTTCACAAGCCAATTGGATCGCCGAGCATTTTGCTGGGGTGACGCGCTTGGCCCGCACTGGCCTGAAAGCCGCGCAGCTGGGGCGGCGCTTAATCGGCGATGCAGGTATGGATACCAGTTTGAAGCTGCTGCGCAAGGTGGGCGTTGAGGCGGTCGGGCATTGGCGACCCAGTTTGCCTTTGGCTGCGCAGCCGCTGGATCAGTTACAGCCAGCGACACCTGCGCCCACTGATCCTGACGCACCGGCGGTGGTCTACTGGCCATCTTGCGCCAGTCGCGTGCTGGGCTCAGATCGTGAGGCCAGCGATGGGCGTAATCTCAGTGAGGTGACGATCAATCTGCTGCATAAGGCGGGTTATCGAGTGATCCTGCCCCAAGGCATCAATGGGCTGTGCTGCGGGATGCCGTTTCAATCCAAGGGCTTGTTTGCGCAAGCGGATCAAAAGCAGGTCGAGCTGTTAGCGGCGCTCAATCAGGCCTCAGAACAGGGGCGCTGGCCGGTGATTACCGATACCAGCCCTTGTAACCTGCGTGTGAATGAACAGGGGCTCACCTCGCTACGCTTAATGGAAGCCAGTGATTTTGTGGCGCAGGAAGTCTTGTCGCGGCTGCAGATCACGCCGAAAAAAGAAAAAGTCGCTCTGCATGTGACCTGCTCGACCACGCGTCAGGGCAAGGCGCAGCAGCTGGTTGATTTAGCGCGGGCTTGTGCGACCGAGGTGGTCTTGCCTGAGTCGGTGACCTGTTGTGGTTTTGCCGGAGATCGAGGCTTTCAACGCCCAGAGTTAAATGCTTCATCCTTGCAGGATCTGGCAGAGGAAGTGGCCGGCTGCAGTGAGGGTTACTCGAATAGCCGCACTTGTGAGATCGGTTTGACTGAGCATGCAGGCATTCGTTATCAGTCGATTCTGTATTTAGTGGATGCGGTCAGTCAGAGACCGACCGCCTGATCGGGCGGTGGGCTGATCCAGCAATCAGTGAGTGTGCTACTGGTGAGTGTGGATCTTGCCGTCTTGCAGGAAGAAGCTCACCTTATCCAGTTCCTTGCGCACTTCATAGCTCTTACCGGCAATAGTGACAAAGGTGCCTGGATAGGCGCGTCGGTTGACCTCGACCTTGGCAGCATAAAAGCGTCGTAGCTGCTCTTCTGTCTGCATTAATTGCTGGTTGAGCTCTTTATAGCGCGCTTGGAGGCTCTCTTTGGCGCGCAACAGCTGATCCTTCATTTTGATCACCTGCTCGCGTCCCTGTTGCTTGGTTTTGCGTGCCAGTTCAACCAGCTTGTACTTTTGTTCATCCAGCTGATGCAGCTGCGCCAGCAACTGGGTGTATTCTTCCTGCAATTCCTGACACTGCCCCACTTCGAGCCGCGTTTCGCTATAGGCGACGGCCCCTGTGGTGTTGACCTTGATCAGATCCACGGCTTTGACCTGCCCGCCCACAATTTGCCCCTTGCCTTGTACTTCAACAAAGGTGCCAGCCGTCAGCGACGAGTGCATCACCTGGTTGCTGATGATGATCTCGTGCCCAGCCTCAAGCAGTGCTTCATGGGCAAAACGAGCTTTAATGCTGCAGCCTGCTTTCAGTGCGGCCTTTTCTGTCAGATACACGGCATCTTTATGGCCGATCGCGCCGCCTAAAACCTCAATATGGCCATCGGTTTTGATAAAAGCCGCATCCACCACGCCCCCGATTTTGATGTCTCCAGTCGCGATGACCTGCATCCCGTCGCGCACATCACCCTTGATCTCGACACTGCCGCGAAAACGGATATGGCCGGTGCTCAGATCCACCTGATTCAGCTTGAGTAGCTGTTCAACCTGTGCGCCCTTGTCATAGATCACCGGCAAGCCAGAGACAGCAGCGACCAGCAGATTCTCATCTTCTGGGTCGGGTCGGACACTGGCATCCTTGATCCTGAGCTGAATATCCTTGCCATCCTTGCCGCGTAATACCTTGCCAGTCACTGTCCAACCATCCTTGCCTTTTTCAGGTGGATGGCGGCGCATCATCGGAGTGCCTTCTTCAATATAAGGAAAGTCACCCAGTTCAAGAAAATCGACCCGGTCATAATCATCCAGCTGAGGACGACGATCGGAGGCATCATGGACGAGCGGCTCTAAAAAGCCATCCTGTCCGTTGACAGAGGTTTCGCCAAAGGCAATCACCGTGCAATAGACATCTTGCGTATTGCGCAATTTTTCTGCCAGCGCCGGATCGGTCAGCTGCGTCAGCGCATCTTCGAGCAGACCACGAGTGACCTTGTTTTTGCGCAGCAGGATATCGATCTGCTCACGGTCAATCGGTTTGCCCATCCCCTGTGCGCCATGCAGCACCATGCCAGCAACAAGGCGATTCGGACTTAAAAAGATATCGACGCGTGCATCCACCGGCAGGCTGAGGCAGATGTCCTTAGGCACCTTGCGTCGGATGGCATCCAGCAGTGTGGCCAGTGCGGCTGGTACCAGCGGAAAATCCTGTTCATTAAAGCCAGAGCGGGCAAAAACCTGCATAAACTGCTGTTTTGTCAGCTCGCGTGTGGCCTCAGTGGGATTAAAGTCGGCCCAGAGCTCGTTGGATTCTGGGTCTATACGAAAGACAATACCGAGCTGATTCGCCGCAGGGAGCTGGCCTGACTCCTCGATCGGTTGGGTCGGTGAAGCTTGGTCTTTCATATCCGTCTTCCTTTATGTTGTGCTCTACAGGATAATGCTTCTTAATCACAGAGGTGAAAACACTAAACCATGGCTCAGATCATAGCTCACTCCAGCCTCAGGGTGTACGCTTTTCGCTGAGTTCATCAGCCACATTTAACCAAGGAGAAAGGAATGAGCGCAAGACTCAGTATCGCCCTCATTGGCGCCGGTAGAACAGGTACGCCGCTACTGAAAGATTTGATGCAATATGATTATATTCAGGTGCTTGGCGTGGCGGATATTGATTCCGAATCACCGGGGATGCGCCTCGCGCGTGATCAGGGGGTGGCCTGCTTTACTGAGCCGATGGAGCTGGTCAAGGCGGTGGGTGAAGTGGATATTCTGGTCGAAGTTTCTGGCGATCCAGAGCTGAAAGCCAAGATCAAAACCCACTATGAGCAAACGGCGAATCGCAAGACTTTGATCATGCACGATTTGATCGCACGTTTGATTATCAGCCTGTGTGACCGTAGCCCCACACTGGTGCCTTCCTTCCATCCTGAAGATCAAGGGATAGGTTGATGCCAATGCCGCACCAGCTGAACTCAGATGGTGCGGACTTCTTTAAGGCGCTGATTCAGCGCTGTCTTCCAGACTGGTGAGCCAGCTGTCTAGCCACTCACTGAGCGTGATTTCGGGCAGACGGACAAGTGGATCTATCTGCCAGTTGGGTGCGGATACACGGCTGGATGCAGGACCGATCACCAAACTCTGTGTCGCCTCACTCTGCTGCTGATCAGCCGTCGCAACAGGCAAGCCCAGCATCGAGGCGAAAGGCATCCAGCGTGCATCCTCGACGATCAGCCAGTGTCGATCCTGTGCCAGAAGTTGCGTATCGATGGCGAGAAGGGTGGCATGAACCTGCTGCAGTAATGCCTGTCGATTGCGTTCAATCTGTTGTGCTTCAGCTGGCCAGAGACGTGGTAAATCTCGTGCGCCTAGGTTGATCATCAGGAGCAGATTGTTTAAATCTAGCCAGAAAAAGCTCGAATCGGACTGCCCTGTCTCGGTTTGTACTATCCGTGCGCCCTGTGGTGCAATTTCCTGCGCGAGATCGATGGGAATCAGGCGCACTGAGCGTTGGCGTAGTGCGGGGTAGGCCGCCAGATCTGGCCAGACAGATTCATAGGTGAGTAGTGCCTCTGCACTTGGCCACTGTTGCGGATCGGCACGATTGAGCCAGGCCGGAAGGCGATTGAGTGGCAGGCGCGAGGGTGGTAGATAGACTGAGCGCAAGCTGGTTTCATCCACCAGTGCTTGTGCGATCATCTGCGCAACGGGTGTCATGGTGACGATCGCCACGCGCTGATCCTTGGCTTGTAGTGTGCCGCAAAGGCAGAGGAGTAGCAGAAAAAGAGTAGGGCGTAGCATCAGGTATAACCTCTCCAGCGACGATAGATCAGGGCAAAGAAAAACAAAATAGAGGCAATCAGCACGATGGCCGCGCCAGAAGGAATAGGGAGCGCGCCTGCCATTGGAAGTAGTATGCCGAGAAAGCAACTGAGCGTTGAGAAAAGCACGGAGAAGCCAAAGAATTCGCGCCCGTTGCGACTGATTAAGCGTGCTGTTGTGGCAGGAATCAGCAGCAGTGCACCAACAAGAATGGCACCGACTATTTTGACCGAGGCAACCGTGACCAATGCAATGATCAGCACAAAGGCATAATCATAGACACTGACTTTCCAGCCGCGAATGTGAGCCAAGTCTGGAGACAGGCTGGCTAACAAGGCACGATTACCTCCCAAGAAAAGTAGTATCAAGCAGGCACCGCTAATGATCGCCATGATGAGCAGATCAAAATCTCTGACGGTCAGAATTGAGCCAAAGAGGACATTCTCCAGAATATGCACATTGACCCGCTGAGCGACATATAAAAGCAGGGCCGCACCTAAAGCGATAGCAAAGGAAAGAAAGACCCCCACCAGAGCATCATAAGGTATCTGAGTCCGACTTTTGATCCAATGCAGCAGCAGGGCAAAGAGCAGGCAGAAGGTGAACAGTGTCGCAAAGGGTTGTGTTGCCGGTTCACCCAGTAAAATGCCCAGCGCTACTCCGGTGAGGGCACCGTGCCCCACTGCCTCTGAAAAAAAAGCGAGACGTTTAACGATCACCAGCGGGCCAAGCGCCCCCAGAAGTGGGCCAATCATGCAGGCTGCAACGAGTGCATTGATTAAAAAGCCATATTGGAAAATATCGGGAAGGTAGCCTGCTTGCTCTAAAGCAAAAATACTGTGGCGTAAAGCTTCCATTAGTGTCCCTCTTTACAGCTGGAGGGAGCCTTGATTAATTTCAGCCCGCGATCGATCAGCCATATTGTATCGGCCTCCTGCTCGACCCAAGCCGTATCATGATGAATGACCAGGAGGGTGGCACCTTGAGCACGCAGGGCTCTGAGGCGATGGGTGATCCTTTGTTGAGCCGGTTCATCCAAGCCGGTCATCGGCTCGTCCAGGCACCAGAATGCGCTGTTTCTTTCCAAGGCCTGTGCAAACAGCAGTCGTTGCCGCTCACCGCCTGACAGCTGCCCAAGACGGAGGTGTCTTTTTTCTTCTAGCCCGACTTCGGCCAGCAGTTCCACCAAGCGTTGCTGATGCTTCTTGTGACGACCGAGAAAAAAAGGGCGGCGGCTGATCAGGCTGAGTAGCCATTCTTCCACAGTAATGGGTAAGGCGGCTTCAAAAACAGTCTGCTGAGGCACATAAGCCACGTGACCTGCCTGTTGTGGCCAGTGGCGTTGAATGCGGCCTCGGTGGGGTACCAGCCCAAGCATCGCCTTCATTAATGAGGATTTACCCGCGCCATTGCCGCCGGTGATCGCATGGAGTTGCCCAGCGCTGAAAACGCCACTCATAGGTGGAAAAATACAGACGCCATTTAAGGTTAAGCTGGCTTGTTCAAGGTGAATAGTGGGTCCCATTAGCGTGCTTCCGCAGCATAGGTCAGCGCTTGTACCAGCGTTTCTAGATTGTGGCGCATTTCGCGCTCAACCAGATCTGCGCTATAAGCACCGTGTGTCATATGAGAAAAGTGATAGATCCGAATACCTGTGGCTTGCTCTATGACATCAACATAGCGATGGTCTAAATCCAGCTCGGTAAACAGCACTTGGATCTGTGCTTGTTGGATTCTGCGTATGGTGTCTTGCAGCTGCGTTGCGCTAGGCTCAACACCGTGGGCAGGTTCGATGACGGTATCGATTCCGATACCAAATTCTTGCAGCAGGTAGCCATAGGCATTGTGTGTACTGGCAATCCGAACCTGAGTTAAATCGAGTGCCATGATCTGAGTGCGATAGTGATTTTTTATTTGGCGCAGATGGCGTGCATACCGGAGCGCATTCTGTTGGAATGCAGCCGCATGGGCGGGGTCGAGGCGTCCGAGTTCTGCGGCAATGGTGTAAATTTGGCGTATAGCCGCATCAATGGCAACAAAGGTGTGTGGATTGACACTCATATTGCCTTGCCCGTAACGCAGCAGTGGCACATCGCGGTTAGCATGGATGACGGTGAGGCGAGGGAGATCCAGGTGTTCGAGGGCATGCAAGGCAAATTCATCATGTCCTATGCCGTTGACGACCAGCGCATCGAGCTGTGTGAGGCGTCTGAGATCGGCGGGCTGTAGCTCATAGTTGTGTGGATTAAACCCTGATTCGATCAAGGGAAGCACTTGGCCATGCTCACCTAGAACCTGGCTGACATAGCTGTAGTAGGGGTGCAAGGTAATGCCGACAGTGAGGTTTTGCGCCCAAAGATGCGTCGTACTGGATAGGATCCAGATCAAAAATCCAAGACGTAATGTCGATTTATTCATGATGACCAACTTGTTGCCAAAGTGGAGAAGCCGGTGGGCAGTGAGTCAGAGAAGAGACAGGGTGTTCGGTCTGGTAAAGTGCTAAATCAGCCGCCTCAAGGTAGAGCAGCATGGAAGGGCTTCCTTGTCGATTCAGCAGCAGGCAGTTCTCGCTGATCTCCATCCAGAAGCTTGTCCCTGTTGGATCTTGAGGCAGCAGGTCGGCGGCGAGCAGCGTGCTGGCATCCAGCGTATGATGCTGCCCTTGTTGCATGCCATAGATAAATCGAATTTCATCAAGGGCAATGCTGAGCTCCATCATCAGCTGACGGTCGAGCGGAGTGTGGCCCATCAGATGTGGGGTCGGCGCTGCACTGGGTACGTGACGCCATCCAACGCCCAAGGCTCCAGCAGTCAGCAAAAGCAGCACTAAAAACAGCACCCAGACATTTTCCTGCCGCCCATCCTTGGGTGGCACGAGTTCAATCTGAGCTTGGGAGACTTCTGGTGTTGTTGACATCACTCTAACTCAGCGGAATCAAATTCAGCTGGATCTTCATGACCAGCATCAAACTGAATATAAAAATCACCTTCTTGCCAGGCAAAGTGCGCGGTTGAGCTACCATCAGCGATTGCACGCGCAATCACTTGATCTTCATAGGTATACATGACGACTTCACTGCCTAGTGCAAAGGTGCCATCGCTGAAGCCGATGCGACAGCTGATGGCAGTCTGATTTTTTTGGCAATCCATCACTGGGTAGTGCGCCTGAGCCAGCATGGGCCAGCTCAGGCATCCAGCGATGATATAGGCGAGGTATTTCATCATTCTGGTCGCTCGTTTATGGAAGAACTTCAAGGGAGACGAGGTAATTCACTGCGACGCTATCTGCCAGCGGGCTTTCAATCGCCATGTTGAGATGCACTGAAAGCAGGTGTGGACCTGTTTGCTGGGGTGTAAAACTCAGCACGCCATCTTCATCACCTGTGATATCGATTTGTCGGCGTGAATCTCGCCAGGCTGTACCATGAGGAACCAGTTCAGCGCGTAAGCCTGTTGCAGGCTGGCCATCAAAAGTGAAGCGAAAACGGGCTTCTTCGCCTTGCACAACATCACTGGGGTGGGTGAGCGCATGTAGCTCAAAACCTTCTCCGGTTGTTTCTAGCACACCCGTGGTGGGCGCACCTTGGGTAATAAAGAAAGCGGCAATATTTTGTACCGCGACCGTGGTGACTTCACGCGCACCTTCGGGGAGCTGAACTTCCAGTTTATTGCCAAAGGCCCGTCGTGCTGTATTACGCTCTCCGATGACATAGCGTGTCATATAGCGTGGCTGGCCGCGCAGTTCGACTTTATGGGTGCCAGCCTGATCAATCAGCAGATCAAAGACTGTGCGGCGTTGCCCCTTATAGTAAGGCCCTAGGCGTTGACGATCGCCATTCGGACGATACACGCTGACCTGATCCACCCCGATAGGCTTATCAAAACTAAACACACCATGGGAGGCGGTTGCATCTACAGTGATCCAAAAGGGGTCTTCAGTGGAAAGGTGAAACTCACTAGGGTGCATCCAGATAGGGTGAGCAAAAGCCGAACCACTGAGTAGCGTGAGGCCAGTGATCAGGCCGGTCAACCAGGAAGTGTGTCGCATATGATGACTCCTTGAGTTTTGTGTCAGTGACACGGATATTTTTTGGAAGTGAAACGTGTGTGACTTCTGTGCTCCGATAGCCCAGTGCCCTCATAGCCCAGAGCTGCGCTGAATCAGAGCCGGGGCGCTCCAGCAGATGGATTAGCGCAAGACGCGAATCACCATACTGCCCAGTTCTTCTGCTGCTGCTGTTGTCAAGGTGGCAGGCCGACCTAGCTCGATATCTTGACGCACCAGACTGCGGCTACCATGTTCTCTGGCGGCCTCGATATACAGGGTGTAGTGCCCATTCGGAACGGGTTGGCCTTGCTGATCTGTGCCATCCCAGAGAACACGATGCAGTCCAGCACGACGGGTTGCGCCTGTAATGGCTTCTAACTCTCCTTGATCATGCCGCCCTGCCTTGCGCCACCAGCGTCGCATATCCTTGAGCCAGTCGGCCTCTTTGCGCCAGACGCTCACAGTCCGCACCAGATCGCCCTGTTGATCTTCCACCCAGACAGCAACATAGGGCCGATACACCATCGCGCCGCTGAATGCGGGTAAATTGACTTCAATATCCACAGCATCTGCCCAGCTGACGCTGCTGAATAGAAGGCTGCTGAGCAGCAGGAATCGCCAGTTAAAACGCATACATATCACTCCTCGTTGTGGCACTAGGCGCAAGGCCTGTCAGACCAGAAACCAGACATAAAGACCGACCATCACCAGTGTGCCCAGACCACTGAGTACTAGGCTGGGACGTCGTCTTTTGGGGTTGAATAAAATGAGCCACAGGCCTGTCAGGGTAAACAGCAGCATCACGAGCGCAGACAGATCAATGAACCAGCTCCAGAGCTGACCACTGTTCCGTCCCATATGGAGATCATTGAGGACAGCCCACCAGCCAAGGCGATGGTGTTCATACCAGATCTGCGCTTCTTCTAAATCGACTTCGACCAGGGTATAGCCGCCGGGCCTTTTGATATCCAGGCTCAGTAGCGGCTCATCGGCGGGCCAGTCCACGCTGACTTCGCCATCAGGTAGTCCTTCTTGCTGTCTGAGCCAGCGCCAGAGATCAGCACTGAGCCTTGTTTTATCCGCCTGCAGGGTCAGCTGGTTGTGCCAGATTTCAGGCAAAGGGAGCTCCATTTCCTGAGGTGGCGCTGGCTGGGGCAGCCAGTGGCGATTGTTAAGCGTGATCCCGGTGATCGTAAAAAACAGCAGAATAAAGAGCATCAGCATGGAGCTGTAGGTGTGGAGCGGGCGAACCCAGCGCTGACTTTTAGAAAGATTAAGACGTGCCACTTGCTATCCTGAAAATGAATCAGTAAATAAAATGCTTCTAGTTATCATTAATTTTTAAGATAAAAATGTAACCAAAGTATCTCCATTTTGTAGACTGATGGTGCAATGTTGATCGCCTCCCACTCGGTGGTGGTACGCAGCGCTCGATCGATCTGATCATGCAAAGAAAAAGCGGGGCCTGATGCATCAGCCCCGCCAGAGGTCATGGCTTAGAAACTCAGATTCACACCTATCCAGAAGTTACGACGAGAGTCCTTGTTGTTGTAATCATCGCGATAGCTTGGGGTGTAGGTGCCATCACCATTGTCGGTGAATTGGGTCTGATAGCTGGTGAAGTCACGATCAAACAGGTTATTGACGCGACCATGCAAGGTGATGTTGTCGGCCAGCTGATAAGTGGCACCCAGATGAAACACTTCATAGTCCTTGAAGTAGATCGCCTGATCTCTTTCTGTATCCCAGCCGCGATAGCGTTTTGAGCGGGACTCTAAAGAGAGATTCAGGTTCAATCGGTCACTGGCTTGCCATTCCAGGCTTGCATTAGCCATATGGCGTGCTGTGTTGTTCAGAGGGCGGCCAGCCTGAT
Organism: Marinospirillum alkalitolerans; assembly: GCF_045055655.1. Taxonomy (NCBI): domain Bacteria; kingdom Pseudomonadati; phylum Pseudomonadota; class Gammaproteobacteria; order Oceanospirillales; family Oceanospirillaceae; genus Marinospirillum; species Marinospirillum alkalitolerans. The sequence continues at coordinate 330,507 of NZ_JBANFI010000003.1, read as the reverse complement.
TCCCTGTTTTTTGCTCTGAATCTGTATAGGTGTAGTTGGCTCTTAGGCTGAGGTCATAAGGAAGGCGCAGACGTCCTGCCACTTCGACACCTTCAAGGTCGACGCGGTCAATATTGTGACTCTGGCTGAAGCTTGGATAGAGGTCGGCCCAGCCGGTACCGACATCAGCACAACGCTGCCCCGCTGCGGCAATTTCGCAGGGAGGAATCGCATCGCCACCTCCAGAAATCTTGTCCTCAAAGTCAGTTTGGAAGAAGGTGATATTAAAGCTATGCCCCTGGAAGGAGTCATAGTAGAGCGCGATTTCGCGGTTCACACTGGTCTCAGGCTGCAGCTCGGGGTTGCCTGCCCAAGGCCCCGTGCCTTGTCCTCCAAAGCCACGAATGCCAGGAAAAAGATCTGTGGTTTTTGGGGTTTTGTAGCCTGTGCTGATCCCACCTTTGACTGTCCACTCATCGGACAGGCTGTAAACGGCATACAGACGTGGACTGGTTTGACCACCGAATACATCATGATGGTCATAGCGTAATCCACCTGTGAGTGACAGGCTGTCGGTAATGAACCAGCTGTTTTCTGCAAAGATCGACCAGTGATGATGCTCTTGTACCTCACCCGCTTGGTAGTTGCCGCCATACATGCCAAAGACGCCATCTTCTAGCTCGCCTCGCGTGATTTGCCCGCCAACAATCAGCTGGTGATTGGCAATCTGGCTGGTGAGCATGGCATCCAGTCGATACTCTCGACTTTCCATCTTACGGTCTGGACGAGGTAAAAAGGTATCCTCGGCAAGCGCTTTGCGTTCATCTTCACTGAGGCCGGCATAAGCGCCGGTGCCGTCGTACATCTCTTGTAATTGATTGCGTTCATCAATGGTGAACGGCAGAGTACGGCCGTGATTGTGGGTGGAAATATGGGAGAAGGAGACTTGGCTATCTGCCCAGCCCCAGTTGCCATCATGCGCGATGCCCCATTGATCGCGTGTAAAACGCTGATCATCGTTATAGCCTACACGCGGTGCGACTCGTCCATTTTGCCCATTGATTCTTCTGGCGGTCCAAATGGATTCAAAGCTATCGAGGGTGCCCACCTGACTGCTGGCATTGTCATAGCTTTGTTCAGAAGTGTCGTAATCTAAGGTGATACGCTGGCGCTCATCGGGGGTCCAGTAGAGAGAGAAACCACCCGCTAAATTGGTGTTGGCCACGGTACGGCCGCCACTACCAAAGCCAAGGTTGCGTTGATGTTCAGTGCCCGCTGGATCAGTGACAGGACTGTAGTTGGGGTTGGAGGCGAGGCGATCATACAAACTGCCGCGCAGTGCCATGCTCAGTGTGCCAGGGAGCAGTGGGCCAGCGAGATAGAAATCTGTGGTGATATTGTCACCATAGTCACGATCGGTTTGATAGGTGCGCCCAAAAGAAATGGAGCCATTCCAGTTTTCTATATCACGTCGTGTGATGATGTTGATCACCCCACCCATAGCATCCGCCCCATAGAGGGTGGCTGCTGGCCCTCGGATGACCTCGATTCGTTCAATCGCATCTAAAGGGGGGATATGATTAAACTGGTTGCCACCAAAGTCATTTGGATAGATATCGCCGTGGTTATTTTGCCGACGACCATTGATCAGAATTAAGGTGTAATCACCGCCCATGCCACGAATCGAGATACTGCCCTGGCCTGTTTTATCGCGCGTTTCGCCAACATCAACACCCTCCAGATCACGCACGGCATCAAGCAAGGTCATATAAGGACGCCGCTCTAACTCTTCACGCGTGATCACCGAGATACTGGCGGGTGCTGCCGTGATTTTTTGCTCAAAACCAGAGGCGGTGACGACAAGAGTATCAACGCGCTGTGAGGGTTCATTGGCTAAGCTGGGTAGGCTGTAGCCTAGGCCAAGAGTGATGAGCGCAAGGCTTAAAGGACGCAGAACAGAAGGAAAGCGTGCAGCATGAGGCATAACAAACTCCAGTCAGTTTTATCTGTGTTATGGCTGGCTGGCTTTTTTTCCTACAAGAGGGAACTTTTCTGGCTGGCTGACCTACAAAAAATGAATGCTATCACTTCTCATTAAGCTTTGCATCTAAAATGATCGATCTGAAAGTGGCTCAGTAGCGCGATAGACGAGGGTGTCATTCGGGCGTGTCGTTTTGCTGCTTGATTCCACCCCCCAGTGCTTTATAGAGTTGAACACGGGCATTGAGTTGCGCTTGCTGCAGCTGCAGTTGCTGCTCGCGGGTGCGTGCCAGTTGGCTCTGCGCTTCGAGTCGCTGACTGAGGCTGGCACTGCCCAGTCGATGGCGCTGGGCCGTTTGGGCAAAGATGGCTTCTTGTGCGGCCAGTAAAGCCAGCTGCTGCTCAGCCAGTTGCTGCTGCACCTGCACCTGTTCTAGTGCATTATCCACTTCCATCAGGGCGTTGAGTAGGTTGGCACGATAGGTTTCCACCAAAATCTGGCGTTGTACATCACTGAGTGCAATCTGGCGTTGGCGTGCACCGCGATCAAAGAGCGTTTGTGCCAGTGTGCTGGTGAGGTTCAGGCTGCGTATCGGATCATGCAAAAACAGGGTTTCGCTGGCGAGCAGTGCTGAAGCCTGAAGGTTCACGCTTGGAAAGAGTGCCGCTCTGGCTTGAACGACATTGGCCTCTGCATGGCGCAATTGAGCTTCAGCGCGTGCCAGATCAGGACGTTGTGTGAGCAGGGCTGTCGGCCAGCTTGGATCGGGAAGAGGCAGGGCGAGATCAAACAGGTCAGCTTGAGGCGGTTGCCAACCCTGATAAGACTGGCCCAGCAGGAGCGCCAAAGCACGGCGTGTTTGTTGGCTTTGTTGCTGGATCTGGGTGAGCTGGTTTTGCTGTTGCAGGCGGCTGGCACGTTGGCTGGCGAGTTCGGCCTCGGTGGCGACCCCTAAGCGTTGGCGTGCGCTGATCAGTTGCTCCTGCTGGGTAAGGCGTGCGAGCTGGTCTTGTGCCTCTGCCTGCTGGGCTTGGAGTGTTAACCATTGAAACCAGGTTTCAGCCACGCGGCTGGTCAGGCTGAGCTGTGCGGCTTGCAGATCATAGCGCGAGGCATCGAGCTGGGCTTCTCCTGCTGCCTGCTGAGCCGCTACCCGCCCCCAGAGATCGACTTCATAGCTGATATTGAGTCGCAGCTGGCTGCTTTCTTGATGCTGCAGGCCAGAGGTTGCCGAGCTGGTACCGCCTTGGGCTTCAGCTCCTGCGCTGAGCGTGACTGGGAGACGATCAGCCTGCACGCCTTGCAGTTGGATTTCTGCGCGAGCCAGATTCAACCAGGCGCTGCTCAGGTCTGGGTTATGGGCCAAGGCCTGCTGCATCATCTGATTGAGCGCATCAGAGCCAAAGCTACGCCACCAGTCACTGAGTGCTGGTGTGGTGGGTTCGCTGAGCGGGGTTTCCCACTGCTCAAGATCGACGGTTGGGCGATCAATTTGGCTGTGTTGTGCGCAGCCAGTGAGCCAGCTGATGGTGATCAGCAGCCACCAAGACCAGGCCATGCGGCGTTGCTTGAAGACAACACCAAAAGCAGAGAGAGAACAACGCATCAGGAGGCTCCTTATTCTGTTGCCAGAGCCCGAACGGGATCCAGATGGGCGGCTTTGCGTGCAGGCAGATAACCAAAAATCAGTCCAGTCGCAAAGGCGCAACCAAAGGCCAGCATCACGGGTGGGGTTGAAAAATAAACGGGGGTGCCCAAGTAGCCAACGAGCCAAGCGGTTCCTAAGCCGCAAGCGACACCGATTAAACCACCCAGGGCAGAGATGGCCAGGGCTTCGATTAAAAACTGCTGCAAGATATGCTTGGCGCGCGCGCCTGTCGCTAGGCGGATCCCGATTTCACGCGTGCGTTCGGTGACGGAAACCAGCATGATGTTCATCACCCCTACACCGCCGACCAGCAAGGAGATGGCAGCCACTGAGCCAAGCAGCAGCGTAAAGGTATTTTGGGTTTCAGTGACGCTATCAATCAACGAGGCCATATTGCGGATTTGAAAATCCTCAACACCATGGCGTGCCAGCAGCAGTTCGAAAATAGCCTGATGGACCTGCTCGATCTGTTCGATATCCGCGACCGCCACGGTGACATTGCGCAGATGCCGCTGACCAAACAGCCGCACACTGCCGGTGCTAAAAGGCACAAAAATCACATCATCCTGATCCTGCCCCATCGGTGAAGCGCCACGCGGTGACATCACGCCGATCACCTGCAACAGGGTGCCATCAAGCAGCAGATATTCGCCTAGGGGTGAGCGATCAGCAAACAGCGTTTCGGCCACCGTCTGACCCAGTACGGCCACGGTAGCCAGCTGGGCTTCATCCTCCTGTGAAAAAAAGGTGCCTTGTGCAACAGGCCATTGGCGCGCCAGCGGAAAGGCGGCGGAGGTGGCGTTGACTTCACTGGTGTGATCCTGATTGCCATAGCGGAGCGTCATGCTGCGGCTGAGTTCAGGAATGGCGGCGATCAAATGGGGAATCTGGGCGTTGATGGCTTCCACATCCTCAGGGACTAAGGTGGCGGGCCAGCGCCCGCGTTGATTGGGAGCGCCGGGTCGAATCAGCAGTAGATTACTCCCCATCGCACTAATGCGATCCACCACTTCATAGCGTGCGCCATCGCCGATCGCCAGCATAGCGATGACCGACGCGACACCGATCACGATCCCCAATAGGGTGAGCAGCGTACGAAACAGATGGCGGTGTAAGGCAGTCAGCGCGGCCTTGAAGGCTTCCCAGAGATCTAGCCAAGGCTGAGCTGGACGGGGAGGCTGAGCGGCTAGCGGTATATTAGCAGCCTTCTTCTGCGTTGTTGAGCGCTGGGGCGAGCCTGTTGCTTGATCGCGGATCAGCAGGCCATCACGCATTTCGATGATGCGATCTGCATGCGCGGCAATTTGAGGATCATGGGTGATCAGCAGAATGGTGTGGCCTTGGGCAGAGAGATCTTGCAGGAGTTGCAGGACTTCGCGGCCACTTTGGCTATCGAGTGCCCCTGTTGGCTCATCGGCCAGAATAACCTGGCCGCCATTCATCAGTGCGCGTGCAATCGAAACGCGTTGTTGCTGACCGCCTGAAAGCTGGTTAGGGCGATGATCGGCACGATCGGCGAGGCCCAGCTGGGTTAACAGGGCCAAGGCTCGAGCATGGCGCTCCTGGGGTCGGAGTCCAGCATAGATGGCGGGGAGTTCAACATTGTTGACGGCGGGTGTGCCGGGGAGCAGATGATAGCTTTGGAAAATAAAGCCAAAGGCTTCACGGCGCAGGGCGGCACGCGCATCAGCATCCAGTTGTGAGGTGGCTTGACCGCGAAACCAGTATTCGCCCTCGGTTGGCCGATCGAGACAGCCGAGCAGGTTCATCAGGGTCGATTTACCTGAACCTGAGCTGCCAATCAGCGCCACAAATTCACCCGCCTGAATGGTCAGATCGATCCCCTTAAGAACTTGCAAGGTGTGCTCACCATTTTGAAAAGAACGGGTGATGCCTTGCAGGTGGATCAGGGCTGGAGAGGGCGAACTCATCGGGGGAAGCCTCCACTGCGTGCTGGTCCAGAGGCGGTGCGCGTAGCGCTATTGGCGGTGCGCAGCAGAACACGCTCACCTTCTTCAAGTCCTGAAAGCACCTCGGCCTGAATACGGTTGTTGACACCGATGGTGACGGCGCGGGTGGTGCGTTGTCCGTCTGCCAGTAGCACTTCCACCTGATACCGACCTCGGCCAAGCCGCTCCAAGGCTGCACTGGGCAGCAGCAGGCTGTTTTCTGTCTGGGCCACGATGAAAAAAACCTGCGCAGTCATTCTAGGGAGCAGCTGTTGGCGGCGGTTATCAACATCAAAGGGTGCATTGTAAAGCACCACGTTATTCTCGATCAGTGGCGTGGGTTCAATACGCAACAACTCGCCTTGCCAGCGCTGATTGGGATTGCCCAACGTGGTGAAGTAGGCGGCCATGCCGGGTGTCAGGCGGCTGATATCGGCCTCGGAAACGCGTGTTTCAACACGCATGCGGCTGAGATCAGCCAGTTGCAAAATCACGGGAGCTTGTTGATTGGCGTTCAGCGTCTGGCCCTGACGCGCGCTGATCGACACGACGGTGCCGCTGATGGGTGCCAGAATACGCGCATATTCTAGATTGGCCTCGTCTGCTGCCAGTGAGGATTGATTCTGCTCGATCTGCGCCTGAAGTTGCTCAACCTGAGCTTGAGCAGAAACCCATTGGGCTTCGGCCTGCTGGAGGGCTTCTTCAGTAATCGCATGTTCAGCAAACAGCGCCTGCTGGCGCTGCCACTGGTATTCAGCAAGCTGGCGTTGTGCTTGGCGATCTCTCAGTTGGGCCGCTTGGGCACGCAACTGGGCGCGGCTGGCGGCAACATTGGCTTCTTGGACGCGGGCATCGATGGTGGCAAGGAGCTGCCCCGCTTCGACCTGATCGCCGACTTCAACATGCAACTGGATCAGCTGCCCAGAAATTTGCGCACCAACATCCACATAGTTGACTGGGGCCAGGGTGCCCGTGGCAGTGACCAGCTCTTGCAGTGCGCCGCGCTCGACCAGCGCAGTGGGTGGCAGGCTGGTGGGTGCATTCTTGTGCTGGTTGAGTTGCCAGCCAGCATAGCCCAGCGCCAGTAAGAGCGGGAGTCCCCACCAGAAGGCGGGACGTGGCAACCAGGAGAAGAGTTTTGGGATGGACATATCCGCCAGTTCCTTGAAGTCAATTGCTGTTGATCTCAGCCGTGATGGCTATTCAAACAGAAAATTGTCTTCAAAGTATCTCTTTCCCGTCGCAGCCTCAGCGGGCTGGCGTTGGATGCGGACGTTTTTGGCGAGCCAGGCTCCGCTCACAAAAGAGCGGAGCGCTGATGGCTAGTCGCTGCCGAGGCGGGTTTCCAGATCACTTAAAGTCATCATCAGCCCTTGATAGCCCCCAGTTGCAACATACCAAGTGGGGGCATCCAGATAAAAGACCTGACCCTGCTGCCAAGCTTGGGTGGCCTGCACGCCTGCATGGGCGCTCAGGGTGGCTTCGGCCTGAGGCTCACCACCTGTTGCACCATTACGGTCGAGAATCAGCAGCCAGTCAGGCTGAGCTTCAAGCGTTGTCGCTAAACGCAGGGCTTGGGCTTCTTGCAGTGCAATCGCCTCAGGTGTTCCGGCTTCGGGGCGATTCGCTGGTGGCGTGATGCCCAGCGGCGCGACAGTCGAGCTGAGTCCAAGCGCCTCATTGAGCATGCCGTAACGATCACCTGGTGCATGAGGCAGGATATGGCCATTCACGGTAAACAGCAGGGTAGCGGATTGATAAGCCTGGCTCTGTTGCTGGACGCGTTGTAATTGCTGTTCTAAATCCCGAGCCAGTTGCGCCGCTTCAGTCTGACGATCAAAAAGCTGTCCAAGCTGTTCGATCTGCCCAAGCACACCCTCGATAAAGGCATCTGGTGCAATCGACATATCGAGCGTGGTGGCCAGTTGGCTCAGTGCTTCCTGATGGCCAGCTGAGCGACGGCCGAGCAGGATCAGATCAGGTGCGCAGGCTTCAAGTGCTTCCATATTGGGCTCAAAGAGGGTGCCCACTTGCGTCATCTGTTCGAGATCAATCTGCTCTGCCAGATAGGCTGGCATGGCACCAGGGGCGATACATGCGACTTCAACATTTAAAGCCAGCAGCGTATCCAGTACGCCTTGGTCAAAAACGGCGACCTTGGGTGCGGGTGGGCTACTTGGTGGGCTGGCTTGTTGTTCTTCTGTTTGGCAGGCACTGAGCAGGAGTGCGCCAAGTGCAAGCGCTAGGGGTGTCCGTAAAGCAGTGGAAAGCATGGTTTCACCTGTTTTGAATTAAAAAGAGAATGATTGTAATTGATATTCCTAGAAATGGGCAGTCAGGCCAACCTGTAGCCGACGTCCATCCAGTACGACTTCGTAATCGCTATCGGTGACTTCCTTATCAGCCAGGTTATAGAGGCCGGATTGCACGCTGACTTGATCCGTGAGCTGGTAGTTCAGGCCAAGATCAACAAAGCCATAGCCAGGTGTGCCATCAATCATGCCGAAACGCCCCAAATAGTCGGAGGTGCTGCTGCGGTAGCTGCCTTGGAGCCAGAGGTTGAAGCGATCACTGGTTTGCCAGTCCACCAGCGCATTGAGCATATGCTCAGGCTGCTTGTTGAGTGGCTCCCCACGGAATTCACCAGAGCGCTGCTCGGTCTCGGTCCAGGTGTAGTTGGCACTGAGGTGCAGGCTGTCCGTGAACTGATAATCGACGGTCAGCTCAATCCCTTGCATCTGTGCTTCACCCACATTGACGCTGCGTTGGAGGAACCAATAGGTGTTGCCGCCAAATTCGCAGGCATAGTTGGCAGTATCATTGTTATTTGCCGCGTCGGGGCTGCTGCAGAAACGATCACTGATGATCTTGTCATCAAACTGGGTATGAAAAGCCATCAGACTGAAATTGAGCCCCAGGCTCGGATCATGATAGATCACCCCAGCCTCATAGTTGATGCTGGTTTCAGGATCGAGGTTTGGATTACCCAGCATCAGTGCACGCGGTAAGGGGCGACCATCCGCTGTGGTGTTAGGCGAGCCACCGCCTCCCGTGCGTCCACCAAAGCCCTCTGTCGCTTGGGTCAGGCTGGGTTGGCGGTAGCCGGTGGAAACGCCCCCTTTTAACGTCCAGCTGGGGTGGAGGCGATAAACGCTGTAGAGGCGCGGGGAGAGGTGGCCGCCAAAAAATTCATCATCGTTATAGCGCAGGCCAGTGGTCAAAGACAGATCGTCGGTGATCGCCCATTCGGCTTCGGCAAAAATAGCGGCCAGCCAGCGATCAGCACTGTGTACCCCGCCTTCAATACCGGCGTTATAAAGGACGTTTTGCCCGTTGGTGAAATCTTCTTCTTTATACTGCGCACCAAAAGTCAGCGTATGCGCACCCCAGAAGTAGGTGCCCTGCGTATTGGCAATCCGAGTGGTTTCTTCCATGCTCTGTTCCTGAACCCGTTCCGCCACATCCTGCTGTAGATAAGAGCTCAGCAGCAGGTTGCCATAGCGACCATCATGCGTCAGCGTCCAGGTCTGGCGGTCAAAGCGGCCGGTGGAGGTTGCTGCGCTGGTGCTGCGTCCTTCGGTATGTGTTGATTCCTGGGTGGCATAGCGATAACCCAGCGCGATACGATCCTGCTGGCTGGGTGTCAGTGCCAGTTCAAAGCCGCCATTTTTGCGTCGGGCTTGGGGTTGGCTGGCATCAGATTTAAAAGAGCCGCTGGTTTGAAAATCGCTTTCATCGATGCCGGTGTAAGCCCCGTTAAGCTGCAATTGCAGTAGGTTGGGCACTAGCGCACCTGACAGATAAAACTCGGTATGCGAGGCATCATTGCTGACATCATTCAGCGAGAGGGTGTATTCAGTGCGCAGCGTGCCTTGCCAATCGGCTTGGTCACGACGGGTGATGATGTTGATGACCCCACCCATCGCATCAGAGCCATAGAGCGAAGACATCGGGCCGCGAATCACCTCGATCCGATCGATCATGGCCAGAGGCGGTAGCGCCAGAGACTGCTTGCCGCCATCGGTGCCATTGGTGTTGGTTTGGCGTCCAGCGCTGATCGGCCGACCATCGACCAGCACCAGCGTATAGCTGCTGGCCATGCCTCGCAGGCTGATATCTTGATTATTACCACCGCCAGTAATGAACACGCCTGGAATATGGCGCACGGCATCAATGACATTGATATAAGAACGTCTTTCAAGCTCCTCGCGGGTGATGACGGAGATACTGGCTGGGGCATCGGTCACATTTTGTTCAAACCCCGCTGCAGTGACGACCAAGGTTTGAATAGCGGTGGATTCAGCGGGGGTGTTTTCCGTGCTGGTGGCTTGAGCAAGGCCATAGGGAAGGCTGCCCAATAACAAGAGTCCAATCGCAGCGCTCAGGGGTTTAACAGAAAAAGAAGTCATGATGATTCCTAGTAGGGTGTCTGCAATAAAATATCGGTAAAAAACAATCAAAATGATAATGAATATCATCTTGTGTCATAATGGCGTCATTCAAGGCCATTGCCTAGCTCAAAAGATGGAATGCCTTGTTGCGAATGTGGAACAGAAGCACTCTGTGTGAGCGAGTGCTTATTGGGGGACTGCTGAATGAAGAGGTGGGGTAAATGCAAGATCTTGCCGCGTGTCGTGCTTTCGATGCGCTGTGTCGTCACCATAGTTTAACGGCCGCAGCGCTGGCGCTGGGTCAGCCTAAATCCACCTTGAGCCGACGCTTGAGTCAGCTTGAAGAAGAGCTGGGTCAGGCGTTAGTGATTCGTGAAGGGCAGCGCTTGCAGCTGACCGAAGCCGGCCGTGTTTTTGCGCTCTATTGTCGCCAGCTCATCGAACTGGCTGAGCAGAGTGTCGAAGCCTTGCAAGAGTTGCAGGAGGAGATGAGTGGTCATCTCTTACTGGGGATGCACTCCAGTTTGCTGCGTGGTTGGATGACTCAGGTGATGGATGAATTTATCTCAGCCTATCCGCTCATGCGCCTAGAGGTGCGCACCCACTTGCAGCCCAATGCAGCCGAAGAGATTGACCTCTGGTTATGGCTGGGTCGTGTGGATCTGCCTGGCTATCGGCGCGAGCTGCTCGGTCGCTGGCCACTCGGGCTCTATGCTGGGCCGGGTTATTTGGCGCAACGGGGACAGCCTGAGCAGCCGCGTGATCTGCTGCAACATGCCTGGGTTGATCTGCTGGGCTATGCCGAAGAAGGTTTGCTGCTTGAGCATCCAAGTGAGGGCCAGTTCAAGCTGGCACCGATTGATAGCCGTTGGCGTACCGATGCTTATCTGCTGCAGATTGATGCGCTGATGCAGGAGCGCGGCATAGGTTTGCTGCCGATTTGGCAGGCGCAGCGCTTTTTATGTGCGCATCCGCAGGCGCTGATACGCTGTCTACCAGACTGGTCTGCTCAGGCTGTCGAGCTAAATTGCTATTACCCCAAGGGGCGGCCGACCCGCAAGCTGAAGTCTTTTCTCAAGGTGTTGCGTGCCAGTGATTTTCCCTGGCAGGAGCCAATGAACCCCGCTTAATCCGTTGTTCCATTTTTGCAACAACTTGTTTTGTGTTTCGGCTCTTGATCCTGATGATCAGAATGTTAATCTATCGCGCTTATCAATGTTATTGAGATTCATTCTTTTTTTGTGCACTGCGAATCTACTCAATTGAGAAGCTTGTCATCTAGCGCGCTGTTGCCTAGAAGGCTGTTATCGAGGTGACTGATGTCTGTTTCCCGCCTGACCTTGCATGTGGTTGAACGTATCCAGCTTTCTTCGGCGCTCCTGCGTTTAGTGTTGAAAGGGGATTTGGCTGATTATCCAGAGCCGCAGGCCGGTGCCCCACTGAAAATCTGGGTGCCCACGCCAGAGGGTGAAGTCGCACGCACCTACACCGTCCGTGAATTTGATCGCGCTGCGCAGCGTATGACGATCGATTTTGTATTGCACGATCAGCCTGGCCCTGCTTGTGACTGGGCGCGTCAAGCTGGACTCGGTGCCACCCTGATGATCAGTGGTCCCAAGGCCCCGCGTGCCTGGCCTGACAAGATCAGCCACTATTGTTTTGCCGGTGATCTGAGTGCTCTGCCCGCGATAGCGGCCCAAGTGGAGCAGCTGGATCCCCAAGCAGAAGGCTGGGTGGCGCTACAGATTCACGATTTGGAAGAGCGGGTTTATTTTACCCATCCGGCTGGCGTTCAGGTGCAGTGGCTCTTACCCGATGGTCAGCCGCAGCAGCTTCAGCGTTGGGTCCAGCGTCTTGATCTTAAGCCAGATACCCTGCTGTGGGTTGCTGCAGAGCATGATGAAGTAGTGGGGCTGCGTGATTGGGCGCGTCAAGATCTTGGCTGGCCCCGTAGCCATGTGCATGCGGTGCCTTACTGGCGTCGTGATGTAGATGAAGAGATTTATCACGATCAGCGGCATCAAGTGATGGCGGATGATGAGTAAGCCCAGTTTTTTCTGGGCACTAGGAAACCCCTGATTAACTACTGCGCTTGGTGATGCTGCGTTGAAATTGGTCTCAAAATGCTCATTGACTCCGTGTCAACTCCGCTTTTTCGATCAATTTTGCCTTACCTGACCTGCGCTCATGACGTTAAGCAGAGGCTCCCTAGGTTGATGATTGAATCCAAAGAGGCGAATGAAAAAATGCGTATTCACAAAATTCTGGTTCCATGGCTCGCATTGCTGCTGGGCTGGAGTCAGCTGGCATCGGCTGCGCCGGTGGTGATTGAACATCAGCAAGGCCAACTGCGTTTGGATGCCGTCCCCACCCGGGTGGTGACCTTTGATCTGGCCGCGCTGGATATCCTTGACCAGTTAGGTGTAGAAGTCATTGGTCTACCCAAAGACTTTATTCCTGAGCCGCTGGCGCACTATCGTGGCGATCAGTATGCCCATGTTGGTTCCTTATTTGAGCCAGATTTTGAGGCCATTGCTGCACTGCGCCCCGATCTGATCATCATCAGTGGTCGTGCAGCGCCAGCTTATCGTCAGTTAAGCCGCTTGGCACCGACCATCGATCTGACTCAGGATCTCAATCATTTTATGCGTGATATGCGTGCTCATACACGTACCCTCGCGCGAATTTTTGATCGTGAAGAAGCCGCAGAAGCCTACTTGGCTGAGTTGGATGCGAATCTGGCCGCCACACGGGCTTTAGGTGAAGAAGCCGGCAGTGCGCTGGTGATTCTGACCAGCGGTGGACGGGTTTCTGCCTATGGTACTGGCTCTCGCACTGGCTGGATTTATGATGAACTCGGTTTGCGTCCTGCTGCTGGCCATTTAAAGCAAGGCACGCATGGTGATCCGGTTTCGTTTGAATTTATTGTGCAAACTGATCCAGATTACCTCTTTGTACTAGATCGAGATACGGCAATTCAATCTGGTCAAGGCTCAGCCAGAGCACTGCTGGATAATGACCTGATTCGCCAGACACGCGCTTGGCGTGAGGATCGGGTGATCTACCTCAACCCAGTTGACTGGTACATTCTGGTCTATGGCCTGCAAGCGACGCCGCGTATGATCGAGGAAGTGCGTCAGGGGCTCACCCGCTAAGCTATGAGCCGATCTGCCTTCTTTCTTTTACTGGGCTGCTTGGGTTTATTGCTGCTCGCTCTATTCAGCCTGTTTGTTGGGGTCATGGATTTATCCTGGCGTCAGGATGCGCAGCAGGCTTGGCATCTGCTTTTTACCAGTCGCTTACCGCGTACTCTCGCGGTGATGCTGACGGGAATGTCCTTGGCGATTGCCGGTATGGTGATGCAGTTGCTGGCGCGCAACCGTTTTGTGGAGCCCTCCACGACGGGCACGCTGGAATCCGCCTTACTGGGTTTGCTGGTGGTGGCTTTGCTGGCCCCTGAAATGGGCATGATGGCGCGGATGTTGGTGGCCACCGGCTTTGCACTGGTCGGTAGCCTGATTTTTATGCTGCTGTTGCGCCAGTTACCCCTGCGCTCGGTGGTGATGGTGCCACTGGTGGGGATCATGTTCTCCAGTGTGGTGGCGGCCATCACGACCTTTCTTGCCTATCGCTTTAATCTTCTGCAATCCTTGGCCAACTGGTCGAATGGTGATTTCTCTGCCGTGCTGCGTGGGCGCTATGAGCTGCTCTGGCTCACACTGGTGTGCAGTGTGGTGATCTATCTCTATGCAGATCGCTTTACGCTTGCGGGGATGGGTAAGAGTTTTACCGTCAGCTTGGGGATGAATTATCAGGCCGTTTTATTCTTAGGCTTGTTTCTTGTCTCGATGATTGCTGCGCTGACTGTGACGACTGCAGGGATGATTCCGTTTTTGGGGCTGGTGGTGCCGAATGTGGTCAGCCTGTTGATGGGGGATCATCTTCGTCAAAGCCTGCCGTGGGTTGCGCTCACTGGTGCGGCTTTTATGTTGGCTTGTGATCTGCTGAGTCGGTTGCTGCGCTACCCCTATGAAGTGCCGGTGGGAACAGTGGTCGGCGTGATCGGTAGCCTGTTCTTTATCTATCTGCTGCTGAAGAAAACGAGGCCCAGCCATGCTTAAGCGTCTCACGCCCGGCTGGCGGTTGGCTCTGGTTGGCGGGCTGGTGCTGCTGGCGGCCATCTTTTTTATGACCGTCAATATGCGCGCTGGCTGGGCCTTCACCCTGCCTTTTCGTGGTGAGAAACTCTGGGGTCTGCTGCTGGTCGCCTACTGCATCGCGGTGTCGACGGTTGTTTTTCAAACCATGACACAAAACCGCATCCTCAGCCCTGGGATTATGGGCTTTGATTTCCTCTATCTGCTACTGCAATCCCTCTTGCTCTTCTTTTTTGGTCTGCACTTTTTTACTCAGCTCAATGCCGAGATCAAATGGCTAGGGGATGTGTTGGTGATGACCGGCGCTATGTGCGCGCTCTTTTATTGGCTGTTTGTGCGTCAGCGTCGCCACTTGCATGTGCTGGTCTTGGTCGGGATTATTCTTGGCACTCTGTTTCGTAGTCTGAATGCGTTGATTGCACGCATGATGGACCCAGTGGAATACGATATTTTGCAGGATGTGATGTTTGCCAGCTTTAATCAGATCGAGACCAGCCTACTTGGTGTGGCAAGCCTGCTGGCACTTTTGGTCAGTCTTATCGGTTGGCGCTGGATACGTGATCTAGATGTGCTGGCACTGGGTCAGGAGCAGGCGGTGAATCTTGGCTTGTCACCCAGGCGCTTGATGCTGGGCTTTTTGATCGGTATCGCGGTTCTGGTTTCGATTTCGACGGCACTGGTCGGCCCAGTGACCTTTTTTGGTCTTCTGGTGGCCAATTTGGCTTATCAGCTGGCTGGCACCCATCGGCATATCTATGTATTGCCCATGGCGGTTGCCTTGGCGGCGCTGGTGCTGATTGGGGGGCAGGCGATCCTTGAACATGGGCTGCGTTTTGCGACCGGACTCAGCGTGATTATTGAGTTTGTCGGCGGCCTTTTCTTCTTATTCTTGATCCTTAGACAGGGGCGCAAATGATCCAAGTACAAGGTGTCAGTCAAGCCTATGACCAGATCAAGGTGGTTGATGGCGTGGATTTTACATTACCTGATCAAGGTATGACCGCCATCATTGGTCCGAATGGGGCGGGTAAATCGACTTTATTGAGCATGATGAGTCGTTTGCAGCGTCCACAGGCTGGGCAGATCCTGATCGATCAACTGGATGTGCATCAAACGCCATCTCGTCAGCTGGCCAAGATTCTGGCGATTCTCAAGCAGGAAAATCATCTGGCGACGCGCTTGACCGTTGAGGATCTGGTGAGCTTTGGGCGCTACCCTTATAGCCGTGGCCGCTTAACGCCAGAAGACAAGCAGAAGGTCGAGGAGGCACTGGGTTTTTTGGCACTGACGGATCTGCGCTATCGCTATCTGGATGAGCTTTCCGGCGGGCAGCGGCAGCGGGCGTATATTGCGATGGTCTTATGTCAGGATACACGCTATATCCTGCTCGATGAGCCGTTGAACAATCTAGATATGCACCATGCGGTGAGTATGATGCAGCTGTTGCGTCGTGCGGCCGATCAGATGCATAAGCAGGTCATCTTGGTGCTGCATGATATTAATTTTGCCGCTGCCTATGCGGATTGGATTCTAGCGATGAAGGATGGTCAGCTGCGTTATCAAGGCCCACCACAAGAGGTGATTTCAGCCGAGATCATGCGTGATCTTTATCAGCTAGAGATGGAAATTCAGCTGGTGAAGGGGCGGCCAGTCGCGCACTACTACCGCTAGTTTGCTGGCTGATCCTATCAACACTGCCCAAAAAAAGGCCTCCTAGTGGAGGCCTTGATGTTGCTGTGCTTTTACGCTGTTACTAGCGGCGTCTTTGCTTACGCTGCGTCCGTGCTTCTTTGGTCATCTTGAGCTGGCGCGCCTTGGCCTGTTCGCGCCCTGTTTTTTCCTTGGGTGCGTAGGGGTTATCGCCGCTTTTAAATTCAAAGCGCAGCGGCGTGCCGGTGACTTTCAAGATTTTACGGAAGCTGTTCATCAGATAGCGTTTATAGCTTTCTGGCAGCGCTTGTGTTTGATTACCATGCACCACAATAATCGGTGGGTTCATCCCCCCTTGGTGGGCATAGCGCAGCTTGATGCGTCGGCCATTGATCATGGGTGGCTGGTGCTCTGCGACCACATCCTGCAACAGGGTGGTCAAGCGGTTGGTTGACCAGTGGCTATAGGAAGAGCGATAGGCCTTTTCAACAGAGCGGAATAACTCACCGACGCCTGTTCCATGCAGCGCAGAGATATAATGCGTCGCTGCATAATCGATAAAGCCAAGGCGATCATTGACATCTTCTTTGATGCTATGGCGCACTTCCTGATCAAGGTGATCCCATTTGTTGACGGCCAGAACGACCGCGCGGCCAGATTCCAGCACAAAGTTCAGCAGATGCAAGTCTTGTTCGACCAGCCCCGTCCGCGCATCAATCACCATAATGGCCACATGGCACTCTTTGATTGCTTGCAGGGTTTTGACAATCGAGAACTTCTCGGCGGTTTCGGTCACATTCTTGCGACGGCGAATCCCTGCTGTATCGACCAGCATAAAGGGCTTGCCATTGCGCTCAAAAGGAATGCTGATGGCATCGCGTGTGGTGCCTGGCTGGTCATAAACGATGACCCGCTCTTCACCTAGAATGCGATTGACTAGGGTTGATTTACCGACATTGGGGCGACCAATCACGCCAATTTTAATCTGGCGATCTAGCTGCTTTTCGGATTGGGTTTCAAGCTGCTCATCCTGCGCTAGGATCTGTTCTTCGGTCAGTGGTCCCTGCTCGATCGGCTCTTCTTCAAGCGCGGCTTCTTCTGGCTCGCCGCACAAGTCAGTGAGCAGACGCGTGATCATGCTGGTGACGCCACGGTTATGCGCTGCAGCAATCATCCAAGGTTCTTGAGCAAAACCGAGTGCGTAGAACTCGGCGCTAAAGCTCAGTGCATCGAGGCCATCGGTTTTATTCACCACCAGCTGCGCGGGCTTGTTATTGACACGCAGATACTGGGCGATCATTTCATCCGCTGCCGTTAGGCCAGCACGTGCATCAACAATAAAGAGAACCAGATCGGCTTCATCAATCGCGCGCAGAGACTGGCGCGCCATTTCGGCATCGATTCCTTCCTCATCGCCGCTGATTCCGCCAGTATCGATGACGATATAAGGAAAACCACCGACCTTGCCTTCGCCATACTGACGATCCCGTGTGAGGCCGGGAAAATCAGCAACCAGCGCATCACGGGTGCGCGTCAGGCGATTGAAAAGCGTGGATTTGCCGACATTAGGACGGCCAACTAGGGCAATGACAGGAATCATATTAGTCTTTCTTTAACCTAAACAGCCCAAGACGGCCGCGATGAGAGTGAACCAGCAGATAATCTTGATCGATCCGCGGCGTGCTTTGAATGCCGTCTAAGTCAAAAGACTGGCGTCCAATAATCCGTCCGCTTGCCGCATCAATCAGGTGAATAAAACCCTGATAGTCAGCGACCACCAGAGTGGAGCCCAGAGCGACTGGCGCTGTGAGCTGACGTCCAAAGAGGTCTTCTTGCATCCAGAGCGTCCGACCTGTCGCCAGATCCAATGCATAGACGCGGCTGGCTTCATCGACAACAATCAGCTGGCGATCAATCCGCAGTGGTGCATGGTAGCTGGAAAGATCACGGCTCCAGCGTGGTCGGCCGGTAAAGGCATCGAGCGCTTGGGTTTGACCTTGGAAACTGGTGACATACAAAACGTTTTGATGCAGCACGGGTGTGCCATCAAGATCGACAAGGCGTTCGATATCCGTGCGACCTTGAGGCTGAGCAACCTGAGCTTCCCAGCGTAGTTGACCAGTGCGCCGATCCAGAGAAACCAGCTTGCCATTGGCGAGGCCCACATAAACTTGTATCGGCGTGATCAGCGGTGAAGCTGAGCCGCGCAGTGTTAAGCTGGGCATCAGGCTGTCATAGGTCCAGAGAGCACGGCCTGTTTCAGCATGAAAGGCACTGACGCGGCCATCACCGCTCAGCACAGCTAAAAGATCTCCCTGTACAGCAACAGGGCTCAGCGCTTCGCTGGGTAGACGAACCTGCCACAGGTGAGCGCCAGTCTGCGGATCGAGTGCGAACAGATCGGCATTTTGTGTGGTGATGTAAAGACGGCCTTCGGCGAGCACCGGTGAGGCACTGGCTCCTGAGGGCAGTTCATAGGACCAGAGTAAACGGCGGCGTTCACGATCAAAGGTCTGCACCCAGCCTTGGGCATCGACACTGATCAGCAGTTCATCTTGCAGAATCGGTGTCAGGCGGTAGCCGCGCCAACCTTCTCCGGCACCTGAGTGGTCACGCCAGACGCGCTCTAACTGCGCACTGCGTTCAAATTCAGGCAGCGGAGCGGGAGGGTATTGTGGCTCCGGCAAACCAGAACAGCCAGCGAGGAGGCTGGCTGAAAGAAAAAGTCCGGCACAGGCTTTTTGAAAACGGCTCGCCATTAGGCCTCACCTTGATGCGCCAAACTATCCAGTTTGATCTCAACCAGCGGTGCCGATTCACCAATCATCTGACTGGCTTCCAGTGCGCGCTCATAGGCTTCGCGTGCGGCAAAGGTATCTCCCTTGGCCATCAGCAAATCACCACGCAAAGATTGAAATTCAGTGGTGAAGCCAGCGCTGTCCTGCACATCGAGAATCGCCAAGGCTTCATCCAGTTGTTCTTGTGAATGCAGAATACGCGCCAGACGCAAGCGAGCGACCAGCTCAATGGCCTCAATGCGCGTTGCACTGAGTGCAGCTTGCAGATGGCTTTCGGCTTCTTCTAATGCATCACGCTCGACAGCAAGGCGTGCAGCAAATAAGCGAGCATAATCAGCATACACGCTGCTGGCGTATTCTTGGGTGAGGCGATCGATCAGCGCTTGGGCTTGTTGATCACGGCTCTCACCGACACCCTGAGCAACCACTTGGGTCAGCTCGATATAAAGATCAGAGGCCGAAACTGCCTGACTGATCTGGTGATGTTCCCAGCCCTTCCAGCCGCCAACACCCGCAACGGCAATCACCACGCCAGCGACGAGCGGTTTGCCGTTTTTACTCCACCATTCTTTCAGGGTATTGAGCTGTTCATCATCGCTATGCATAAAGGTCTATCCTGGTCAGTAATCTAAAGAAAAAATGTCAGTCCAGCCGCACCAATTGGAAACAAATGGTGGCTATCTTAACTGAGCCCCAGTGCTTTGCAAATGGCGCGCTAAAAATTGACCGAGATCGCCGAGGGCGCAGGTGTGTTGCTCCTGGCCATCACGTAGTGGTTTAACGGTCACACTGCCTTGTTCTATTTCATCTTCTCCGAGCAGCAAGGCGAAGGTGGCCCCTGAGCGATCGGCACGCTTCATTTGTTGCTTGAAGCTGCCACCGCCACAATGCGTGAGTAGGCGCAGTTGCGGCAGTTCGCTGCGCAAACGCTCTGCTAGAAGCAGTGCCTGGGCTTCAGCTGCCTCACCCAAGGCTGTCAGGTAGACATCCACCCGTTGTTCAAGGGCGGCCGGGAAGAGCTCTAGGGTTTCGAGTAGTAAAACGAGGCGCTCAATGCCCATAGCAAAGCCAACGGCGGGTGTCGCCTTACCGCCGAGCTGCTCCACCAGACCGTCATAGCGCCCACCGGCACAGACAGTACCCTGGGCACCCAGCGCGGTGGTGGTCCATTCAAAAACGGTTTTGCTGTAGTAGTCTAGGCCGCGTACCAGCCTGGGATTGAGGCGATAAGCTACGCCTGCGGCATCCAGTTTGCGGCAGAGCTGTTCAAAGTGTGTCCGGCTTGCGGCATCAAGATAGTCATCAAAGGCAGGGGCGTCTTCGAGCAGTGCTTGAGTGCTGGCGACCTTGGAATCCAGAATGCGCAGTGGATTGCTGCTCAGACGGCGCTGGCTATCTTCATCTAAAGCGTCAAAATGGCCTTGAAGATAAGTGGTCAGCGCGGCTTTATATGCGGCACGGGCTTCAGCACTGCCTAAGGTGTTGAGCTCTAGGGTGAGATGCTCAAGTAGACCCAGCTCTTGCCAGAGGCGAGCAGTGATCAGCAGCAGCTCAGCATCAATATCAGGGCCATTTAAGCCAAAGGTTTCGACGCCAATTTGGTGGAATTGACGATAACGCCCTTTTTGTGGGCGCTCGTGGCGAAACATGGGACCGTGATACCAGAGGCGTTGTTGTTGATTAAAAAGCAGCCCATGTTCTTCTGCCGCGCGCACGCAACCGGCGGTTCCTTCAGGGCGCAGGGTCAGGCTATCACCATTGCGATCTTCAAAGGTGTACATTTCTTTTTCGACGATATCCGTCACTTCGCCAATCGAGCGCTTGAACAGGGCCGTCGATTCGACGATTGGCATACGGATTTCCTGATAGCCATAGCGGGCCAACAGACGGGCTACTGTGTGTTCTAAATACTGCCAGCGGTGAGATTGGCTGGGCAGCAGATCGTTCATACCGCGTATCGCTTGAATCTTTTTGGCCACGTTCTGGATTATCCTTTAGCTAAAATCTGTTCTTCGAGTGCTTGCTTGGCCGCTGCTTTTTCACGGATCAGCGCTTCAAGCTGATCCACCAGCTGGGCTGAATTGACCTTGCTGGCAGGCTTGCCATCGATATAAATCAAATGCTGAGGGCTGCCGCCAGTGAGGCCAAGATCGGCTTCTCTGGCCTCTCCTGGGCCGTTCACGATGCAGCCAATCACCGCCACATCCATCGGTGTCAGCAGGTCTTCGACGCGGCTTTCCAGCTCATTGAGCGTGGCCACCACATCAAAGTTCTGTCGTGAACAGCTGGGGCAGGCAATAAAATTAACGCCCTTGTTGCGTAATTTGAGGCTTTTGAGCAGATCAAAGCCCACCTTGACCTCTTCGACTGGGTCTGCGGCAAGCGAAACGCGTAGTGTATCACCGATTCCATCCATCAGCAGCAAACCCAAGCCGACAGCGGATTTGACTGTGCCGGCTCGCAGGCCGCCAGCTTCGGTAATGCCTAAATGCAGAGGTTGCTCTATCTGCTGGGCCAGCTGGCGATAGGCTGCCACGGCCATAAAGACATCTGAGGCCTTCACGCTGACTTTAAATTCCTGAAAGTCTAGGCGATCCAGATGATCAACGTGGCGCAGGGCTGATTCGACTAAGGCTGCCGGTGTTGGCTCGCCATATTTTTTTTGCAGGTCTTTTTCTAAAGAGCCAGCATTGACGCCAATGCGGATTGAAATGCCCTTATCGCGTGCGGCGGCGACGACTTCACGCACACGATCCTCGCGGCCAATATTGCCGGGGTTGATGCGCAGGCAATCGACGCCGAGTTCTGCGACGCGCAACGCAATTTTATAATCAAAATGAATATCGGCCACTAAGGGCGTCTGGATTTGTTTGCGGATCTCGCCAAAGGCGGTTGCGGCTTCCATGCTAGGGACGGAGACACGAACAATGTCTACGCCGGCTTCTTCCATGCGCCGAATTTGTGCCACTGTGGCTGCGACATCGCAGGTCTCGGTATTGGTCATGCTTTGAACGCTGATGGGGGCATCACCGCCCACAAGGACGGAACCCACGCGAATCTGACGAGAGCGGCGGCGTTGAATCGGAGAAGGCTGGTGCATGGTGATCTGAGCTCTTGGCAAAAATGCATCAAACAAGGAAAAAGAGATTATTGAATACTGAGTGAGGTATAGCCATTGGCACGGATACGCTGGTTGAAGTCAACGGCTTGGCCTAGGTAGTGAATCTGGGCCACGCGGCCATTGCCGAACACCACCTGAAAGGGTGGTGTGCCTTCAACCAGAAGCTGCTCATCAGCACGCATTAAGCCTGAACGCAGCAAACGCTGGTTGGCATCGCGGATTTCAGTCCAGCACTCATCAGTAAAGCTGAGCGCCAAGCGATTGGGTTGATTTTGCGTCACGCTGACTGGGTCAAAAGATGACGTCGATCTATCCGAAGCCCCAGCAGCGGCTGGCTCTTCCTCAGCAGGGGAGAGGCTGGCTGGCTGCGGCGCTTCTACCGATGCAGCTGTGGTCTCTCTCTCTTCTGCGGCGGCCTGTGGTTCCTGTGGCTCAGCCTCAGGCTCAGCAGGTTCGGTTTCAGGTTGGCTCGTTGGCAGCAGTATCTGAGGTCCTTGCTGTGTATCAACACGGACCTCCTCATTAACGAGTGGCAGTAGGGCATCATCAGAGCGACTTTGCCACCAGAGGGTGACCAAAAGAATCAAGCCCAGAATGACCAAAAGAGAAAACAGCTTAAACAGAAAGCTGCCTGATTTTTTGCCGGGCTTGATGCTTTGAACTGGCGAGAAGCTATCTGGTTGGTTGAGGTCAGGCGAGTGTTTTTGGAAGGCTTCCAGTAGAGACTGTGCATCGAGATCGACTAGGTTGGCATAGGTGCGCAGATAACCACGAATGAAGGTTGTATTCGGGAGGAGCTGATATTCGCCTTCTTCTAAAGCCGGCACATAGGTCGGTAAAAAATTGAGTTTTTGGGCGACTTCCTTTTGTGACCAGCCTTTAGCTTCTCTGGCTTTTTTCAGCAGCGCACCAGGTGTTGGGCCAAGATCAGGCTGCTCTGTCACCTGTTGCTCTTCTTGTGTCTTAGTCATTCAAAATCCTCTTTGCGCTGGGTAGTTTAATCCCGATCCTCGGCAGCTAGACGGAGTTGTTGCCAAAGTCGCTGTTCTTCTCGTTGATCCCCTGTGTATTGTGCCAGGGTGATACCAAGCCTGATCACTTGTGGATCAAGGTTTGGGTCTTCTTGTAAGCTGCGCCACTGTGCTTGGGCTGCCGAATAGGCCTCAGCCTCCATCAGCAGTTCAAAAAGACGAATTCTGGTTGCGCGTCGGCCTGGATTGAGGCGTAGTGCGCGCTCAAAGTCATGGCGGGCTTGACTCTTGTTATCCATTTCAAGGGCTAAAAAGCCTAGATTTTCAAAGACCAGCCAGCGCTGTTCATAGAGTAGATCCTGGCTGGCAAGTTCCAACTGAATGCGCGCTTCATCATAACGGCTTTGTGCAAATAAAAAAGCAGCATAATTGTTTCTGGCGGCTGTCATTTGTGGATCATGGCGTAAGGCTTGGCGAAAATGGGATTCAGCCGCCTGATCTTCGCCCTGAGCTTGCAGTGTCAAAGCCATGCCATGATGGGCTTCAGCAAAGTGAGGTCTGACTTGCAAGGCGCGATTGAATTCGCGCAGGGCACGTTGATAGTCCCCTTCGCTGAACAGGCCAAAACCCAGATTGGTATAAGCTTGGGCCTGGCGCTGAGGATCGACTTCCTCCCAAGCCGGACGACCAGCGCAGGCACTCAGCAGTACCAGCAGAAGGCCAAGACAGAGAAAGCGCGGAATCATCCCTTGATGCTGCTGCATAGCCATAAACCTGTTCAGTGTGACCCCTTGCCTTGGGTCTGTATTGAGTCTGTATCTCTTGATGTAGCGGCCTTTCTAGAGCCGAGAGCTGGCTAGATCAAGAGACATTTTGGCGCTGTTGAGCTTGATAGCGTGCGCTGCGCTGGGTTTTATCCTGCACCCTGCCGACCAACTGACCACAGGCTGCATCTATATCATCGCCACGCGTGCTACGGATTGGCGCTGAGTAGCCGGCTTCATGTAACCAGTTCTGAAAGCGCATGATCTGGTTGCGCGATGGGCGCTGGTAATCCGATCCCGGAAAGGGATTGAAGGGGATGAGGTTAATTTTACAGGGTAAATTTTGCAAGAGGGCGGCCAGCTGCTGGGCATCCTGCTGCTGATCATTCACACCGGCAATCAGCGTGTATTCGATGGTGACTTCACGCGAATCGCCGCATTTGCTGAGATAGCGTTGACAGGCGGCGAGCAGCTCATCAATGGGATATTTTTTATTGATCGGCACCAGTTGTTGACGCAAGTCATCCCGTGCGGCATGGAGAGAGATGGCCAAGGAGACATCAATATCCTCGCCCAGTTGATCGAGCTGAGGTACGAGTCCAGAAGTCGAGAGCGTCACGCGCCGTTTGGACAGGCCATAGCCATTGTCATCCAGCATAATGCGCATGGCGCTCAACACGGGCTGGTAGTTGAGTAGAGGCTCGCCCATCCCCATCATCACCACGTTGGTGACAGGGCGTTTACTGGAATCCTTACGCGGCCCAAACGAGCGCTGGGCGACCCAGACCTGCCCGATGATTTCAGCCGGAGTCAGATTGCGCTGGAAGCCTTGTTTGCCCGTGGAGCAAAAGGAGCAATCCAAAGAACAGCCCACTTGTGAAGACACGCACAGGGTGCGTCGATTCTCACCAGCGGGAATCAAGACGGTCTCGATGTGGCTGCCTGCACTGACCTCAAGGACCCATTTGCGTGTGCCATCGCTGGAAATATCTTCCAACACCACCTTGGGTGGACGAATTTCTGCGCTTTCTTCGAGCTTGCTGCGCAACTTCTTGCTCAGATCGGTCATTTCTTCAAAGCTGGCCGCACAACGGTGATGCATCCACTTCATCACCTGCGCAGCACGAAACTTCTTCTCGCCGAGTTGGTTGACAAAGAAATCTTCGAGCTGAGCGAGCGTCATTCCCAGCAGATTGATGCGCTCTTCAGAGTGAGCGGAACTGGCGATCAGCGATGAGGTGGCAGACATGGCAGAGACCTAAATAGTGAGAAAGAACAAGGTTAACAAGGGTCGCGAGGTGAAAAAATTGCAGGAGTCTAAGGGTTGCAAAGAACGGCTGAGAAGAGTGTTGATGCAGGCTATGCCAGTCAAGCAGCGTCTCCTTCACGATCAAAATCGGTGAGTCGTGGTTGATCCCGCACTAAAAACAAAGGCAGGGAGTCCCTGCCTTGGTACTGCTTCAGGCCACTGAGGCGATCCTGAAGCAGAGCGTCACACTTAGCTGCGTGCGCAGACTTCTTCAGCAGCGAAGAAGTAAGCGACTTCACGCTCAGCAGAAGCGGCTGAATCGGAACCGTGTACAGCATTGGCATCGATAGATTCAGCAAAGTCAGCACGAATGGTGCCTGGCGCCGCTTCTTTAGGGTTGGTGGCACCCATCAGTTCGCGGTTTTGCACAATGGCGTTCTCGCCTTCTAAAACTTGAACCACGACAGGGCCAGAGGTCATGAAATCGACCAGATCCTTAAAGAAAGGACGCTCTTTGTGCTCAGCATAGAAGCCTTCTGCTTGCTCGCGGCTCAGTTGCTGCATTTTGGCAGCGACAACGCGCAGACCTGCTTTTTCAAAGCGTGCGATGATTTCACCAATCACGTTTTTAGCAACGGCATCTGGCTTGATGATCGAAAGAGTACGTTCTACGGCCATATTCAAACTCCACATTGATTCAGGAAGGAAGGGACAAAAGAGGGCTGTTGACAAACAAGCTTCAACTTTCGGCGCAGATTATACGCTGAAGCTTTCTCCACAACCACATTCGTCTTTCACCTTCGGATTTTTAAAGCGGAAAAAGGAGTTCACGCCTTCCTGAACATAATCGACCTCCGTCCCTTCGATGTAAGGGTAGCTTTCAGGGTCAACAAGGACAGTGACACCATGCTGCTCAAAAATCAGGTCTTCCTCTGCTTGGGTGTCTGCAAAATCGAGCACATAAGAAAAGCCAGAACAGCCGCTGGGTTTGATTTTGATGCGTAACCCGATCGCTTGCTCGCGATCTTTCAGGCAGCGCTGGATGTGTTGGGCCGCAGCTAAAGAAACAGAAATGCTCATCGGGTTCACCTTTTGTTGATACCTATCAGGATGAGAGGGCAGGCAGCCTGCGCGGGTTCCGCATCCATCGACTGCTGCTCGTATCTCGTTTATGCGTCTCAGTTTTTATCTCAGGCTGCTCAAGGCTTTTTGCACCTGCTGCCCAGCTTGCTGTGCTTGCTCAAGGGTGAGGTAGCGCCCAAAACTAAAGCGGATTGAACTGAGGGCCAAGGCACGCGGTACGCCCAATCGCGCCAAAACATAAGAGGGATCGATACTGGCTGAATTGCAGGCCGAGCCGGTTGAGACGGCCAGATCAGGCAGGGCCAGCATCAGTGTTTCTGCCTCGATGCCTGGAAAGCCAAGATTAACGATGCCTGGCCATCCTTGTTCTAAATCTGAGTGCGCCTGGTAGCCTTGAGGGTCTAGCTCGGCGAGAAACGCCTGGCGACAAGCCTGCACATGAGCGCGATCTGCCTGCATCTGCTCTTGTGCTTGGCGTGCGGCGACACCCAAACCAACCAGTTGGTGGGTAGCGAGGGTGCCAGAGCGCATGCCGCGCTCATGGCCGCCACCGTGGATGATCGCCTCAAGATGGACAGGAGGATCGCGGCGCACATAGAGCGCGCCGATGCCTTTGGGGCCGTAAAACTTGTGTGCGCTGATCGAAAGCAGATCCACGCCGAGGCGCTGCACATCGATCTCTAGCTTGCCGACTGCCTGGGCGGCATCGATATGCCACAGCGCAGGATGATCGCGCAACAGCAGGGCATAGTCTTCAATCGGATTGATGCTCCCCAGCTCGTTGTTGATCAGCATCAGCGACACCAGCAGCGTCTCGTCGGTCAGCGCCGCGGCAAGCTGCTCAGCGCTAATGATGCCTTGCGCGTTCGGTTGTAAATAGGTGATGCGATAGCCCTGCTTCTCAAGCCAAGCGCAGGTATCCAGAACTGCCTTATGTTCGATGCTGGAAGTAATGATATGGCGGCCGCGCTCTGGATTCGCCCGCGCAGCACCGATTAAGGCCAGATTGTTGGCCTCCGTTGCCCCCGAAGTCCAGACGATTTCGCGCAAATCAGCACCGATCAGGCGAGCCAGCTGCTGGCGTGCCTGCTCAACGGCCTGTTCTGCCATCCAGCCAGCCATATGAGAGCGAGAGGCAGGATTGGCAAAGCAGCCGTCCAAGGTGAGGTAACGCGCCATTTCCTGCGCGACTTCAGGAGAGGCAGGTGTGGTCGCTGCGTAATCAAGATAAATCAGTGGATTCATAGGCCTGCTCAGCAAAAATCAACAAGAAAAAACGCCAGTTTAAATCATCGAGAGGGCAATTTTATCTTTTTTAGGCTGGGCCGCAGCTTCGGGTGAATCGATTTTCAGCTTGAGCTTTTTGCGTAGCTCTTCTTCTTGAGAAACCAGTTGAGCCAGATTGATGCCACTTAAAAACTGGTGGATTTGATCTGAAAGCTGGCACCAGAGGTGGTGCGTCAGGCACTGATGCCCTTGCTGACAATCACCCTTGCCACGGCAGCGGGTGGCATCCACCGATTCATTGACAGCATCAATCACCTGCGCAACAAAAATATCTTCGCAAGGACGTGCCAGCTGATAGCCACCGCCTGGGCCGCGAACGCTGGTGACTAAAGCGTTGCGTCTCAGGCGTGCAAAAAGCTGCTCCAGATAAGAAAGAGAGATTTCTTGACGGCTTGAAATATCGGCTAAGGAAACAGGGCCTGAGCGTGCATTTAAAGCCAAATCGAGCATGGCGGTGACCGCATAGCGACCTTTGGTAGTTAAACGCATAAAGCACTTCCCTTGATCAAGTATAGACCGAGGTATTATGCAAAGACCCTGTAATTTAGTCAAGTAATGACGTATTCAGTTACCTTCCTGGCTACGCAGGTAATCCTCGTAACTGCCGCTGAAGTCCACAATGCCGGTAGGCGTCAGCTCAATGATACGGGTGGCCAGGGTGGAAACAAACTCACGGTCATGGCTGACAAACAGCAGAGTACCGGCATAGTTTTCCAGCGCCAGGTTTAATGACTCGATGGATTCCATATCCAAGTGGTTGGTGGGTTCATCCATCACCAGAATATTCGGGCGTTGCAGCATCAGTTTGCCGAACAGCATTCGTCCCTGCTCACCACCGGAGATCACCTTGACCGACTTGTCGATGTCTTTCTGGGAAAACAGCAGCCGCCCCAGCGTGCCACGAATCACCTGCTCGTCGTCTTTTTCCTGCCCCCAGTAGGCCATCCAGTCATACAGGGTTTTGTTCTGCTCAAACTCATGGGCATGATCCTGAGCGTAATAACCGATATTGGCATTTTCTGACCACTTCACCTTGCCGCTGCTGGGTTCCAGATCACCCACCAGGCATTTCAGCAGCGTGGATTTACCAATGCCGTTCGGGCCGATGATGGCGATGCGCTCACCCACATTGACTTGCAGGTTAAAACCACGAAACAGCTCTTCATCAAAGGATTGAGACAAGCCTTCCACTTCCAGCGCGGTACGGTGGAGTTTCTTTTCTTGCTCAAAACGAATGAACGGGCTCTGGCGGCTGGAGGGCTTGATCTCGGCCAGCTGAATCTTGTCGATCTGCTTGGCGCGCGAGGTCGCCTGTTTGGATTTGGAGGCATTGGCCGAGAAGCGGCTAACAAAGGCCTTTAGATCGGCAATCTGGGCTTTTTTCTTGGCGTTATCGGCCTGCATCTGTTCACGCGCTTGGGTGGAGGCGGTCATGTATTCATCATAGTTGCCGTGATACAGGCGCAGCTCACCATAATCCAGATCAGCCATATGGGTGCAAACACTGTTCAGAAAGTGGCGGTCGTGCGAAATGATCACCATGGTGCTGTTGCGCTGATTCAGTACACCTTCAAGCCAGCGGATGGTGTTGATGTCCAAGTTGTTGGTTGGCTCGTCCAGCAACAGAATTTCTGGATCAGAAAACAGCGCCTGAGCCAGCAGTACGCGCAGTTTAAAACCCGGAGCAATTTCACTCATCGGGCCATAATGCTGCTCCACCGGAATACCCACACCAATCAAGAGTTCACCGGCGCGGGATTCAGCGGTATAACCATCCAGCTCGGCAAATTCACCTTCCAGCTCACCGGCACGAATGCCGTCTTCTTCGCTCATTTCTGCTTTGGCGTAAATCGCATCCCGCTCGGCCTTGATCGTCCAGAGTTCTTCGTGACCCATGATCACCGTGTCGATGACGCTGAACTGCTCGTAAGCAAACTGATCCTGGCGCAGCTTACCCAGGCGCTCGTTCGGTTCTTTGGAGACGTTACCGGCCGAGGGTTCTAGATCACCGCCGAGGATTTTCATAAAGGTGGATTTGCCAGAGCCATTGGCTCCGATCAAGCCGTAGCGGTTGCCGTTACCGAATTTAACAGAGACGTTTTCAAACAGTGGCTTGGCGCCAAACTGCATGGTGATATTGGCCGTGGTCAGCAAGGGAATGTACTCGATTAGATGAAGAGAAAAATAAGAGGGGGAAACAGGCGGCGCATTATGCCACAGCGCTGCCTGTTACCAAAATGAAGCGCTTAGGATGAGGGATCTGTCGATTTTTTTGACCTTTTGAGGCCGATTTCTTCTAGGCTGCGTGCGCACAGATCATCCGCAAAGTCTTCATCGCGCAGCTCGGGAAGATCTTCTTCACGAAAGTTGTGATCTAAGCGGTGCAGTGCATGACACATCTGCTGCATACGCTCATCCACGGCATGCATATGATCCAGCAGACCGCGGATGGATTTAGCAACCGGATCTGGCATCTCGGCGCTCATGCCATAGGCATCAAAACCAAAGCGCTTTTCGGCGGCTGCGCGTTTGAGGGGGTCAATTTCTTGCTGTAAGGGGGCGTCTTCCTGTCGCAGGATGATGCGCCCGGGAATGCCGACGACGGTCGCGCCGGCAGGGACCGCCTTGGTGACGACCGCATTCGAGCCGATCTTGGCGCCTGCGCCCACGATAAAGGGGCCGAGGATTTTCGCGCCGGCACCCACGATCACACCGTTTTCCAGTGTTGGATGGCGCTTGCCCTTGTTCCAGCTGGTGCCTCCGAGCGTGACACCGTGGTAGAGGGTCACATCATCACCTATTTCAGCTGTTTCGCCGATCACCACGCCCATGCCATGATCAATAAAAAAACGCCGCCCAATGCGCGCGCCGGGATGGATTTCGATGCCGGTGAGCCAGCGTGCCCAGGTGGAAAGCCAGCGGGCGAGCCATTTGAGCCCCAGCTTCCAGAGCCAGTGATTGCAGCGATGCATTAATAGGGCGTGTAGACCCGGATAGCTGGTGAGCACTTCAAACCAGTTGCGGGCGGCGGGATCACGTTGAAAGACGCTGTGAATATCTTCTCGTATTTGTTTCAACATCAGGGCTTCTCGGTGCGGCTGTGGGCCGCTTTCTGGGTGAGGCTTAAAATGCCACGGAGCATATTGATTTCATGCGTATCAGGTCGGGCGCGCAGATACAGGCGGCGCAGACGACTCATCAGTTGACGCGGATGATTGGGGTCGTGGAAGTCAATATCAATCAGCGTGGTCTCTAAATGAGTAAAAAATCTTTCCAGATCCTCTCCGCTGGCAAAGGGCGCATCCCATTCAGTGCCAAAGGCAGGCGCTTCTGCTGGCTCGGGTGTGGCCGCTTGCTGCGCCAAGGCGGCCTGTCGCAGTTCATAGCTCAGTACCTGAACGGCTGCGGCCAGATTGAGTGAGCTAAAGTCTGGGTTGCAGGGAATATGCACATGCAGATGGCAAAGATGCAGCTCTTCGTTGCTCAGTCCTCGGTCTTCACGTCCAAAGACCAGCCCGAGTTTGTGCTCAGGTTGTTGTAGCTCTTGGGCTGCTTGGGCTGCCAAGCCTCGTGGGTCGATCAGCGGCCAGGGAATATGGCGGGATCGGGCGCTGGTACCGGCGATCAGTGTGCAGTCGCTGATGGCTTCTTCGAGGGTGGGGTAGATGGTGATCTGATCAAGCAAATCCGTGGCCCCTGAACTACGAAAGGTGGCCTCAGGGTGAGGAAACTGGGCGCGCGGCGCGACGAGACACAGCTCACTTAATCCCATATTTTTCATGGCGCGTGCTGCACCGCCGATATTGCCTGGATGCGAAGTGCCAACCAGAATGATTTTGATGGAGTTCAGCATGTGTTTGAGTCTCTGTTTTTTTGGTGTGCCTTGATCAACATCTATACAGGTCGCAGAAGCTTAAATAGAGGCGGCCCGAGTGTGTGGGGCGATCCGTGACTCGCTGGGCGCTGGGCCTGAATTGGATGTCTTGCTGAACCCACAGCCCAGGTGTTGATCAAGAAGCGCCTTGGCGTTGATGAAATTGTGGCTTGTTATTGCGTGAAAACCCATTATCATACTCCTCCTTTTCGTTCCTTAACAATCACGGCTGGTTATCTCTATGCATCCCACTCTCCAATTGGCGCTGCGTGCGCTGCGCAGTGTCAGCGAACACTATACTTATGTTTCTGAGCGTCTGGATATTGCACGTACAGATCAGGCTGTTCCTGAACTGCTTGAAACCTGTGGTCGCCGTGTTGAGCAGGCCATTGAGCGGCAGTTAGTGCGTGCTCACCCTGATGCTTCTTTCCGTGGTCGCTTTGCTCAGCTGCAAGGGAGTGGTGAAATGCGTTGGTCAGTGGATTCACTGACTGGCTATGACAACCTCAAGCGGGGTTATCCAGCCTTTGCGTTAACCCTTTCTATTTATATTCGTGATCGTTTAGAGCACGTCTTGTTGTTTAATCCAGCCACCAGCCAAGAGTTTCTCGCCAGCCGTGGCCGTGGTGCCACCTTAAATGGACGACGGATTCGAGTCCTTGCTGGTTGGAAGCCTGAGCAGGCTGCCTTGGCTTATCCCCTGCCTGAGCCTCGCTTACGTCAACAGTTGCTGCCTGTTTATGCTCAGCTTTTGCCTCTGTTGGGAGTAGAAACACTGCTGACCAGTGGTTGTGCGGCGCTGGATATCTGTGCGGTCGCTGCCGGTCAACTTGATGCGGCGATTTTGATGGGTGTCGATGAGAAGGAATTGGCACCGGCCTTGTTGATTTTGAAAGAAGCGGGCGGTCTGGCTGGTGACCTGAGTGGTGCGCCCAGTCTGACCAGTGAAGGGCGTTTACTGGTGGCCAATCCCAAAGCCTTCCGTCAGCTGGTTGGTCAACTGAAGCCGCATTTGTGATAGCGCCTTGTCATCGTCCTTTTTAATAGCTCCTTTTAAGAGCGCTGTGATCGGCTATTTTGAAGGATCAAGCAGCGTGGAGTCTCTGCTGGACTCTGTGATGATTCCAGGCCCTTAACCCTTGAGGTTAGGGGCTTTTTTTGTGCCTGTGTGTTGATGAAGTCGTTCCCATAATATGATGCCGCTGTCGATCAAAGATGGATTACAGATGCGTCTAGTTTTTATTTACAATCCAATATCTGTCTGATAATGTCTCTCATTCATTTATAGATGGGCAGTCGGGAACCTCTGCTCGCTCACGTTGTATTGCAAATTTGGATGGAGAGACATATGCGCACGAAACTCTTTGCCCCACTCGCCTTGGCTGGCGCTTTATTGGCCGCGCCCTTGGTGCAGGCCGCCAGTCTGACCCTCTATTCTGGCCGTGGTGAATCCCTCGTTCAGCCAATCATTGATCGCTTTCAGCAAGAAACCGGTATTGAAGTCAATGTACGCTACGGTGGCACAGCGCAGCTGGCTGTTTTGCTGCAAGAAGAAGGCCGTCGTACGCCTGCTGATGTTTACTGGGGTCAGGATGCAGGCGCAATGGGTGCGGTGAGCCGTGCGAACCTGCTTGCCCAGCTGCCAGCCAATATTTATGAAGATCTGCCCGGTATTTACAAGAGTGTCACGGGTAACTGGGTTGCCACCAGTGGTCGTGCACGTGTTTTTGCCTATTCAACAACACGCACAACCGCCGCTGATCATCCACAAAGCATCTTTGATCTGACGGATGAGCGCTTCCGTGGTCGCGTGGGCTGGGCACCAGGTAATGGTTCTTTCCAATCTTTTGTCACTGCAATGCGCGTTGTGCACGGTGAAGACCGCACTCTGGAGTGGTTGCAAGCCATGCGTGACAATGGCACCAAGGTCTTCCGCAATAACACGGTTCAGCTGCCAGCGATTGCCGATGGCGAAATCGACTATGCTCTGGTCAATAACTACTACCTGCCCCGCATTACAGCCAATGATGCCAACTTCCCCGTTAATCAGGGCTTCTTTGCTGAAGGGGATATCGGTAACCTGATGAACGTGGCTGGTGTTGCCGTTACACGTCATGGTCGTAACCAGGAACAAGCTCAGCAGTTTGTCCGTTTCCTGATTAGCCAAGAAGCGCAGGAATACTTTGCTACAGAAGGGAATGAATTCCCAGTGATTCAAGGCGTGACACAGAATCCACTGGCCATCTCTTATGATCGTGCACTGCAGGTGAGCCCTGATATTGATCTTGACCAACTTGATGATTTAGAAGGTACTCTTGCCCTGCTGCGTCGTGCAGGTTTAATCTGAGGTTAAGTTATGTTCCCCCCCTCCTTGGTGCTATGCCAACGAGGCCTGATGTTTGCTTTGATGTGTTTTCTGGCCAGCAGTGCGCTGGCCAGTTCATCAACCCAAGTGCGCGATCTAGAAACCAGCGCACAACAGCAGGCCATTCAGATTCAACAGCAGCTAGAACAACTGGATACGCAAAGACGACAGGATTTTGAAGCCTGGCGGCAAGCGCGGCGTCAGCTGCTGCTCCTCGAAGCGCATAATGAACGTCAGGCTGCTTGGAATGCGCGCCTGGCCGAAGAAGTGCAAAGTCTGCAAGAACAGCTTGATGGCCTTGATGCCACTCGCGAAGAACTTGAGCCTTTGATGCTGGCGATGCTGGAGCGTTTAGAAGGTTTTATTCGTCATGATCTGCCTTTCCAGCGTGAGGCGCGTCTTCATCGTGTGCGTGAGATACGTGCTTTGATGCAGCGTGTTGATGTCAGTCATGCTGAGAAGCTGCGCCATCTTCTGACCAGCTATCGTCAAGAAGTCGAACAAGGTCGCCTGCTGGCGGTCAGTCGTGAATTTATTCGTCCTGATGCCACCACTGAAGAGCGCGTCACCCTGTTGCGCGTGGGGCGTATCGGGCTGTATTACTTGAGCGAAGATCAACAAAGAGCCGGTGTGTGGTCTGCGACCAGCCAGTCTTGGCTAGCGCTCAATGCGGCACAGCGTGCTCAGGTTCAGGCTGGTTTAGCGATGGCAGAAGAGCGAGGTTTGCCGCAGTTTGTTGATCTGCCCTTATCTGTACCCTTGCGCGAAGCCACTGGACAAGGAGCGACAGAATGAAAAAACAGCCTTGGTTTTCTTCTCTGGGACTCTTGTTGTGCCTGCTTGCAAGCGCTGCACTCCAGTCGGCTGCGGCCAGTCAGCATGTCACCCCAGAAGACTATTGGCGCGGCTTGCTCGAACAAACACGTTCAGCGAGTGTCGAGCGGCGTTTAACCGAAGAAGCCTATCTTCAGTTAGCGCAGCAGGATACCCAAGCGCAGGCTCAAGCTTTGGCTGAAGTCCAGCGCGCCTTGGCTGCTGCTGAGCAGCGTCAGGCTGATTTAGAACAAGCGCAACTGACACTCGAAGCCGAGTTGCAGGAAACGCAAGAAAGATTGCAACGCCGCTCTGCGTCTTTGGGAGAGGTGTTTGCCATCTATCGTGAAGAAAAATCCAACCTCTTTGGTTTGGTTTCAGATGCCTTCTATCGCCACCAGTACCCTGAGTTGATGGCCTTTTTGCAACCTTCATCAACCAGCGAGCGGCTGCCCAGCGTGCAGGATTTTGAAACCCTGTGGCAGAGCTTGCAGCAGGCTTGGATTGCGACAGGTCAGGTTGCGGCCTATCAAGGACAGTGGATCGATCAGCAAGGTCAGCAGCAAACAGACCGTCTGATTCGTCTCGGTGATCTGCAACTGATGCAGGCGGCAGGTATGCTGCGCTTGCGTGATCAGCAGCCGCCAGCCTTGTGGCCACGCCAATCCAATGCCCTACGCCAGAGCGCAGCCAATTTTGGCGCGGGTCAAACGGCCAGTGTTCTGCTTGATCCAGCTCGAGGGATGACCTTGCAACTGCTGAGCCGCCAGCCCACGTTGATTGAGCGAGTGCATCAGGGCGGTGTGGTCGGTTATCTGATTTTGCTGCTTGGTGTGCTGGGCTTGCTGGTGGCGGCTGTGCAGTCAGTGCGTTTGCTGGCGGAATATCGCCGAGTGAAAACGCAGTTAGGACAGCTGGATCAACCTCAAACCAATAACGCCCTGGGGCGTGTGATGGCGGCGCTCCAGTCAAGTTATCAACAAGCGCAGCAACAGCCGCCAGAGGCACTGGAAGCGCGTCTTGATGAAATGCTGGTGCGTGAGTCAGCGGCCTTAGAGCGCGGTTTGGCACTGGTCAAGCTTTTAGCGGCCATGGCCCCGTTGCTGGGTCTTTTGGGGACGGTGACTGGGATGATTGCCACCTTCCAGGCCATTACCTTGTTTGGTACCGGTGATCCGGCGATGATGGCGGCGGGTATTTCGCAAGCGCTGGTGACGACGGTACTTGGCCTGCTGACGGCTGTGCCGCTACTGCTTGCACATCTGTTGCTACAAGGTCGTTCACGTTTAGTTGCACGCCTGTTAGAGGCTGAGAGCTCGGCTTGGCTGGCTGCCACCTTGGCGACACGTTCGACCTGTCCACGGAGTGCGGTCTGATGCAAGAGTGGATCGCCGCCCTTGGTTGGGTTGAGATCAAACCCCTTGAGCAGCTGTTGGCTCAGGGGGGCTTTATTATGCAAGGGCTCTTGCTGGTGGCGGTATTGCAAGCTTGGTTGATTATCCATCGCTGGATGACCTGGCCTCGTCTGACGCGCCATACCGCCCAGGGAGCGCATCAAGCCATCTTGCAGCGTCACGCCGATCACCTTCGGGCCTTGATCGAGCTTGAGCGGGGTCTGCCCTTGTTGAAGGGCCTGCTCATGGTGACACCCTTGCTGGGATTAACGGGGAGCGTGACTGGCATGATGCTGGTGTTTGATGGTTTGAGTCTTGGGGCGGCTTCTGATCCGCGTTTGCTGGCCTCAGGTATTGCACGCGCCATTCTGCCCACCTTCGCCAGTATGGCGGTGATGTTGGTGGGGATGTTTTTTCTGAGCTTCTGGCAAAGGCGAGTCAAGCGTCAGCTGCAAGCCTTATAGCAGACACCAGGATCAGCGGCATGATGCTTGTGAGCAGGCTGATTGCACGCTGTCTTCTTTTCAGTGCCTGTGACTGGCCCAGTGAAATCGGGTGAGTGGAACAGGGCTGGTTCAGTTGGATATTGATAGGGGCAGACCATGCGCCGTAGTCGTCTTCTTTCTCAAGAGCAGGATGATACAGAAGTCAATTTGACGCCCATGCTGGACGTCGTTTTTATTTTGCTGATCTTTTTTATCGTCACCACCAGTTTTGTGCGTGAAAGTGGGATCGAAGTGGATCCACCCCAGGCTTCCACTGCGGAAGTCCAGGCTCAGGCCAGTATTTTGATTGCCATCTCGCCTGAGGGTGAGATCTGGCTGGATCGCGAGCCAGTGACGCTGGCCGCGCTCGGGCCTCGAGTTGTGCGTTTACAGGCTGAGAGTCCTCAGTCCAGCGTTGTGATTCAAGCTGATCGTGCCTCGCGTTCAGGTCGACTGGTCGAAGTGATGGACCGCCTGCGCCAAGCGGGTGTGGATCGTATCGCCTTGGCTGCACAACAACCTGATCGTTAAGGAGGGAGAGCATGGCTTGGTCACGTTGGTCAGGACTTGTGAGTTGGCCGTTGGCGGTCGTGGCGAGCCTGACCTTTTTTGTTGGGTTAGGGACTCTGGTTCACTATGCGGATACCAGTCGACCAGAAGCCTCCGAACGTTTTTCGATGCGCTGGGTGCAGGTTGAGCCTCAGCCAGAGGTCGAGCGCTTAACGCCGCCACCGCCGCCGCCTCCCCCACCGCCGCCTGAGATGCAAATGCAATCGCCGTCTTCGGCTGCCCAGTCACAGGTGAATGCGGCCTCTCCAGTCACTTCGGCACTGGATGCCAGCTTACCGGCGATCGATGCCCAGTTTGATGGTCCTGCTTTTCCCAGCTTGGCGGGGCGGTTAAATTCAGGCCCAGCCGTTGAGACCCCAGTGTATCGTGAGCCACCGCGTTATCCGCGTCAGGCTTTGGCCCGTCGTCTTGAAGGGTGGGTGGATCTCAGTTTTCAGGTGAATGCACAGGGACAGGTATTGCCCGAGACCATTGAGGTGCTTGCCGCTGAACCTGAGGGTGTCTTTGAGCGTTCAGCACGGATGGCCATTGCACGCTGGCGTTTTGCCGCCTACGAAACAGGTGGGCAGCGCCAATTACGCCAGAGATTAGAGTTTCGTATGGAGTCACCATGAGTCGGCTACACAAAAGAACCCCGCTTGCCCTGGCGTTGACGGGCTGGCTGGCTCTCTCGCTTTCCAGTCCAGTCGTTGCTGCTGAGCCTGTTTCCTTGACTCCGCGTCAATATGAGCAGCTCAATCGTTTGACGCAAGCGCTGCAAGAAGAGCAAGGCGAAACCCTGGTCCAGCTGGGCACTCGCCTTCTTGAGCAGCCCTCTGGTCAAGAGGCTCAACAGGCTTTTTTGCGTGCCTATGCGGCGCGTATCCTGGCGCAGTGGTATCAGCAGCAGGGCGAGACAGCTCTGGGACTGAGTGCATTAGAACAAGCTTTAAGTCATGCCTCGTTGCTGGATGCAGAAACACGCCAAGCCACGCGCTGGTTTGCCCTACAGCTCCATCTGGAGCTGGGTCAGTATGCTCAGGCTCTCGGCCATCTTGAAGACTGGTGGCAGGAAGAAGAGCAGCCATCAGCCGAGGCCTATTATCTACGCGCCGCGTTATTGGCTCAGGTTGAGCGTTGGGTTGAGGCCCAGCCAGATATAGTGCATGCCTTGGGTGTACAAGAGCGCCCAAGTTGGCTGACGCTGGCGGTGGTGATTTTTCAACGCACTGAAGACTGGGCCGCAGCAGCCTACTGGCAGCAGAAGCGCGTTGAACTCAGTCCAGAGCAGTCGGAGCTTTGGCTCCAGCTCGTGCAGCTACAAAGGCTTGCCGGAGCCGAGCGTCAGGCGCTGGTCACGCTAGAATTAGCCCAGCGCCAAGGGCATCTCAGTGCGGCACAGCAAGAAGAGTTGGCACGGCGTTTACTGGTTGATCAGCAAGCCTTGCGTGCGGCGCAGGTTTTAGAGCGCATGTTAGAGCAGACTGGCAGTTTAGAGGTGGATGTATTGCGTCTGACTGCGCAGGCCTGGATGCAAACTCGCGCCCATGAGCCCACCGCCATCGCCTTGCAGCGTTTAGCCGCCCACTCCTCTGCACGGCGAGATCAGCAGCTGGCGGGTGATTGGATGTTTCGTCAAGGCCGCTGGCAGGAGGCCATCGCCCTATGGCAGCCGCTGGTTGATCAACTTGAACCGCGTGCGGCCGCACGTTTGCAGCTTTTGATCGCACATGCACTTGTGGAGCAAGAAGACTATGCTGCGGCCCGTCGTCTGTTGCAGGAGCTGATGGCCACATCAGAAGAAGAGCAGGCCCGCCAGTGGCTCAACTACCTTAATGCGCTGGATGCTTGATATCGAGCGCTCAGTGCAGCTGGCAAGCAGAGGCTAGCACAAGGATTGGATGCCAACAAAAAACCGGTCACTGCATGCAGTGGCCGGTTTTTTTTAGCTAGGGTGAAAGCCTTCTTAGCAGAATCAGGGACGGCCTTCTTCTTCCACCTCGCCTTCTTTAATCGGCAGCGCCAGATCTTCACGTGAGATCTTTAAGGTCAACAGCAGTGAGCCGGCGATGTAGATCGAGGAGAAGGTGCCGACCACAACGCCAACAATCAATGCCTGGGCAAAGTGATGGATCATATCGCCCCCTAAAAACAGCAGTGCAAAGAGCACCAGCAGCGTTGTGAAGGAGGTAATGGTGGTCCGCATCAGTGTCTGATTGATCGAGAGATTAATCAGTTCTTGTGGCGTGCCACTGCGCGACATACGAAAGTTCTCACGAATCCGGTCGTACACCACGATGGTATCGTTCAGCGAATAACCGATGACCGCTAACAAGGCCGCCAGCACCGTCAGATCAAAGTCAATTTGAAAGACAGAGAAGAAGCCCAGCAGCAGGATGACGTCATGCGCCAGGGCCAGCACTGAACCGACTGCAAATTTAAACTGAAAGCGAAAGCCGATGTAAATCATCACCCCAATCAGCGCCATCAGCATACCCAGGCCACCCTGATCGCGCAGTTCTTCACCGACCTGCGCACCAACAAACTCAGCACGGCGCAGCTCAACGCCAGCATCTCCAGCGGCCAGCAGGCTGCGCACCTGCTCACCTACTTCGGGCGAGAAGCCTTGATTGAGGCGAATCAGTACATCGGTGGCCGCGCCATAGTTCTGCACAATAAACTGCTCATAGCCAGCTTGTGTGAGCTGCGAGCGCACGCCATCTAGATCCACAGCTTGCGGGTAGCTCAGCTCCACCAGAGTGCCGCCAGTGAAGTCCAGACCAAAACGCAAGCCTTGCGTGGCCAGAGACACCAGAGAAATCACGATCAGCGCTGCTGAAAGAAGGAGCGCCCAGTTTTTAAAGCGCATGAAATCGACATCGATATTCAGCAGCTTTTGTTTCAGCATATGAGGCATCCAAGGCTCCTATTAGATAGATAAACGCTCAACACGACGCTGGCCGTAAACCCAGTTGACCTGCAAGCGTGTGACCATAATGGCGGTAAACATCGAAGTCAGTAAGCCTAACGAGAGCGTCACGGCAAAGCCCTTCACTGGGCCGGTGCCAACCGAGAACAGAATAATCGCGACGAGGAAGGTGGTGATATTGGCATCCAGAATCGTCGAGAAGGCCTTTTCGTAACCTGCATGGATCGCGTTTTGGGGCGAAAGACCACGGTGATACATCTCTTCTTTGATCCGCGCATTAATCAGCACGTTGGCATCCACCGCCATCCCCAGTGTCAGCACGATCCCTGCGATACCGGGCAGTGTCAGGGTGGCGCCCAGTACAGAGAGGAGTGCGACCAGCAGCACCAGGTTTGCGGTGAGTGCGACGCAGGCAAAAACACCAAAGAGGCGGTACCAGATCAGCATAAAGAGCACCACCAGCGCGAGACCAATCTGGATTGACAGCACGCCCTGCTCAATATTGGTTTGTCCAAGGCTGGGACCAATGGTGCGTTCTTCAACAAAATACATCGGGGCAGCCAAGGCACCTGCGCGCAGCAGCATGGCCAGCTCATTGGCTTCTTGAACGCTAAAATTGCCAGTGATGCGGAAGCTGCTACCAAGCTCGCTTTGAATATTGGCTAAGGAGATGATGCCTTGTTCAACAAAATTCTCACGCTGTTCAACCAGCTCGCCATCCTGCTCAACAAACTGGCTGCGTGTTTTGTGCTCGATAAAAATCACCGCCATCGCGCGTCCGACATTCGGGCGTGTGGCTTGGCTCATTAAACGGCCGCCCTGAGAATTTAGGCGGACATTGACCTGTGCGCGGTTGTTCTCATCAAAGCCGATACTGGCGTTGGTGACATGGTTGCCGGTGGTGATGATGTCGCGCTCTAACAAAGCGCTGCGGCCATGTTCATCACGGAAGTTAAAGCGCTCGACATTGATGGGATCTTCGTTTTGACGCGCTTCAAGGCGGAATTGCAGGTTGGCCGTAGCACCGAGTACGCGCTTGGCGGCAGCGGTGTCTTGAATGCCAGGGAGCTCAACAACAATACGATTACGCCCTGAGCGCTGAACTAACGGCTCAGCGACCCCGAGTTCATTGACCCGATTACGCAGCGTGATCAAGTTCTGTTCAATGGCATAGTCTTCGATATCACGCACCATCTGCTCTTTGAGCGTTAAATGGAGGCGCAGTGTGGTCGGGTTGGCTTCAAAATCAAAATCACGTAGCTCGCGCTGGAGAAGTCTTTGTGCTTGTACCAGATCCTCTTCGGAGGCCATCTGAACACGCAAACCTTGGTCGCTGAGCGTGACTTGGCGGAATCTGAGTCTTTCGCTACGCAGTAAACGGCGCACTTCACCCGCTTCGGCTTCGAGTTGCTGGGCAACAGCGGCTTCCATATCGACTTCCATCTGGAAGTGCACGCCTCCGCGTAAATCCAAGCCAAGATTAATACGCTTGGCACCGAGGGAGGAGAGCCAGTCTGGTGTGGTGGGCGCTTGATTGAGCGCCACCACCAGATTATCCCCTGCTGCTTGCTGAATGACGGACTGAGCCGCCGTTTGTGCCTGATTATCTGCAAAACGAATCAGTAATGATTGGTTTTCCAGTTGAGAGCCGAAAAAAGCAATGCCGGCTTGATTCAGGGCTTGCTCAATACGGGCTTGATCCCGATTCGTCACTTCTATCGAAGCGCGTGATCCTGAGACCTGGATCGCTGGATCTTCAGGATAAAGATTAGGCAGGGCATAGACCACGCCCAGGCCGATCACAAAAAGGATCAGCACAACTTTCCACAGAGGGTAACGGTTCAGCATAACAGCCTTTAATTGATCAGCAGTGAATCATTTGTGTTGGTGAACTCAGTGGCTCCTGCGCAGAGCCACTGGCTTTTATTCCGCGTCAACCGCTTTTAAAGTGCCTTTAGGCAGAACGGCAGTCA
The DNA here is from genome assembly GCF_045055655.1 of Marinospirillum alkalitolerans. NCBI lineage: Bacteria > Pseudomonadati > Pseudomonadota > Gammaproteobacteria > Oceanospirillales > Oceanospirillaceae > Marinospirillum > Marinospirillum alkalitolerans. Next base: position 289,097 of record NZ_JBANFI010000003.1, on the reverse strand, counting down.
CCGCTGCTTTTTGGACTTTGATCGAGACATCTTTAGAAATTTCGAGCACTAAAAACTCGTCGGTGACCTTGCTGATACGACCCAGCATGCCGCCTGCCAGTGTCACTTCATCACCCATGCTCAGCTCAGCCAGCAGATTTTTGTGCTCTTTTGCACGCTTTTGCTGAGGGCGAATCAGCAGAAAGTAAAAAATGGCGACAAAACCCACCAGCATGATAATGCTTGAAATCGGGCTAGCGGCACCCGCATCCGCATGGGCAGCAGAAATGAAAAACTCCATAGGTTGCTCCTTATAAGCAGTCGTTGAAAAGGGGTTAAAAAGTGCACTTAGGCTTCGGGTAACTCTGGTGTTTCACGCCCGAGAGCAGCATAGAAGTCATCCACGAAGCCCGACAATTTACCTGCTTCTATAGCCTGACGCAAACCAGCCATCAGCCTTTGGTAGTGGCGCAGGTTATGAATAGTGCCCAGCATGGAACCCAGCATCTCGCCACTGCGATCCAAGTGGTGAAGATAACTGCGTGAAAAATTCTGGCAGGTATAGCAATCACAGCCGGGCTCAATGGGGCCAGTATCCATTTTATGCTTGGCATTGCGGATTTTAACCACGCCCTCAGCGGTAAAATAATGGCCATTGCGCGCATTGCGGGTTGGCATTACGCAATCAAACATATCGACGCCACGGCGCACACCTTCCACCAGGTCTTCTGGCTTGCCCACGCCCATCAGGTAGCGGGGTTTGTCCTCAGGCATCCACTGGGGCAGATAGTTCAGTGTCTTGAGCATCTCTTCTTTAGGCTCGCCCACCGAGAGGCCGCCAATCGCCATGCCATCAAAATCGATCTCAAGCAGGCCCTCTAGCGAGCGCTTGCGCAACTCAGGATACATGCCGCCTTGAATAATCCCGAACAGCGCAGAGGGACTGCTGCCATGCGCTACTTTAGAACGCTTGGCCCAGCGCAGCGACAGCTCCATCGATTTTTCGGCTTCGGCAAAGGTGGCTGGGTAGGGGGTGCATTCATCAAAGATCATCACGATATCCGAGCCCAGCTTGCGCTGCACAGCCATCGACTCTTCTGGTCCCATAAAGACCTTGGCACCATCGTGGGGTGAACGAAAATGGACGCCTTCTTCGGTAATCTTGCGCAGCTGCCCCAAAGAGAAGACCTGAAAGCCGCCAGAGTCAGTCAGAATCGGCCGCTCCCACTGCATAAAATCATGCAGATCACCGTGGGCTTCAATAATGTCTGTGCCTGGCTTGAGCATCAGGTGGAAGGTGTTGCCGAGCACGATTTCAGCGCCTATCGCCTCAACGTCCTTAGGCAGCATGCCCTTAACTGTGCCGTAGGTGCCGACTGGCATAAAAGCGGGTGTTTCTATCGTTCCGCGTGGAAAAGTGAGGCGGCCACGGCGTGCACGGCCATCGGTGTTGAGCAGATCAAACTGCATAAAGCATTCGGAGCGCATTCTTGTACCTTGTCGAATCAAAGAATCGAATTAAATAAAAAAGAGACCTAAGCCGAAGCGCGTGTCAGCAGCATCGCATCGCCATAGCTATAGAAGCGGTAACCCTCATCTATGGCTTCTTGATAGGCCTGCATAATGGGCTGGTGGCCGGCAAAACTGGCCACCAGCATCAGCAGCGTGGATTCAGGCAGGTGGAAGTTAGTGATCAATTGATCCACGCAACGCCACTGATAGCCTGGATAGATGAAAATATCGGTTTCACCGCGATAGGCCTGGATCTGGCCGCTGTGGCTCGCCGTTTCTAAGCAGCGCACGCTGGTGGTGCCGACAGCAATAATGCGTCCACCTGCTGCTTGGGTTTGACGCACCTGCTCGGCGACTTCTTCAGTGACTTCAAGCCATTCTTGATGCATCACATGTTCTTCTAGCTTATCGACCTTCACTGGCTGAAAGGTGCCTGCACCCACATGCAGAGTGACAAAGGCCGTTTGTACGCCTTTTTGTGCGAGCTGGGCTAAAAGTTGCTGATCAAAATGCAGGCCCGCTGTGGGGGCGGCGACAGCACCGGGTTTTTGTGCATAGACGGTTTGATAGCGCTCTTGGTCTTCAGGCTGGTCAGCCCGATCCATATAGGGGGGTAGGGGCATATGGCCATAGCGCTCGAGCAAGCTCAGCAAAGGCTCGGCATGATGGAAGGTCAGACAAAAAAGTGCGCCTTCACGGCCAGTGCACTCGACATCCAGCTCTCCTTCAAGCCTGAGCCGACTGCCTGCCTTGGGCGATTTGCTGGCCCGCACATGGGCGAGTGCGCGTTGATCATCCAATACTCGCTCAATCAAGACTTCGACCTGTCCGCCGGTGGATTTCTGGCCAAGCAGGCGTGCAGGAATCACTCGTGTGTTATTGAATACCATCAGGTCGCCAGCCTGAACCTGATCAAGCAGGTCCGGAAACTGTGCATGAGTGATACTGGCATCTGGATGCAGAATCAATAAGCGTGAATCGCGCCTTTGCGCAGGCGGGAAGCGAGCAATCAAATGATCAGGAAGGGTGAAGGAGAAGTCACTGCGCTGCATAAAGGTTGGCATCCATCACGATAAAAAAAGAAGCCTCATTCTAACCGAAAACCCAGCTTGAGAATAATCTTCAGCTTTTGATGATCAGATCATCCACTGAGCGATCAAGGGCGGGTGCAATCGGGAGTTGACTCTTGTTAATAAGTGGCTATAATGCGCGCATCCTACCAGAGCAGCTTGCCTGCTTGCCCAAATTATGCCGGAGTGGCGGAATTGGTAGACGCAGCGGATTCAAAATCCGCCGCCCTTGCGGGTGTGCCGGTTCGAGTCCGGCCTTCGGTACCATATAAATCAAAGACTGACATCAAGTCTTTGTGAGTTTTACCTCAATCCCCTAGTGAGACTCATCAGTAAATATCCACGCTATTGGATCGACCCAGTGTGCGTTAGATCATTAACTCTTCTGCGTGATGCCACCAGTTTGCTTCATTGAATGCCAATAATGCTTGCCGCGCTGAATCTCATAAAGCACCCCTGCATACTCAAATATGACAGATTGGGCGCCGATGACAGGTTGTGGCATGCCATCAATAGGTGATACCGGAATCAAATCTGCCACAGGGGCAGCGCCATAAATGCCACACCATGCACTCTCTTGGTTGTAACCAAACCAGCAAGGGGTTTGACAATGTGGGCAGCGATAATAATTCCATTGCCAAAAATCCACTTGGCTGAGGTGAGATGCCCACTCTGCTTTGCTGAGTAATAGTGCAATGCCTATTTTTTGTTGGCAGCAGGGAGCGGATAATGATTTCGTCATTGACGTGCACTTTAAGTTTATTGATTAATGATAGCCAATCCATCGAATACCTATTGTATAGAATAATAGCAAGGCGGCTAGTCAGGTTTGAGCAGGGATGAAGTTGCGCCTTGGGTCTCTTATATAGCGGTTTCATCCCTTCAAATAAAGTCTATCGCTTTTAACGTCGATTGATTTTTAATCGACTTGAATGCGGGTGATGCGATCTCCGGTATCGAATGTCAGAGTCATGGTCCGCTGCTCGCGTTCTCCGATCAGACTCTGCTCACCACGTGAGACAGTAAAACCTTGTGAGGTGAGAAAAGCTTCACTCATGGCTGTGTGATCTACATCGAACTCGCTGACGACTTCGGTGATGACGGTCGCGGCTCGCGTGATTCCTACAGGTTCAGCGACCTGCGCCGGCGGATTTTGGATTAAAAAGAATAGCGCACCTCCTGGATAGGGGGCTCTGTAGTAGCAGCAGTTAAACAAGCCGGAAGCGATCATCGCTAGAGTGTGCCCATTCGCCTGCTCTAGAGGAAAGCTACGCTCGCTCAGTTCAGGAATGGAGCCTTGTTCTCCAGTCGTTTTGAGCAGTGTACATAGCTCCAGAAGTTCAGCAGGTAGGTTGCTTGCTTCATTAGCCCAGGCCCATAGCCAAGTGGCATTCCCTTCGGATTCAGTGCCAAGCAGTTGAATGCGAAAAGAAAGATCGTCGCCGAAAAAGACTTTGCCTTCTGTTAAGTCGATTCTCCAAGAGCGATCACCCAGTAGGTCGCCAAAGGCGAGCTGCTTGGCAAAGCCATGGCCGACAGATTGGTTCAAAAGATTCTGAAATAAAGGGCTCACTCAGTATAACTCCTTGGTTAGGTTATGAGATCAAGGGTATTGATCATCAAACGTTAGTTTGAATTTAAAAATCTTGGTTGCTCAATTTTTCGAGCAAGGCTTGTGGCCTTGAGTTCGAGTGGTTTTTTCTTTGTTTATGTTTTTTTATGCTGACTGCATATTCTTGTTATATGTGTTTTTTTATTTCATTGCTTGCAAGAGTCTTGATAAATATGCAAGATTATCCGCTGTTCCAGATTGATTTGGAACTATACAGGAAAATTTTTAAGTGGATCTTGAGGATGTTCAATATGAAAAAGTTAATCGCTGCAAGTGCACTGGCTGTTGCTCTTCCCTTCGCGGCTTCTGCTCACGCTGTTTCTGATGCTGGTTGTGGTTTAGGTAGCGTATTGCTGGAAGGTCAAGATGGTTTGGTCATGAATGTTCTGGCCGCAACGCTGAACGGAACTTCAGGCAACCAAACTTTTGGTATGACGACAGGGACATTGAACTGCAGCCAAGAGAACTCCTTGTTCGCTCTGGAAAGCTATATCAATGATAACTTGGATACCCTGGCGGTGGATGCGGCTCGCGGTGAAGGCGAGACGCTGACTACTTTGGCGACCCTTTGGGGTGTCGATGCTGCGGATCAGTCTGCGTTCACAGCTGCACTGCAGAGCCAGTATGGTGAGATTTTCACTTCTGAAAATGTGACCTCTGCTGATATTCTGAGCAACATGAACAGCGTTGTTGCTAGCGATGCAGCCCTAGCGGGTTACACGCTGAGCTAAGTTTTTCAGGCTGATTCTTTAGAATCAGCTGATGAATGACACTATGCCGCTTTCTGGTTCAGGAAGTGGCATTTTTTTTGAGGCGAATCTGTGTCTTGTTTTTCTTTTTTCTCCCAACTTTTTTTCTCTCTTGTCTGGCGTGTTGCCTGTAGCTTAGCCCTGATGTTGGCTCTTTTGGCGCCCAGTTGGGCGGATGAGCTGGATCTTGAGGCCCGTCTTGCCGCGGTGACCAATGAGCAGCTCGTGACGCTGAGTCGTACCAATGCCTGGACCCAGCTTGGGCACTACCATGATCGTTTTTTAGGGCAAAGAAAAAGCCAAGTGCAGGATCCGCGCTTTTTTCTTGCGCTCCAAGGTCAAACCCAGCCTCAGGCCGAGTTAGAAGCCACCTGGCAGGCTTTACAAGCTTCTTTAACCTCGGCGCTAGATGAAGAAGCCGATCTGCGTTGCCGCTTTCCGGCGCGAGCCCATTGGTTGGCCACGGCATTAGACATACCACTGCCAGCGCGCCCTTGTTCGGCTTTTGATGCTTGGTATGAAGAAATCGATCCTGGCCGGCTCACTCTGGTGTTCCCTTCGGCCTATTTAAACAATGCTGCCTCAATGTTTGGGCATACACTCTTGCGGATAGATGCGGCCAATACTCAGCAGCGCCCAGACTTGGTAGCTTTTGCTGTTAACTACGCTGCTCAAGTGGATAGTCAAGATGGAGGCATGGCCTATGCCATTAAAGGCATGTTGGGGCGCTATCCAGGTTATTTTAGCCTTATGCCTTATTATGAAAAGGTGAATGAATACAACCAACTAGAAAGCCGAGATATGTGGGAGCTGCCGCTGGATATCAGCGCGGCCGGTGTCGAGCAGGTGATGCGCCATCTTTGGGAGCTGAACGAGATGCGCTTTACCTATTGGTTTTTTGATCAGAACTGCTCTTATCAACTCTTGGCCGTTTTATCCGTAGCCCAAGAAAATCTGGATTTAACGCGGGGCTTTCAAATCAAAGCGCTGCCAGTAGACACCTTGCGGGCTTTAGATCAGGCTGGACTCCTGATCGAGGAGGCTGGTTTTCGGCCTTCCTTTGCCACGCGTTTGCACAATATGGCGCAACAGATGACGGCGGATGAAGTGGAGCTAGCGCGTGTGCTGGCCTTTGATCAGCCCCATCCGCGTGATTTTCTATTGCCAGAAGGCGTGAATCAGGCGGCGATTTATGAGCTGGCGGCAGAGTGGATTAGTTTTCGTTTTCAGCACCAAGGGCTCGCGCGTGAGCAGGCAGCACCTCAAATGCATCGTCTCTTGGTGGCGCGTGCGCAGGTGAGAGGCCGCTCCGGCTTAACGACACCAGCGACGCCAGAGATCGCGCCTCACCAAGGGCATGGTACGGCGCGTTGGGGGGTGGGCTTAGGTTGGCAGGCCGATCAAGCCTACCTGAGCCTTGTCGCCCGTCCGGCTTATCATACCCGCTATGATGCTGTTGAAGGTTATCTGGCCAACGCGGAAATTAACCTCTTCGAGCTTGAACTGCGTTTTTTTGAAGATGAGCAGCGTTTAGAGCCGTGGCGGCTGAACTTGGTTGAAGTAGGAAACTATCTGCCTAGTTCACCGATTTTCTCGATGGCTGCCTGGCGGGTACAAACAGGTTTGGAGCGGACGGACCCAGAAGCCAGAACGCAGGACTCTTGGCGAGGTTTTGCCATAGGTGGTTATGGCCGAGCTTGGGGAGAGGGGCAGGATTGGATGACCTATGGTTTTGTGACTGGGCGAACAGAAATTGGACCTCAGGCTGGGCATGCACCAGAGGGAGAGGACTGGGCGCTTGGGGCGGGCATCAATCTTGGCTTTGTTTGGGCCCCTGTGCGTCCAGTGCGCTTAGGTTTGGATGCACATTGGCAGCAGTTTGTGGCTGGTCACACGGGAGCCTTTTGGTCAACAGAAGCAACAGTGCAGTGGAACTTTGCCCAGCAGCAGGCGCTGAGATTGCAAGGCGAATGGGATGAACGCGAAGAATCGAGATGGCAGGTGGGTCTAACATGGCTGCACTATTTTTAAAGTCTTTTCTTGTTGTGAGCCGCCTTCTTGTCAGGCGTATTCGTTGGGTGTTGTTGATCGGCTTTACGCTGTTGCTTGCTGGTTGTGGGCATCTTTTTTACTGGCCTGAGCCAGGTTTGCGCGGTACACCAGACCAACTTGATTTGCCTTATCGAGATGTCTTTATCGTGAATCATCAGCAGCAGCGCTTACATGGCTGGTGGCTGGAAGCACGTCTTGAAGAAGGGCAGGCTGAGCGCGGGGTGATCTATTTTTTGCATGGCAACGCGGAAAATATCAGCACTCATTTCGCCGCTTTGAACTGGATCACGCGTCATGGTTGGTCGGTTTTTATTCTGGATTATCGTGGGTTTGGGCTTTCTGAAGGCCAGCCAGGGATTGCTGGTGTGCATCATGATGCCTATGTTGGTTTGCTCTGGGTGTTGGAGGAGGCTCAGAGCCAGCAGCTGCCGGTGGTGCTTTTTGGACAGAGCCTGGGTGCCGCAACCAGTGCCACCCTATTGGGCTTGGCTCCTGAGGCTGATCAACTGGCCGCTGTGGTACTGGATAGCCCCTTTTCAGGTTATCGTCGTATTGCGCGAGAAAAAATGAGCGAGAGCTGGCTCTTATGGGCAGGACAATACCCCTTATCTTGGTTGATTCGTGATGACTATTCCCCTGAGCGCTGGATCGCACAGCGTCCACAGCACTTGCCCTTGTTGATCCTGCATAGTTGTGCGGATGCCGTCGTGCCTTGCTCGCATGGTCAGCGCCTCTTTGATCTCGCCGCAGAGCCAAAAACCTATTGGCAGGATGAACACGCACCGCATACCGGGATGTTGAATCAGTTGTATTGGCGGCGGCAATTGCTGAGTTGGTTGGATGATCTTCCGTTGCCTGAGTTTCAGGAGTAGGTGCTTTAGGAGTAGGTGCTTTAGGAGTAGGCGCTTCAATTCAGAAGCGCCATGACAACAGAAACAGGGCGCTCAACCATGTTTCATCATGAGTGTGATATCACAGCTGCTTACAAAATACCTTTGAATTTCGTTGCCAGTTGTAGAGCGCCCGTCGGCTGGTCGGCAAGTCTTCGACTGCGGCAGGCTCAAAGCCACGTTCAATAAACCAGTGGGCGGTGTGAGTGGTCAGCACAAAGAGCTGCATGATGCCTTGCTGCTTGGCTGTTTTCTCGATTTTCGCCAACAGGCGGTCACCTCGCTGTCCTTGGCGATATTCTGGGTCCACGACAACACAAGCCAGCTCAGCCTGCTGTTCATCTGGATAGGGATAGAGAGCGGCGCAGGCGATAATGCTGCCATCCAGATCAATCACTGTAAAACGATCAATTTCGGCTTCGAGCAGCTCACGCGAGCGACGAACCAGCACGCCTTTTTCTTCTAAGGGGCGCAGTAAGGCGAGCAGGCCGCCCACATCCTCAATTTTGGCTTGGCGCAGGGTTTCATAGCTGTATTGGGTAATCAGCGTGCCCGCCCCTTCACGGGTGAAGAGTTCTTCAAGCAGGCTGCCTGAATGTTGATAGCTCAACAGATGCGCACGTTTGACACCACGACGACAGGCCGTGCAGGCCGCCTGTAAATGACGAGCCAGGCAACCATATTCAGGCACATGCGGCCAGTGCTCGGCTTCAAGTGGTGTGATGTCACGAATCAACTGCCCCTGTGCATCATGTAAGCCTTCCGCCCGACCAAGCAACAGCAGCTTATCAGCCTTGAGCTCGATCGCCGCTGCGGTGGCGACTTCTTCGGCATCAAGATCAAAGGCTTCCCCTGTTGCGGAATAACCTAGCGGTGGCAAGAGCACGATATTGCCCTGATCCAGCAGGCGCTTTAAGGGCTCAACCTGAATCCGGCGCACTTCGCCCGAAAAATGAAAGTCCACGCCTTCACGCACACCCAAGGGACGCGCCATCACCAGATTGCCGCTCACCACCTGAACGCCTTGGTGCTGTAAAGAGGCTTGGCTGAGGCTCATGCTGAGACGACGCTCCAGCTCCACACGCAGCGTGCCCAGCGTCTGGATCAGTGAAGGCAGGCGTGGTGGATCAATCAGCAAGCGGCCTTGATGTTCAAGCCAGGGCAGATCCTGCGCTTCAAGGGCCTGTGCCAGCTGGGGGCGTGCTCCAAAGGTGATGACCAGCTTGATGCCGAGCGAGTAGAGCAGCGCCAGATCAGTCATCAGTTCACGCTGAAAAGGCTGGATCAGGGCATCGCCCTCAAGATGAACAACAAACACGCGACCGCGATGGGCATGGATATAGGGTGCAGCCTGGCGGAACCAGTTAATTTCGGGAGTAACCTGAGACATAAGCCGTATCTTGGTGGAAATAAAAAAACCAAGACCAGAGCTTAACGCAAGGTCTTGGTTAATCCTAGTCGTACTGTGGCTGTTCGTCTAAGAAGGGTTGACCGGGGTGAAATGGCTCCCGACCAAGCGCTTACTTTTTAAACGATGTCCGCATGCTGATTCATTAACATTAATAACATGGTCGCCAATGCGCTCCATGCGATTGAGCAGATCAATGAACACCACCCCAGCGCGTGGCGAGTAGTTCCCATTCTCAAGGCGTGTATAGTGGTTTTTGCGGAACTGGTTACGCAGCTTGTTGACGGCTTTCTCCAGTGCAATGGCTTCTTCGAGCTTCACCTGACTGGGGTCTTTGGCGATATTCTGCTCCATATTGGCCACGGCTTTTTCCAACGCCTCCATCATCACCTTGATTTCTTGGCTCGCATCTTCCGGCCAGTCTGCTTGGGACTCATGCAGGCGCTCAGTGAGCTTGGCAATTTGATGGTAGATATCGCCGATACGCTCAAGATCATTGATCATGCTTTGCATATTGCGGATGCGCTCGGTGAGGTTGCGCTCGAGATGGCTGCGCTCTGAGATGCGCACCAGATAATCCGAAATTTCTATTTCGAGCTGATCAGTGGCTTTTTCCAGCTTGCGCACTTTTTTACGCAGCTTTTCGACATCGACATTTGAATCAAACAGCAGCTGTCGCACCTGCTCATGCATCTGCACGATAATCTGAGCGAACTGCTGGATTTCCTTTTGCGCCTGTTCAACAGAGAGCAGCGGTGATGTCATGACACCGGTGCTGATATGGCGCAGGTGAAACTCATCATCTTCACCACCGCGATCAGGCTGGATATATTCAACAAACTTCACAATGTAAGGAACAAGTGCAAATAAGAACACCACGTTCAGTACGTTAAAGCTGGTGTGAAAGAGTGAGAGCGCCAAGGTGGCATTAGAACGGGCTTCTGGATCACCGCTGAGCACTGAGACGCTGCTTTCTGTCACAGACATCACCACCCAGTCGATTAAATGCAAGGCAGGATAGATCAGCGCGAGCATCCAGATCACACCGAGCATATTAAAGAAAAAGTGAAAACGTGCCGAGCGTTTGGCATGCACATTCCCCACCAAGGCCGCAATATTCGCGGTGACTGTGGTGCCGATGTTTTCGCCCAGAATCATTGCAGCAGCAATCGGGAAGGACACCCAGCCTTCAAAGAGCATCACCAGCGTAATGGCGGTGGCGGCAGAAGAAGATTGAGTCAGCAGCGTCAAAATAGTGCCGACCAGCACAAACAGTAACAGAGAAAGGAAGCCGTAATCAGTAAAAGCATCTAAAAAGGCAAACATTTCTGGATTGTTGTTGATATCTGGTACGGCACCTTTGATAAACTCCAGTCCGATAAACAGAATCCCGAATCCGACCATGGCTTCGGCGATATTGCGCCAGCGGGGATTTTTGGAGAATAAGAAAGCAAAGAAAATCCCGATGACAGCCAAGGCGATAGGGGTGATCTGAAACTTAAAGCCAAAGAGCGCAACCAGCCAAGCCGTGAGGGTGGTGCCGATATTGGCGCCCATGATCACGCCGGTGGATTGCACAAAGCTCATCAAGCCCGCATTGACAAAGCTAACCGCCATGACCGTGGTGGTGGTGGAAGATTGGGTGATGGCCGTGGTAGCAAAACCGGTGATCACGCCGGTCAGGCGATTACGCGTCATCCCGCTGAGGATGCCTTTGAGACGGTTTCCAGCAATCTTCTGTAGGCCTTCACTGAAGATTTTCATCCCGAAAATGAAAATGCCGAGCGAGCCGATCAGCTGGAGAAAGTCGAATAGCGAGTAGGACATAAGTCACCTTGGCGCGTGCTGTGTGAGACATAAAGTGAGGAAGCGGCTTGTCTTGATGACAAAAGCATGAATTTTTTCTGGCGCGATTATAACGAAATTCTGACAAAAAAAAGCAAAAGTGTGCTGTATCGCTGGCACACTGCCAATGAAGTGCAACCCCGATTGTCCCGTGTTAACACCCTCAAGGAGCACGCAGTGGGCCAAGAAATAGAACTCAAATGTCGCTTTCAGGCGGAAGATCTCCCACGTCTGATGGCGCTGCTCGCTGAGCGTGGCGAAGAGCCACCCAGTGTGCGCTTAATGGAAAACATTTATTTTGATACGCCCCAGCGTGATTTACATCGCCAGCGTATGGCGTTGCGCCTGCGTCGCGTTGGTGATCGCTGGCTGCAAACCCTGAAAACCGCAGGGCAGACTGAGGGCGCGTTGACGCAGCGCGGTGAATGGGAGGTGCCCGTGGCTCAGGCACAGCTGGAGCTAAGTGCCTTGCCCGAACTGCCGTTGACTGGCGCGTGGCAGACGCAGCTTCAACCTGTTTTTCATACCGACTTTACTCGCCATGCCTGGCAGCTCAGCTGGCCTCTGGCTGATGGCAGTAAGACGCAGCTGGAATTAGCCGCTGATATCGGCGAAGTGCGCTTGCCGCCTGGCCAGGTGATGCGTCAGCAAGGGATTGCCGAACTGGAGTTGGAGTGGATCAGTGGCCCACAAGAGGGGCTTTTTGCCTGTGCGGATTTTCTGGCGCAGCATCTGGCCCTGCATCCTGCTGTGGCGAGCAAGGCACTGCGCGGTTGGTGGCTAGCAGATGCCTATGTTGCGGACGTGCCTCGTCCAACGGTTTTGCTGGATGTGGCGGCTGTCTTACAACCACGGCAGCTGCTGCATTGGGCGGGCCAGTATGCTCAGGCCTGGATGCTGGGCCGTGAGCTGGCGCAAGTCAGTGCCGATGAAGAAGCGGGTCTTGTGGCGTATCAACAGCTGCTGGGCGTACAGGCCTTGCTGGCTTTGAGTCAGTGGTTGGCTCCAGGAAGCGCACCCTATGCGGTACGACAGGCAGTGCATCAGCTGGTGCAGGCCTTTCAGCCTTGGGTCATGAGCTGCTGGCGAGATCAAGCCTTGCATCGCTTGCCATTAGAAGGTCGCGATGCAGACTGGCGACAGCAGCAGCTGGGGTATCGTCAGCGCCGTGCTGTGCAGCGTGAATTAGAGGCAAGCTTACCACTGGGGCAGTCGAGTCTGCGCTTGGTGGCCTTTTTGAGTCAGACTGTGGATGGGGGATCTGATGCGGCTGTTCAGCGCCCCTTGGCGGCAGCGGCCTTATTGAATGCGGCACGAGCGCACCTGCGCTTGCCCCGTCAGCCTATGCATGCAGCGGGCTGGATCGCCCGTTATCCAGCGCTGGTGCGCCTGGGTTTACTATTGCAGCACCTCTGCCTGAGTGCTGAGCCGGATCGTCAGGGTGTACAGAAGATGCTTGAAGATATAGGTGAGTTGGCCGGCTTGGAGCAGCTGTCGGCAGAAACCTTTGCGACCGCCTTGGGAGAGCAGGTTCGGCAACGACGTCGTCAGGAATTATTACTGCGTCTTGGGCGCCAAGCGCAAGCACTCGGTAGGGTGGTCGGAAGAGAGAAGGTGGTTAGACCTTAGTCGAATCAAGGGGCGCAGTGATATTGACAGCCTTGAGTGGGCGTGCGAGTCTGCGCCAAGCGGCAGCTGCACTCAAGGCCAAGACTTTAGAGTTGAGGTTGAAAGCTGAGTTCCGCCGCGAACAATAAAAATGAGTCTTGGCTCAATCCGAATAAAAAAACAAAAGGTACATTCTTATGAAATTGCGTCACAAGCTCGCAGGTACTGTTGCTCTTCCTCTCGCTCTGGCTGTAGCAGCTTCTACGGCAACCGCCGCCACTATTTTTGAAAATGACCAACACCGAGTGAATTTTGGTGGTTTTGTTGCCGCACAAGCCAACTGGACGATTTTTGATGATGCAGTGGGTCAAGACAGCGATATTGATTATGGTATGAGCCTAGGGACATCACGGATGAACCTGTCTTATACGCGCCAAACAGACGCTGGCCCGATTACTATTTTGTTTGAAAATGATTTTAATGGCCCAAGTGGTAGCAACTACCGTCTGCGTCATGCGGCGATTATGTGGGATGGTTGGGTCGCTGGTTTTAGCTGGTCGGGTGCAGCTAACCTGACGGGTCTGGGCGAAACAATAGATGCTGGCGGCACAGCCAATACCTCGGCTATGGCACAGCGTACAATGGTTTTAGGTCGCAATATTCCTGTCGCTGAAGGTATGACTGTGGGTGTGTTCTTGGAGGATCGCACCAATAGCTTCTCAACAGGCGTTGGTCAAACGGATCGTGATGCTAACACAGCTCTTCCTGATGCCGTCGTGAATTTCCGTGCTAATTTGGGCGCTACACAGCTATTTGGTGCGGCGACCCTGCTGCAATTTGATGATGCTGAAGCCACAGGTGATGCAAAAACAGAAAGCCAGGTTGAGCTGACCTTTGGTGCGCGCAGCCAGATTACTGATGAACTGCGTGTGCATTTAGCGCTGACTAACACCAACGATAATGATGACACCTATGTTTCTGTTGGTGCGCAATATCGTATCAATCAGCAGCTGCGTACCAACCTGCTGGTTGAGCAAGCGCTGCGTGATGCGGATGATTCAGACTACACCGCTCTCTGGGCGAATGCCTTCTACACTATGCCTTCCGGTTGGGAATGGGGCGGTGAGCTGCGTTATATGACAGCTGATGATAATGCGGGCAAGTTAAACGGTTTAGGTGATAGCGATATGCGTATCAGCCTGCAGGCAAAATACGCTTTCTAAGCCAAGCCTGAACTCTTCTTTCGCATTGAGTGAAGTGAATCAACCCCCAGCAGTGATGCTGGGGGTTTTTTATTGGGTGGCCTGAGTGGAAAATGGTAAACTGGCTCTTTTGATTTTCACTTAAAAGCGCAAGGCTCCCACCGATGAAAGACTTGATCATAGCTCAGCTCCAGCAGCTGGTTGAAGCCCTCCAAGCTGAAGGCGTCTTCCCTGCTGATTTTTCTCCCTCTCTCCAGCTGGATAACACCAAGGATAAAGCCCACGGTGATCTGGCCACCAATCTGGCCTTGGCCGGTGCAAAAGCAGCGGGTCGAAAGCCACGAGATTTGGCCGTGTTGCTGGTTGAGCGCTTGCAAGCCCAGCCTGCGCTTGGCAAGGCTGTGGCGAAAATGGAGATCGCTGGCCCAGGTTTTATCAACTTCTTTTTAGCTCAAGATGCCCTCAGTGCCATCGTGCCGCGCATTTTGAACGAGGGTGCTCAGTTTGGCTTGGGCCAACAGGGGCAAGGACAAAAGGTGCAGGTTGAGTTTGTTTCCGCCAACCCAACTGGTCCCTTGCATATTGGCCACGGCCGAGGTGCCGCGATCGGCGATTGCCTCTGTCGATTGCTGGAAGCCACTGGCTGGGAAGTGACGCGCGAATTCTATTACAACGATGCCGGAGCGCAAATCAACAATCTGGCGCTGTCTGTTCAGGCGCGGGTGAAGGGCTTGGGTCCAGAAGATTCCAGCTGGCCTGCTGATGGGTATCGTGGCGCTTATATTCAGGATGTGGCGCAAGCCTATCTGGCCAAAGAAACCATCACGGCAGATGATCAGCAGGTCACTGGTGCGGCTGATCCTGAGGATCTTGACGCCATTCGTCGCTTTGCAGTGGCCTTTTTGCGTCGTGAGCAGGATTTGGATCTACAAGCCTTTGGTGTCAAATTTGATCGTTACTTCCTCGAGTCTTCTCTTTACGCCGAGGGTCGGGTAGAAGAAACGGTGCAGCGTTTGATTCAGCAGGGCTACACCTACGAAGAAGGTGGCGCACTCTGGTTACGCACCACGGATTTTGGCGATGACAAAGACCGTGTGATGCGTAAAACCGATGGCGGCTACACTTATTTCGTTCCTGATGTCGCCTACCACTTGAATAAATGGCAGCGTGGCTTCACTAAAGTGATTAACGAGCAAGGTGCAGATCACCACTCCACGATTACGCGTGTGCGGGCAGGCTTGCAGGCTTTGGGTGAAAACATCCCCCAAGGCTGGCCGGATTATGTGCTGCATCAGATGGTCACGGTGATGCGCTCTGGTGAAGAAGTCAAAATCTCCAAGCGGGCTGGCAGCTATGTGACGCTGCGGGATCTGATTGACGAAGTGGGCTGTGATGCCACACGTTATTTCTTGGCCGCACGTGCCCCTAGCTCTCAGCTCACTTTTGATATCGATCTGGCGCGCTCTCAATCAAATGAGAACCCGGTCTACTACATCCAGTATGCGCATGCGCGCTTATGCAGTGTCGCCCGTCAGGCTGAAGACAAGGGCTATCGCTGGTCTCTGGCGCAAGCCGAACCTGTGCTAGATCGTTTGGCCAGCGAGCAAGAACAGCAGTTATTGAAGTGGCTGGCTCGCTTCCCGGAAATACTGGCGCGCGCAGCTGAGGAACTTGAGCCGCATCAAATGGCCCAATACCTGCGTGATTTAGCGGCCGCGACCCACTCTTGGTACAATGCGCAGCAGTTTTTGGTTGAAGATGCGGCTGTGCGGACAGCCCGTTTGGCCTTGGCTGCAGCCACGCGTCAGGTCTTGGCACAGGGTCTAGGTTTATTAGGTGTGAGCGCCCCTGAGCAGATGTAAGAGGTCCTGACGCTTGGATCAACAGGATGAGGTGGATCTCACAACGGATGTTTTTGGAGAGGAAAAATGGCACAAGATTTTGCGAGTCGGCAAAGAAAACGTCCTGCTGAATCCGTGCGCAGCGCGACACCCACAGCGCCCCCCGTTGCGGCTGTCGCCCCAGCGCCGTCAGATTTTTGGAGCCTGCTTCCTGGCTGGGGGTGGTTGATCGGTGGTGGACTCCTAGGTTTGCTGATCGGTGTGCTGATTGCCAGCCCAGAATCGACCTCGCCGCCACCCACTGTGACTGAGCGTCAGGAAGCTGTTTTTGACACTGAGGGCGTCACCCGAGTGCGTGATGCGCAGCCTGAACCTGAGGCCGCCACCACCGAGCCACCGGCAAGGCAAACGGCTCGGTTTGATTTTTATACGCTCTTGCCCGAGGTCGAGGTGATCGCGCCGACAGTGGAGGCTTATCAATCCACGCCCCGTGATGCAAGCAGCGCCCCACGTTTTATGTTGCAGGTGGGCTCGTTTCGTCAGCTGCAGGATGCCCAGCGCTTAGAAGCGCGTTTGGTCGCACTGGGTTTTGAGCAGATCCAGATTCAGGCCGTAGAAACGGCGACAGGTGGCGTTTGGCATCGTGTCCAAATCGGCCCTTGGCAAGACCGCCGCCTTATGGCACGGGCGCAGGATCAATTGGCGCGTGCTGGTATCGAATTCATGTTGCTGCGCTTGCGTGATGAGCCAACAGAGGCCGCACCCAGCGCAGTTAACTCGACTCAGTAGTAACGGAGAAAAAAATGACCACGATCGTCTGTGTGAGACGGGATAATCAAGTTGTTCTCGGGGGAGATGGTCAGGTCTCTCTGGGTAACACGGTGATGAAGGGGAACGCACGTAAAGTCCGTCGTCTTTATCACGATAAAATTCTCGCCGGTTTTGCTGGAGGCACAGCCGATGCCTTCACCCTCTTTGAGCGCTTTGAAGCCCAGCTTGAAAAGCATCACGGTCAGCTGGTGCGGGCTGCTGTTGAGATGGCCAAGGATTGGCGGACGGATCGTGCCTTGCGTCGGCTTGAAGCCATGCTGGTGGTGGCCGATGAAACCGCCACCCTCTGTATCAGTGGCACTGGCGATGTCGTCGAACCCGAACATGGTGTGCTGGCGATAGGCTCAGGAGGCAACTATGCACTGGCCTCGGCGCGTGCGCTGCTGGAGAATACAGACCTGAGTGCGCGCGACATCGTTGAAAAAAGCCTGCAACTGGCCGGTGATATCTGCGTCTTCACCAATCATCAGATCACTATTGAAGGTTTGGAATCAGCATGAGCAATATGACCCCAAGAGAAATTGTCAGTGAGCTGGATCGCTTTATTGTTGGTCAAGCTGAAGCCAAGCGTTCTGTCGCGATTGCCTTGCGTAATCGCTGGCGTCGGATGCAGCTTGAACCTGAGTTGCGCGCCGAAGTGACACCCAAGAATATTCTGATGATCGGCCCAACGGGTGTGGGTAAAACTGAAATTGCACGTCGTCTGGCCAAGCTGGCTCGTGCGCCCTTTATCAAGGTTGAGGCGACCAAGTTTACCGAGGTCGGCTATGTTGGGCGTGATGTTGAAACGATCGTGCGCGATCTGACTGAATCTGCAGTCAAAATGCTGCGTGAAGAGGCGATCAGCAAGAATCGTGCGCGTGCCGAAGATGCAGCTGAAGATCGTGTTCTGGATGCCTTGCTACCCCCAGCGCGTGATGCACAGGGGCAGCTGCAAGAAACTGAAGAATCCAGCACGCGGCAGATCTTCCGTAAAAAACTGCGTGAAGGTCAGCTGGATGACAAGGAAATCGAGATCGATGTCGCTGGCCCTCAGATCGGTGTCGAAATCATGTCGCCACCAGGCATGGAAGAGATGACTCAGCAGCTTCAGAGCCTCTTCTCTAACCTGGGGCAAGAAAAGCGTAAGCGCCGTACACTGAAAATCCGCGATGCCTATAAGCTGATTCGCGATGAAGAAGCCGCACGCTTAATCAATGAAGAAGAGCTGAAGCGTGAAGCTGTCGATCTGGTTGAGCAAAACGGCATTGTCTTTTTGGACGAATTGGATAAGGTCTGCAAGCGTGGTGAGCAGAGCGGGGGCAGTGATGTCTCACGCGAAGGCGTGCAGCGTGACCTGCTGCCACTGATCGAAGGCTGCACCGTGACCACTAAATATGGCATGGTCAAGACAGACCATATCCTGTTTATTGCCTCAGGTGCTTTCCATCTGGCCAAGCCATCCGATCTGATTCCTGAGCTTCAAGGTCGCCTGCCCATTCGGGTTGAATTGAAGGCACTGACGCCTGAGGACTTCCGTCGTATCCTGACTGAACCTGATGCTTCGTTGACTCGTCAGGCTTCTGCACTGATGGCCACCGAAGGTGTGGAGCTCAGCTTTACCGATGACGGTATCGAGCGGATTGCGCAGCTGGCCTATGAGGTGAATGAAAACACCGACAATATCGGTGCTCGCCGCCTGCATACCGTGATGGAGCGTCTGCTCGAAGAAGCCAGCTACCATACAGATCGACTGGATGGCCGTCTGGTGGTGGATGCCGCCTATGTCAACCAGCAACTGGCGGATCTGGTTAAAAACCAAGATCTGTCACGCTATATTCTCTAACCTGAACTGGCTGAGTGCCTTGCGCATTCAGCCTCTTTTTTTGTGATGGCGCGTGACCGCCCCTGATTGGAGTTGCCTCGATGTCTGCCCCCCAGCCGCAGAAGATTAACTATCGCCAAAGCCGCGCTGAACTTGAGCTGACCTATGCTGATGGCACGCAGGTTGTCCTGCCAGCGGAATTGCTGCGGGTACTCTCCCCCTCTGCTGAAGTGCAGGGTCATGGTCAGCCTGTCTTGCAGGTTGAAAAAAAGGATGTCCGTATCTGGAAAATAGAGCCAGTTGGGCGCTATGCACTCAAGCTCTTTTTTGATGACGGTCATGATTCAGGCTTATTCAGTTGGGATTACCTCTGGCATCTGGCGCAGAATCAGACTCGCCTTTGGCAGAACTACCTCGATCAACTTCAGGCCGCAGGGGCACAGCGTGAGCCACGGCTCATTCCCTTGGCTGTCGATGCAGGAAGAAAATCATGAGCGATAAAAGCACGCCACCTCAGTCAGATCAGGACACCATTGATTTTGGTTATCAACAAGTGCCGCGCAATGAAAAGAAAAAGCGCGTTGCCGGTGTTTTTGATTCAGTCGCCAGCAAATACGATTTTATGAACGACATGATGTCGATGGGCATCCATCGTCTCTGGAAAAAGTTCACTATCGAGTTGTCTGGAGCCCGTCCAGGGCAGCGGATTCTGGATATAGCCGGTGGCACGGGTGATCTGACCATGCAGTTTTCGCGTCTGGTTGGGCGTCAGGGAGAGGTCATTCTGGCCGATATCAATGCGTCCATGCTCAAGGTTGGGCGAGATCGTCTGTTGGATCGGGGCTACACGGGCAATATACGCTTTGTGCAAGCCAATGCAGAAATGCTGCCCTTCCCTGATCACTACTTTGATGTGATCACCATTGCCTTTGGTCTGCGCAATGTCACCGATAAAGACAAGGCGCTGCGTGATATGACGCGTATTTTAAAGCCAGGTGGGCGCTTATTGGTGCTGGAATTCTCCAAGCCGACCAACCCAGTGATGAGTAAGGTTTATGATGCCTACTCCTTCACCGCCTTGCCGATGATGGGCAAGCTGTTTGCCGGAGACAGTGAGTCCTATCGCTATCTGGCTGAATCGATTCGCATGCACCCTGATCAGGAAACGCTGAAAGGCATGATGGAAGCGGCGGGTCTGGATGAAGTCGAGTATCACAATATGACTTCGGGTGTCGTGGCCTTGCATCGCGGTATTAAGCACTAATCGCCTTGGACGCTTGCTGAGCTGGGCCAGGGCGCGCAACAAGCCTTGGTCTCATCCATATTGATTTTCTAGAAAGGCAGACTTATGGCGCTTCCCCTATCGGCTCTGGTGACCTTTGAGAGCCTGCTCAACCCGCTATTGAATCAGCTGAAGCAAGAATCTTTGCTGGCAGAGCAAACCTGGCAGCAGTTAAATGGCCGTGTTCTGCGTTGTGAAGTACAACCCTTGGGCTGGTCTTTGGTGCTGGTGTTCTCCGATGAAGGACTGAGTCTGCTGCGCGAGACTGAGGCCGACATCGACGCTTGGATCAGCGCTTCTCCCTTCGCCTATCTCGCTTTATTGCAAGGTCGAAGTGCGCAGGTGGAAATGGGTGGAGAGACAGCCTTATTTGAGCTGTTGCAGGATTTATGGCAGCAGCTAGGCCAGGAAGCCCAGCAGCAAGTGCTGGTCCAGTTGCATCGTTGGCCCTTGGCAGGACCGGTGATCGCCCAAGGAGGAGCATGGCTGAAAAGCCTGATCGGCTTGGGTCAGCGTGCCACCCAGGCCGCGCAGCGGGATCTCAATCTCTATGTCGCCGATGAAGCTGGATTGCTGATGAATAGTGATCAGCTGCATGTCGCCGAAGAAGGTCTTTTTGCGTTGCGCCAGGAGCTGGAACGCTTAGAGGCCAAGGTGCAGCGTCTTGAGGGTCAACTCGCGGCGCAGCCGCTCTCGATGAAAGACCAAGGAGCAAACTAGGTGGGTCGTTTTTATCGTGCTTTTAAAATTGTCTGGGTGGTCATGCGTTATCGCCTAGATAGCTTAATCCCTGTTGAACGTCTCCCAGCTTGGTTGAGCCTGTTACTGAAGATCAACCCCGTGCGCCTTTTGCCCTTAGGGACACATACGCGCGGAGCACGTCTGCGTTTGGCGCTGGAAGAACTCGGCCCGATTTTTGTGAAGTTTGGGCAGATGCTCTCCACTCGGCGCGATCTGTTGCCACCGGATGTGGCCGATGAGTTGAAAAAACTACAAGATCAGGTGCCACCGATTCCGGCTCAACTGGCTCAGGCCACGATCGAGAAGGCATTGCGTCTGCCCGTTGAGCAGGCCTTTGCGCGCTTTGAATCCCAGGCGCTGGCGTCTGCCTCAGTGGCTCAGGTACACGCAGCTCAGTTGCTCACAGGCGAAGAGGTGGTCGTCAAGGTCATCCGTCCCGGCATCGAGAAGGTCATTAAAAAGGACATCCAGCTGCTGTATATGTTGGCGCATCTGGTGTTGAAGCTGGTGCCCGATGCCCATCGCCTCCACCCTGTTGAAGTGGTTGCAGACTATGAAGTCAGCCTGATGGATGAGCTGGACCTGCAGAAGGAAGCCGCCAGCACCTCGCAGCTCAAACGCAACTTCCTTGATTCCCCCTTGCTCTATGTGCCCAGTATCCACTGGTCCTTCACCCGCAGAAACATGATGGTTCAGGAACGCATCTATGGTGTGCCGGTGGCAGAGGTAGAGACCTTGCGTGCGCAGGGTGTCAATATGAAGAAATTGGCAGAGCGCGGCGTCGAGATCTTTTTCACTCAGGTGTTTCGAGATAATTTTTTTCATGCGGATATGCATCCAGGCAATATCTTTGTCGATACCCGCTTTCCGGATAATCCGCGCTATATCGCCATTGACTGCGGCATTGTCGGTTCGTTAACGGTAGAAGATCAGAACTATTTGGCCCGCAACCTGCTCGCCTTTTTTAAGCAGGATTACTATGAGGTGGCGCGCCTGCACATCGAATCTGGCTGGGTCGGTGAAGAAACTCGCGCTAATGAGTTTGCCGCGGCGATTCGCGCTGTTTGTGAGCCGATTTTTGAAAAACCGCTCAAGGATATTTCCTTTGGCCAGGTGTTGCTCGGGCTGTTCCAAACTGCGCGGCGCTTTAATATGGAAGTCCAGCCTCAGTTGGTGTTGCTCCAGAAAACTCTGCTGAATATCGAAGGTCTCGGCCGCCAGCTCTATCCTGATCTTGATTTATGGACGACCGCCAAGCCGTATCTTGAAAACTGGATGCAGCAGCGTGTTGGGCCAAGAGGGATCTGGCGCAAAGCCAAAGAAAAGCTCCCTGATTGGTTGGAGCAGATTCCAGAACTGCCTCAGCTGGCGCATGAAACGCTACGTCAATGGCAAGGCTGGCAAGAGGCTCAGCAACAGCAGCAAGCCAGCCTACAGGCTTTACAGCAGGAAATACGCCAAGCCAGTCGCCGCCCGGGACAGGTGCTGGTTGGTGGTGTTTTGCTGCTACTGGCTGCCGCTTTAGGGCTGGATTTGCCTTGGGAGCGCTTACAGGATTGGGCGGGTTGGCCGTGGCTTTTCGGTGGTCTAGGGCTCTTTTTACTGCTGCGGCGTTAAACCAGTGGCCTATGGTATGGTGCGGGTCTTTAGGCTATCCTTGCCTACCTGCTGATCAAGACCCAAGGGCAGAGGTGTTGAAACCCATGGCCCCAGTTTTTGAGTGATAAACAAATGATCCATTTTTTAGAGCAGCTCGAGCAGCAACTTGAAGAACGTCGCCATGCTGATCCAGCTTCTTCTTACGTTGCCCAGCTCCATAGTCGTGGACTGAACAAGATTCTAGAGAAGGTCGGTGAAGAAGCCACCGAAACCTTGCTCGCCGCTAAGGATGCCGCCCTGAGCGGAGATCATCGCGAAGTGATTAGTGAGACGGCTGACCTGTGGTTTCATACCTTGGTCATGCTTTCTCATTTAGGATTGAGCCACCAGCAGGTGCTGGACGAACTGGCAAGAAGAATGGGTGTCTCTGGTTTAGATGAAAAAGCCAGCCGTCCCTCAACATCACGCGTTACCGGCGCCTGATTTGAAGATTGGTGAAGTCAAAACAGCTGGATAAACCAGCGTAGATAGATCTGTAGAGTGGAGCAAAATCATGGGTTTAGGTGGCATTAGCATTTGGCAGTTACTGATCGTACTCGGCATTATTATCTTGATTTTTGGGACCAAAAAACTCCGTGGTTTGGGCTCGGATTTAGGCAGTGCCGTCAAGGGCTTTAAGTCAGCACTCAAAGATGGCGAGCAGCAGGCAGATCAACCTGCTCAGCAGCAAGAAAAACGCCAGCCAGAAAGTCTGGATGTCGAAGCCAAGCGTGTTGATGAGACGACAAGCAGCACAACACGTTCTGAGCAAGAGCAAAAATAAGGCAGCATCAACCTATGTTTGATATTGGCTTTTTAGAATTGCTGCTGGTGGCGGTGGTGGGCCTATTGGTTTTAGGCCCCCAACGCTTGCCTCAGGCTGCCCGCACGCTGGGCCTGTACATTGGACGCATTAAGCGCTCTGTGGCGGGCATCCAACAAGAGGTGAATCAGCAGTTGCAGCTTGAAGAAATGCGCCAGCGTTTGGCTGAGCATGAGCAGCGCGTCAAGGCCGGCTTGGTACAGGCTGAGCAGGAGATGGTGCAAGAGACTGCCGCATCAGAGGCTCTGCCCTCAACGCCAGATTCGATCCATCATCAGCCGCCAGAAGCACCTGCCACAACCGAGCCTGCCTCTGATGTCGCCAGCACGCCCACCCAGTCAAATGTGACCAAGGATACACCTCAATGAGTGCGGATCCCTCCAAGCCTTCATCGACAGAAGCCCACGCGCCTCTTGTTGAGCACTTGATGGAGTTGCGTGATCGGCTACTGCGGATTGTGATTGCCGTGATCTTGGCCTTCTTGTGTCTGGTGTATTTCGCGAATGATATCTATCTGTTTGTCTCTGAGCCGTTAAGAGGTATTTTGCCTGAAGGTGGTCATATGATTGCCACTGAGGTGACTTCGCCCTTTTTCGCGCCCTTTAAGCTGACGCTATATGTCGCTTTTATATTGAGCATCCCCTATATCCTGTATCAAATCTGGGCTTTTATTGCCCCAGGCTTGTATGAGCAGGAAAAGAAGCTCGCTATTCCTTTATTGGTTTCCAGCATCCTGCTTTTTTATGCCGGTATCGCTTTTGCTTATTATGTGGTGTTCCCCATTCTTTTCCCGTTTTTTATTGCGGCTGCGCCTGAAACGGTTGGGGTCATGACGGATATCAACGCCTATCTGAGTTTTGTACTGAAGATCTTTTTTGCCTTTGGTGTGGCTTTTGAAGTGCCGATTGCCACAGTGTTATTGATTAAAGCTGGGGCAACGGATGTAAAAAGCCTGGCCTCAAAGCGCCTCTATGTGATCTTAGGCTGCTTTGTCGTTGCCATGTTGCTGACACCGCCAGATCCCTTCTCACAAACCCTGCTGGCTATTCCACTGTGGCTGCTTTTTGAGCTGGGTTTATTGATTGCCCGTCTTTTGCCTGCCACGAATCAAGAGGCGGCCTAAGACGCTTCTGGTGGACATCACGAGCAGGTTCGCACCAAGCCTCGCTTTGATTTAAAGCTACTCCACGAGTTCAGCTGAAACCGATCATAGAACCCAGCGCAATGCTGGGTTCTTTGTTATGTGTCAACGCCTTATTTTTGTTAGGATGCTATAAATAATAAGTGGGATTTTTTACCCTGCACATGGAGTCCGAGATGGTAGAAAGTAGTCATGTCTTATTTGAGGATGATGAGCACCAGGTCATTTGGTTCGGTTGGGAAGATCCAGATGCAGAAGAAAGTTTGGTGCAATCCAATCAGGTTTTAGTCATCAATCAGGATCAGGGTTACTTGTTTGATCCAGGTGGTGCTTTTATTTTTTCAGAAGTCGCAGCAGAAGTGAGCAAGTATCTACCGCTGGATCAGATACGCTATCTGCTCGCCACCCATCAAGATCCAGATGTGCTCTCCTCGGTGACTCTTTGGTTGAAGGCGACCCGTGCCCGTTTGCTCGTCTCACGCCTGTGGATACGCTTTGTGTCCCATTTTGGCTTTAGTGATCCAACACGACTGATCGCGATAGAAGACAAGGGCAAGATGATCAAGCTGCCCGCTGGCGGTGAAATCGTGCTGCTGCCTGCTCATTTTTTGCATAGTGAAGGCAACTTTAGTTTCTACGATACCCGCTCGAAGATTTTGTTTTCTGGTGATATAGGTGCGGCTGTTTTTCCTAAGGGTGAGCGTTATTTAATGGTCAAGGATTGGGAGGAGCACCTAGCCTACACCGAGGGGTTTCATCGCCGCTATATGGGCAACAATGCTGCATTGCGTAAATGGGTAGCGATGGTGCGTCAATATCCGGTTGAAATGATCGTTCCTCAACATGGTGCCGTGATCGGGAAAGAGCATATTCCTGCCTTTTTGACATGGTTAGAAAACCTGCAATGTGGCACAGATTTGCTGGATGAGTTTTATGGTTTTTAGTCTCAGGTGCCCATCGATCTATCGGACCTAGAGGGAAGACCGAAGGACGAGCGAGCATCAAACCAGGGAGAAGCAAAGGATGAGTGAGCGTCTTGAAGCCAGCCGCCTTCTTTATGAAGATGATGAACATCAGTTTGTCTGGTTCGGTTGGGAGGAAGAAGAACAGGCCAGTTCTTTTGTGCAAACCAACCAGTGTCTGATTATTAATCGCGACCAAGGCGTGCTGTTTGATCCCGGTGGCAGCTATGTCTTTCATCAGGTGCTTGAGCAGGTCAGTCGCTACCTGCATCCGCGGCAGATTACGACCTTGATTGCCACCCACCAAGACCCTGATGTCTGCTCTTCGGCACCCTATTGGATGAAAATCAGTGATGCCAAGCTTTTGATCTCACGTCTGTGGCTGCATTTTGTGTCTCACTTTGGCTTGGATGAGCCGGAGCATGTTGAACCGATTCCGGATCAAGGCCTGCGTCTACCCCTGCCTTCAGGTGATCATTTGCATCTGTTGCCCGCGCACTTTCTGCATAGCGAAGGTAACTTTAGTGTTTTTGATGAGCGCTCAGGAATTCTATTCAGCGGCGATATTGGTGCCTCGATTTTCCCAGCGGGTCAGCGTGCTTTATTCGTTGAGGATTTTGAAGAGCACACCCGCTATATGCTGTCTTTTCATCAGCGCTATATGCACTCCAATGCGGTCTGTCGTCATTGGGTGCAACAGGTGCGCGCGCTTCCGGTCAAGATGATTGTGCCACAGCATGGGGCCATGTTTGCCGAGGAGCAGGTCAGCGCATTTTTAGATTGGTTTGAGGCCTTGCAGTGCGGCGGAGACTTTCTCCAGTCGATCTATGCAGGTCAACCCGTTTAGGGGCAGAAGGATTGCAAGGATAACCCTATGTTGCTGCGAGACTTTGAATTATCACGCATCACACCCGAGCACTTAAAGGTGAACCGGCCGGTGCCTTGGCCGATTTATGATGAATTCGGCAAGCTGCTGATGGCCAGAGGTGCGCTGCTGCGCTCAGAGCGCCAGAAAGAAATCTTGGCAAGAGTGGGTTTGTTTGCCAAGGATGCTGAAGAGACCCCAGCCTCTCCTGTGCCCCAGCCCTTACGCTTTCGTCGTCGAGTCAATCCCTTTGCTGAGTTTGATGAGCTGTGCTTGAAGCTGGAAGAAGCTTTTGAGCTGATCGATCAGGATACACCACCGCCCGTCGGGCTGGTGCAGAAGCGGATTTACGACATTATCGTCACGCTACAGGGCCTGCGTGATTATGATGCTGATGCGCTGCTTGGCGCGGTGCACTTATCGGATCAGTTTGCCTATCCCATTCATCATCCGATGCAAATTGCCGTGTTGGCTGAGCTGATTTTAGAGCGCTTGCAAGCCCCGCAGGAGGTGCGCCTTGCGGTGATGGCCGCTTGTCTCACCTGCAATGTAGCGATGAACCCCTATCAGCAGCGTTTGCATCAGCAGAAATCACCGTTAAACGCGCAACAGCGCAAGGTGATTAATCGCCACCCTGAACAGGGCGTACAAAAGCTGCAGCAGGCGGGGGTGACAGATGATCTTTGGTTGGAGATCATTGCCCAGCACCATGAAAAGCTCGATGGCAGTGGTTATCCACGCGCCTTGAAGGGGGATCAAATACGTCGTGAGGCGCGTGTGGTGGCGCTGGCCGATGTCTATAGTGCGATGGTGACACCAAGACCCTATCGCAGCCCGATCAAGCATAAAGATTCCTTGCGTGAGATTTTTATTCGCCGTGGTAGCCAGTTTGATGAAAAACTCACCCTGTTGTTCCTTAATGAACTTGGGGTTTATCCGCCTGGCGTGTATGTGCGCTTAAATAATGGTGAGTTGGCGGTGGTGATAGGTCGGACTTCTGATCCAAAAGCGCCTTTGGTCGCCAGTGTGCGCAAAGCGGATGGCGATTTATTCTTATCGCCAAGGCGGCGCAATACAGCCTCGCGCCAGTTTGCGATTAAAAGCGTGTGCCCAGTCAATGAGCGGATGCGGGTGAATCCAGCGACGCTGTGGGGAATTGATGCACTGCGTATTACGCAGGTGATGCCGGATTTATCGAGCATCGCGGATCTTATCTAGAAACATCTGGAGTTCATCTAGAGAGACTTGGGTTGAATTATTGAATCTAGGCCCCTTGGATCTGAGACTGAGACCGCAGCCACGGTCTCAGTGCAATCCTGGTGATGTGCTTTATTTGATCAACTCCAGCACCTTATCGACCAGCTTGAAAATACCGACCTTAGCCTCACTGAGGCGGGTGGCCATCATATAAGCGGGTGTGGTGACAAGCAGATGCTGTTGGTCGACCACGATTTCATCCGCATCGGCACTTTTATGCAGTGCGCCCATCTCTGTTAATGCACCGCTGACGCCAGCATCGCGCCCGATGGTGCAGACCACGCCGGGGCCGATCAATTCAGCACTGAGTGCCGGTGCAATACACATCAGGCCGATCGGCTTTTTGGCGCTGACAAAGGCCTGAGTGAAGGCTTTTACCTGCGGCTCTACACTGGCTTTGGCACCCTGGGTCGCAAAATCAGAGAAGTTCTTGGCCACGCCAAAGCCGCCGGGCAGAATCAAGGCATCAAAGTCTTCTTCCTGGGCTTGATCTAGTGCCAAGATATCGCCTCGTGCGAGGCGGGCCGCTTCTTGTAAAACCGAGCGCTTGGCATCAGCCTCGACTTCTCCGCTCAGGTGATTGACCACCTCCTGCTGTGGGATATCAGGTGCAATGCATTGATATTTCACACCCTGTTCATCTAAACGCAGTAAGGTGAGGACGGTTTCATAGATTTCGGCACCGTCATAGACACCGCAACCAGATAAGAGGACAGCCACTTTTTTGCTCATGATCAACTCCTTAGATAAAGGCAAGAGGTGCTTTTGTTGGACTCGCTGTGATCGACTCTAGTGGGCTTTAGACAGCAAGGCAAGTGCACCTTGTGCCTGCGACAAATTGTAAGCTGAGGAGCACGCTATCTCTTGGGCACTCCTGATATACTGATTCGACTATGAATGACGAAAGGAGTTAGCCATGTATTTGGCCCACCGTACTTTTCCTGCGACTCGTCTGCGCCGTATGCGTGCAGATGCTTTCTCCCGTCAGTTGATGCAAGAGCATCGCTTGGCGCCGCAGGATTTGATTCTGCCGGTTTTTGTTCAAGAAGGTGATAATCAGCGTGAAGCTATTCCTTCCATGCCAGGTGTCGAGCGCTTGAGCTTGGATCTTCTTCTTCAAGAAGCGCGTGAAATTGCTGATTTAGGCATACCGGCGATGGCGCTTTTTCCGGTTGTGGGGGTAGAAGGCAAAAGTGAGTTGGCCGAAGAGGCTTATAACCCGAACGGCCTAGTCCAGCGCAGTGTGCGGGTTTTGAAAGAGGCAGTGCCTGAGCTCGGTATTATCACCGATGTCGCTCTTGACCCTTATACCACCCATGGTCAGGATGGCATTATCGATGAGCAGGGTTATGTGTTGAATGATCGCACGGTCGAAACCTTGGTCAAGCAGGCGCTTTCCCATGCTGAGGCGGGTGCAGATATGCTGGCACCCTCGGATATGATGGATGGCCGCATTGGGCAGATACGTCAGGTGTTGGAGCAGGAGCAGCTAGTCAATACACGGATTTTCTCCTATGCCGCTAAGTATGCTTCTCACTATTATGGGCCTTTCCGTGATGCGGTGGGTTCTGCGGCCAATTTGGGTAAGGCCGATAAAAAGACCTATCAGATGGACCCAGCCAATTCAGATGAGGCCCTGCACGAGGTCGCGATGGATCTGGTCGAAGGTGCGGATATGGTGATGATTAAACCCGGTTTGCCGTATCTGGATATCGTTCATCGAATCAAAAAAGAGCTGGGCGTGCCCACCTTTGTCTATCAAGTCAGCGGCGAATACGCGATGCAGATGAATGCGATAGAAAAGGGGTGGCTGAGTGAAGAGAGTATGATGGAAGCCTTGTTATGCATGAAACGGGCAGGTGCGGATGGCATTTTGACCTACTATGCCAAGCGTGCTGCCCAGATATTGCGTGGCGTTTAACCGCCTACGCAGACCTTCTCAGTCAGGCCGTGAGTGAGCCAGCTGGTCTGACTGAAGCGTTCCGCGCAATTGGGTGATGACTCAGTTGATCAGGCACTGCTGGCTCGTGTGGCTCAAAAGGAAGGCAGGATGACAGAGACAATAAAAAAGACCGCTTCATCGTCAACAACAAACCGGCAGCGTGCAGCACGAGGTGGCTCTGCACGCAAGCGCGCGGCGCACACCAGTACTTCACCCAATGATGCGCTACAGCAGAATGCCTCACAAGGCAGCGGCGTACCGAACAGCGCTGCATCGGCCAGTTCTGCTCAAGACACTTCCTCATCAGCGAGCCCGTCACCGAAAAGCCCTTTACCGAAAAGCTCTGTACCGAAAAGCCCAGCACGAGCGCGACCAACCCGTGCCAAAGCGGCTGCGGCGGCCAAGGCTGCGGCTCATGCTGAACCCAGTGGGATCGAGGGCGAGGCAGCACCCATTGCAGAAGCCAATACCACAACCCAAGATGCGTCTTTAGTTGATGAGCAGGCGAGCAATACGCCGCCGCGTGCCACCTTGCGTATCAATCAAACCAAGGGTGGGGTGCGGCGACGCAAACCCGATGCCAGCATTAATTTGGATGCGCCTGAGTGGTACTTTAATCGTGAGTTATCGCATTTAGAGTTCAATATCCGTGTGCTGGAGCAATCACTGGATACCAGTCACCCTCTGCTTAATCGCTTGCTCTTTTTATTGATCTTTTCCAGTAATCTGGATGAGTTCTTTGAGATACGGGTTGCAGGATTAAGGCGTCAAGTGGCGTTTGAGCGTGAGAAATCAGGGATTGATGGGCGTCGCCCGACTGAGGTGCTGAAAGAAATCTCACGCCTGTGTCATGAGCAGGTCGAGCGCCAATATAGCATTTTAAATGACCAGCTGATTCCGGCGATGGAAGAGCAGAATATCCGCTTTATCCGCCGTGATCAGTGGACTCCCGCGCAGAGCGCTTGGGTGGAGGATTTCTTCATGCAGGAAATTCTGCCGGTGATCAGTCCTATCGGTCTGGATCCTTCGCACCCCTTTCCGCGCCTGGTCAATAAAAGCCTGAACTTTATCGTCTCGCTGGAAGGCAAGGATGCGTTTGGCCGCGAAGGCGGCATGGCGATTCTGCCGGCGCCGCGCTCTTTGGCACGTTTGGTCAGGCTGCCGGATGAGCTGGTTGAATCGGGCGATCATTTTGTCTTCTTGTCTTCTGTTATCCACGCGCATGCTGAGCGTCTTTTTCCGGGGATGAAGGTCAAGGGCTGCTATCAGTTCCGTATTACGCGCAACGCCGATTTGAGCGTTGATTCAGAAGAAGTCTCGGATCTGGCCAGTGCTTTACGGGGTGAACTCTTATCGCGTCGCTATGGTGATGCGGTGCGTCTAGAGGTGGCGGATAACTGCCCTGATGACCTGATCGCCTTTTTGCTCAAGCAGTTTAACCTTAGCGAAGACGAGCTGTATCGCGTCAATGGTCCAGTGAATCTCAATCGTTTGATGGCGGTGATGGGATTGGTGGATCGTCCAGACTTGCAATATGCGCCTTTTACGCCCGGTTTACCCAAGCTGCTGCGTAAAGAAGCTGGCTCGATTTTTAATGCCATCCGCCAAGGCGATATTCTGCTGCACCACCCGTTTGAGAGCTTTTCTCCTGTCGAAGATCTGTTGCGTGAAGCCGCGACTGATCCAGATGTTGTGGCGATTAAGCAGACACTTTATCGCACTGGGCCAGACTCGAATATCGTCAGTGCCTTGGTGGATGCTGCGCGTAATGGTAAGGAAGTCACGGTGGTGATTGAACTGCGCGCGCGCTTTGATGAAGCCGATAATTTGACGCTGGCCAGCCGTTTACAGGAGGCGGGAGCCATCGTGATCTATGGCGTGGTGGCCTATAAGACGCATGCCAAGATGATGCACCTGCTGCGGCGTGAAAACGGCCAGCTACGTCATTATGCCCATCTTGGTACGGGCAACTATCACGCCAAGACCGCGCGCCTCTATACTGACTATGCGCTGCTGACTGCCAATCAAGCTCTCTGTGAAGATGTGCACCGTGTGTTCTTGCAGCTTTGTGGTATGGGGCAGGTGCTGAACATGAATACCCTGCTGCATGCGCCCTTTACCTTGCATAAGCGTTTGATCGAGATGATTGAGCGAGAAGCTGAGCATGCCCAAGCGGGTAAAAAAGCCCGTATTCTGATTAAAACCAACTCAGTCACCGAGCCGCGTCTGATTAAAGCCTTGTATCGTGCCAGTCAGGCTGGCGTGGTGGTGGATATGATCGTGCGCGGTATCTGCTGTTTGCGCCCTGGCGTGCCTGAGGTCTCAGAAAACATCCGTGTACGCTCGATTATTGGCCGCTTTTTGGAGCATACGCGCGTTTTCTGTTTCCACAATGATGGGCAGGATGAAGTCTATTGCGCCAGTGCTGATTTTATGGAGCGCAATATGTTCCATCGTGTGGAAACCTGCTTTCCGCTGTTGGAGGGCAAGTTGGCACATCGCGTGCGCAAGGATCTGGAAACCTACCTGCTGGATAACTGCCAAAGCTGGGAGCTACAAAGCGATGGCCACTATCTTCTGAACTCACCGGCAGAAGGCGAGGCGGAGGTCAGTGCTCAAGAAACGCTACTCGATGCCTATGCCGAAAAAGCCAGCTAGGGAACCTTTGATCAGCGCAGCATGACCAAGCACAGTAGTTAATCAGGGGCTTCCTAGTCCTATCACCTTGTTGGCTCCATACCAGATCAGGCAAGGAGCCAGCAAGAGAAGGTGGCTTGGCTGTGCTACACTGAGATTTTAATTATCAGCTGGAGTGAATATGAGCAGCTCATCGACACCTCAACAAGCCGGCTTGTGCTGGTTTCAGGCGGATCAATGGGAGCAGCTCAAGGCGGTTGCAGAAGATGCAGATCGGCTTGAGGCCACTTGGGCAGAGTGGGAGGCAAAAAGCCTCGAAATGATTGACGTTTTTGCTACAAGGGGTATTCTGATCGAGAAGGTTTGGGTGGATGTGCAGGCTTTAATCGATTGGTGTGCAGCACGAGATAAACCTGTTAATGCGTCAACACGCGCTGAATACGTCACCGCTTTAATGATGGAACAGAAAAAGCAGTTACCAAATCCCTCGATGCGTGCACACTAGGAAGCCTCTGATTAACTACTGCGCTTGGTCATACTGCGTTGAAATTGGGTCTCAAAATGCTCATTTACTCCGTGTAAACTCCGCTTTTTCGATCAATTTCGCCTTGCTTGACCTGTGCTCGTGACGTTGATCAGAGGTTCCCTAGCTGGTCTTTTATTGATTCCACCCAGACTTGGATGAGCAGGACTTCTCCTGCTTGCGAGAAGGGTCAGGGTTCTTCGAAGGAGGAATCATGCAAAGATTAAAAGAAAAAGGGATTTCTCAGCAGGCACTAGAAAATATGATTGCGCATGAAGCGCGACGCCTGATAGCAGAGAATTATCATGTCACTGGACGTAATCTGGAAAAGCGGATTGGTGCTGGCACCCCCGAGTTTCTGGAGCAGGTGTGGCAAAAGGTTTATCGCCGCAATCCAGCGGTGAAAAAAATCACCATTCCTGATCGTGTGGCGTTGCGCTTAGAAAAACACCTCGAGCGCTGTGCCAAGGATGTGCACTATCGCACCTGCTTGGTCGAGACCTTGATGGAGAAGGTGCAGCTGAAGCGTTAACACGGCCACGTGCCTTGCACGCTGGTCATCAAAGAGCCCTAGATGGGCTCTTTTTTTTAGGTTGAGATGCTGAATGCGCTCTGGTCAGGATTGTTGCTTGGCGTGGGCGTTGATCTGATCAAGCCATTGAGGATCGAAGGTGGTGATTTCTGTTTCTAGGCCCAGCGCCTGCATCTTTTCAATCAGCTGCTGCTTCTCGACCTTAAGCTCTAAAGCACCCACATCATTCCCTTCTAAATAGTGCATCTGCTCTAAAGCGCGATGATAAAAACAGAGCGCAGAGAGTGCGGCAATCTGCTCGGCTTCAACTAACGGCTTGATCTTGTGCATGACATTGGTGATGCGCATCAGCTGGCGTTTGAGCCGCCATGAGTAGACCGCCTCACGCATAAAAGGCTGGCGCGCGAGATACAGCTTCACTAACAGGAGCGTGAGCCCGAGGCCGCTCAACACCCCGAGCAGGTTCAGACGAAAATTACTGCCGGGTTGTCCCCACCAAGCGACAAAAAGCGTTGCACACCCCATTGCGAGACTGGCAAAGATCAGAATTAAGATCAAACTGCTGGTGCGGGTTTTATGGCGGTAGGTTTCAGGATCGAGCTTTTCTAATCTGAATGGGGCAGGCTGCTTCATGATCGGTTAGGTTCCGCTGAGTGGAGGGGCAAAGACTCAATACCCTGCACTGGGTAGAGGGGATAGACGATATAAAATTCTTCGCGGCTGAACAGGCTCAGTAGTTTTTTGCTGTAGGCGATCTTGCGATTGCGTTTGAGATCAAAGCCCTTATAGCCTAAAAACTGCAAGCAATCAGGGCAAATACTCAGTGGCTGATCCTGACCTGCCAAGGGGAGTTTGCCAGTACGCCGGGTGGACACCCAAACCTGTTGATTCCTTCCCCACTGGCTTAGCTGAGGACATTGAGCAAGATGGTAATGGGGGTCTTCAGCACGATAGACGGCCAAGCGCGTATTCTTGTAGGCCCAGGTGCCATCGGCCAGCGCACGCAGCTGATCCAGTCTTAATCGCCGCCCTTGCTGATCGAGTTGTGAGCGCTCCTGCCCAGTCAGATGCTTGTGAGGATCAAAAAGCTCAAAGTGCCCTGTCCGCCGCGCGCCCATGGTTTTTCTGAGCTGCTGAAAGGGCGCAAAGTGCGTGAAATCAGGAAGCTGCATCGGAAGCCTCTGGTGATGCTGAAACAGATCGTGCTGGGCGGGTTTCCTCAAGCAGGCTGCGGATACGGCTGTCTGCATCTGTGCGCACGCGAAACTCAACTCGGCGCGAGAGTTCGCTGTCTTCTAGGCCTTCTGCGTTGATAATCGGATGCGACGAAGACAACCCATTGGCGGTGACATTACGCTTAAACCAGTCCGCCTGATGGTTGACGGCCTCCAGCGCCATCAAAAACTCAAGCGTAGAGCGCGTCCTTTCTTGAGAGAGGCGCATATTGTTGATATAGGCTTCGCTGGGTGTGCGGGCGTTGGTCCAATCACTGGAGGTATGGCCCTCAATACGCACTTCCTCGATATCTTCCTTGTATTGAGGCTGGGTGATCACGCGCAGATAGCGCGGGAAGAAATCAGCCAAAATCTCTTCAAAAGCCGGTCTGAGGCTTGCCGAACCAAGCGTGAACAGCAGGCCGCTATCTTGAAAACGGATGACTAGATCCGGCGTGAGTTCTGCTCCCCAGCGTGGCAAGTCCTGCTCAAACTCAGTGAGCAGATCATCATACAGGGCTTGGCGCAGATCAATATACACCTCCGCAACCTGACGCATACGCTCGCTTTCTTTTTGTACAATCACCATAAAGACCACGGCGACCAGCAAGAAGACCATCATCAATCCAGCCATTAAATCACTGACTGAAATCCAATGCGCGCCTTCTTCCCCAGCGAGGGTTTCTTCTTCCTGTTGCTCCAGCATGCCTTAAGCCTCCGTTGCTGTGGACTGAGAAGGCGGTGTGGGGCGTTGTTTTTGAGGCTGGATCTGTTCTGCCAGCTGCACAACTTCGCGCAGTTTATCGGTCAAGGGGAGGTAATCACTGACAAACTTCTCTGACAGTGCGGCCATCTGGCTGCCAAAGGTTTGCAGTGAATGGGTCAGCTCATGTTCCAGCGCGGCATCCATGCGTACCAGTTGTTGTTCGCTCCGATCCAGCTGGCGTTCGACCCACTTGTGTTGGCGTTCAAGCTGATGATCCAGGCGCTCACTCAGAATATGGTCGAGATGTTCGACACTCTGTGCCACACGCTGTCCTGATTGATCCAGCAGGCGTTGCATCTGCTGATGCTGTTGCCCAAGCTGCTGCGCCAGCCCATCGGTGAGCAGGTGAATACGCTCTTCCAGCTTGGGCAGGCCATCGCCCGCTTTATTGACTAAGCGCGCCAAGGAGTCGAGATACTGGCCGAGTGCACTGGATTGCTCTTGCAGGCCCTGCATCACGCTACCGAGGGTATCGGCCACCTGATTAAAGGCCTGGGTGTGCTCGACCATGGTTTGATAGGCCTCGGTGGCATGGGTCAGCAGCTGGCCATTGGCGCGCTGTTCTGTCAGCAGCTGCTCCAGTTCTTGCTTATAGGTTTCCTGCCACTGCAGCATCTGTCCAACGGCTTGGTTCAGCTGCTGGAAGTTCTCGCCATATTGGGTGCCGATCTGCTGATTGAAATCCTGCAACAGATGATCTAAAGCCTGAACTAGGGCTTGGCTATTGGCTTCGGCGAGGCTTTGCTGATAAGCCCCTATACCGCTGACCAGCTCTTTTAAGCTGGCGCTGAGACGCTGATCACTCTTGGCGAGCTGTTCATCGATGCGCGTGAGGCCGGAGTCCTTCAGCAGCAGGCGAATATCGCCCAGCAGCGTGGCGAGGTCATCAATGGTCGCGCCTGTGACCTGCACGCTACCATCCAGACCGCGCACATGGTTCAGCACATGGCGCATTTTGATGGTCATCGCGCCGAGCAAACCCGCAATCGAAGACCAGAAAGCGGTTTTCAGGCCCTCGATGAGTTGCGGCACACTGCTTTCGACATCCTGGGCATCAAACTCCATCAATCCCAGCGCGATACCAAAGAAGGTGCCGAAAATACCGACGCTGGTCAAGATAGACGGAGCCGCATTGACCGTTCGGAGTGAGTAGACAGGACCATGAAAATAGAGCGTCATCACCAGAATCAGGGCGATGAAAAACAGGGTCAGTGGCGAGAAAAAAGTCAACAGCGCCATCAGTGAG
This sequence comes from Marinospirillum alkalitolerans, assembly GCF_045055655.1. Classification (NCBI taxonomy): domain Bacteria; kingdom Pseudomonadati; phylum Pseudomonadota; class Gammaproteobacteria; order Oceanospirillales; family Oceanospirillaceae; genus Marinospirillum; species Marinospirillum alkalitolerans. The sequence continues at coordinate 253,125 of NZ_JBANFI010000003.1, read as the reverse complement.
TTCCTTGCAGTGGATCAGAAGAGAGGCATAGAGCCAGCAGGCCTTCGGTCGAAGGATCAAACGCCATTTGAGTCTGGCCAAGCAGGGCTTGTTCAGTCGAGAGGGCAATTTTTTTGCCCAGCTCAACGCCCCATTGATCAAAGGGGTTGATGCCCCAGATGCTGGCCTGCACAAACACCTTATGCTCATAGAGAGCCAGCAATTGCCCGAGGCTGGAGGGAGTGAGTTCATCCAGTAATAAAGTGGAAGAAGGTTGATTGCCACGATAAAACAGATGCGCATCGCGCTGGGTGTGTTGATCGGGTACGGCCGCATCACCGAGCATCAATAGACGCGATTGGGCGAGGCAGTTGGCCAGTGCTAAACGATGCTGCCCTTGGAAATAATGGCGTGCTTGTGGATCACGTATCTGCTCATAACGGCGGATGGGGGCAATAAAATCACACTGTACGGCTTCAGTGCCTTGATGCAGCAACTGATAAAAGGCGTGCTGGGCATTGGGGCCGAGCTCACCCCATAAAATGGGACAGGTAGCATAGTCGACCAGCTCGCCTTCTTGGGTTGTGCTCTTGCCATTGGATTCCATTTCAAGCTGGCTCAGATAGGCTGGCAGGTATTTTAAGCGACCATCATAGGGCAGAATGGCTTGGGCACTCATCCCCAAGAAGTTGATATTCCAGATTCCGGCCAGTGCCAGCAGCACAGGAAGATTGCTTTCTAGCGGCGCTTGAGCCAGATGTTGATCCATTTGATGCGCCCCTGCCAGCAGCGCACGAAATCCAGCCATACCGATTTGCAGTGCGATAGGCAGGCCGATGCAAGACCAGAGAGAGTAGCGCCCCCCGACCCAGTCCCAGAAGGTGAGCTGATGCTGGGGATCTATGCCCCAAGCGCTCATCTTTTCGGCCTTGGCGGAAACACCAATAAAGTGCTGCTTCAGCACCAGAGCCTCTTGTCCAAGATGCTGCACCAGCCAGTGCTTGGCCGTTGCAGCATTAGTGAGTGTATCGATGGTGCTAAAAGACTTGGATGAGATAATAAACAGCGTGGTTTCTGGGTTCAGGAGTTGAAGCCGCTCAGCCAGCTGCGAACCATCCATTGTGGAAGCAAAATGCAGATGCAGCGGTGCGATGTCTTCAGGCCGCCATTCGGCCAAGGCATGGGTGACCATCAGTGGGCCAAGATCAGAGCCGCCCACTCCCAGATTGACCACATCGGTAATTGGGTGTCCGGTGACGCCGCGCCACTGTCCTTGATGCAGCCGCTCAACCAGCTGGGCCATCTTCTCTAAACTGGCTTGGATCGCCAGATTAACATTCTCACCCTCGACCCAAAGCTCGGCATCTGCGGGCAAGCGCAGTGCGGTATGCAGTGCCGGTCTTTGCTCGCTGGTATTGATGGGCGCACCGCTGAGTAGGGCTTGAATCGCCTGCTCCAGTTTTTGCGCTCGGGCCAGCTTGAATAGCGCAGGCAGGGTCTCTTGCGTGAGTCTTTGTTTGGAGAGATCTAAAAATAGTGCGCCACTGCGCCAGCTGAATAGGTCAAAACGCTGGCGATCCAAGCAGAGATCCTTCAAATGTAATGCACCCTGCTGTTGAGCAAGGTCTTCTAAAGCCTTCCATTCAGGCGTCCAACTTGGGCGAGACATGCAATCACCATTTTCTACACAAATAAAGACGCGATCATAGCAGGTGCAGCAGTGGAAATTAACCAACCAGGATCAAGCGGATGTGATTGATGGCGTGGATGACTGTCTCCAGCGCGAGCGCACTGGTAAGATGCACCTGAGTCCAAGAAGTGGCGTGCTTCCTCTTGGGATGATCATTAGCTTCGGCATCAGCCAAGTGAAGGAAAATGTCGTGAATAAAGAAAAACTTTTTGTGTGGATGCAGTACCTTCTTCCTCAGCATCTGATCTCGCGTGTGACCGGTCGTCTTGCAGAAACGCGTATTGGCTGGATTAAAAACTCTCTGATCAGTCTGTTTATCAGGCGTTTTCAAGTGGATATGAGCGAGGCAGAACAGCCAGATCCACAAGCCTATGCCCACTTTAATGCCTTTTTTACTCGGGCACTCAAGCTAGGCGTGCGGCCACTGGCAGCAGACCCAGCTCAGCTGCTCAGTCCCGCCGATGGTGTGATCAGTGAAATGGGGCCGATTACGGAAGGCCGTATCCTGCAAGCCAAAGGGCAGACTTATAGCCTACAAAGATTGCTCGGTGGTGATTTAAGTCGTGCCCAGCCTTATGTTGGCGGCAGCTTTGCGACTATTTATCTGTCGCCCAAGGACTATCATCGCGTGCATATGCCAGTACAAGGCAAGCTATTGGAAACCTTGTACGTTCCTGGGCAGTTGTTCTCAGTGAATCAAACCACGGCCGATCAAGTGCCGAATCTTTTTGCGCGTAACGAGCGCCTGGTGTGCTTTTTTGAGACCCCGGCTGGCCCTATGGCGATGATTTTGGTCGGCGCGATGATCGTGGCTGGTATTGAAACTGTCTGGGATGGCCAGGTTGCGCCACCAGCGCGGCGTGTGACAGTGAAAAACTTTGCTGATCCAGCGCCGATCCTGCTCGAGCGCGGTGCTGAGATGGGCCGCTTTAAGCTGGGTTCGACGGTGATTCTGCTGTTTGGTCCACAAGCTGTTGCCTGGCGTGATGATTTGGCCGCTGGCAGTGCGGTGCGTATGGGTGAAGGCGTGGCACAGATTGCCGCACTGAGTCCAGCCAGCCCAGCGACTGAAGCTGCCGCGCCACACACAGAGCCGGAATCAGGCGATCACGCCTCGGCTGAGCAGCAGGAACAGCAGCAAGAAGACATGCAGGATGAGCAAGAGACAGCATCCGTTGAGTCTTCCACCGCGTCTTCCGCGATCAAAAACTGAGAATGTAGCCTAGAAACACGCCGCTGGTATGACGTCGGTCAACCAGCGGACTCTGTCTGACCTCGCTGGCGAGGTAGCGCACCCGCGCGATGGCGATCAGCTGCTGGCGCTCACTGATTTGCCACAGGCTCATCAGACTGACTTGTGGCTCTAACCCCCCAGCGGCTTGATATGCAGCCCGCCCGTCTCTGGCCTCTTCTGAGCGTACACCAAAATAGTAATCGACCAGATCATCATTCTGCCAACTCAGCTGAACCCCAGGAGTCAGTGTCCAGCGTGGATGAAGGCGCAACAGGTGACCATAGTAACCACTGATCTCATAGCCTTGGTGGTGATCCAAAAGATCATGCACAGCTTTAATAGAAAAAAGATGCTGTTGATGGCGTCCAGATAAAGCCAGCCCGCCATCTAAAGACCAGCGTCGTGTTGCCATGCCGGTGAGAAAAGCCGAGTCACTCGCATGATACCCAGCCAAGCGCCCACTGGCGATCACATTGAGGCTGAAGGCTTGTTGGCGATCGCCTTGTTGCCAGAGGGCGAATCCAAGTTCAGTGCCGCGTAGATAAAGGCGTTGGCCTTGGTAGTTGACATAAGCAGGGATGGTGTTCGGATTGCTGCTGACGCCCTGATAGGGACTTTGGCTGGCGCTGAACCCTATGCCAGCACTGAACTGGGCTTGCGCCGGTAGGCAGAAAAAAACCATCAGGCAGAGCCAGAGTCGCCAGTATCGAGACATAGATTACCCTTGATTCAGTGAGTGCAAATTTAGACTGGTGAGTCTAATGTTTTCGCGCTCTGAGTGCAATCCAATCCAGCAGAAAACAAGCAGGAAGTCGTATCGCGCTGAATGACATTTCGTGTTTAGATAAGTGTCATGATGATGACAAATAAGGAAAAACCTGTGCGCTGGTTGATGCGTTGGTTCTCGCGCCTTGCTTTGATAGCCCTCTTCTGCGTTTTATTGCTGCTCGTGTTGAATAGCTGGTTTGTGCTGCGCCAGCAAAGCAAAATCGAGCAGCAGGTCGAGCTGTGCGCGAATGATTTTTCCGTCGCGATCGTCTTTGGTACCAGTCAGTTTTTGCGCTCGGGTGCACCTAACCCGCATTTTTTTGGTCGCGTTGAGCAGGCCGCAGCCTTGTATCATGCCCAGCGCGTAGAGCATCTGCTTCTTTCTGGCGATAACCGCACCTTTTATTACAACGAGCCCCTGCGTATGCAGCGTGCCCTGCAGGATCTGGAGGTGCCCACCACCAGCACAACACTGGATTATGCTGGGCTCAGTACCTTTGATACCTTAAAGCGTGCCCGTGATGTGTTTCAGCTGCAGCGTGCATTGCTGGTCACGCAGGATTACCATCTGCCGCGTGCGCTCTATATTGCTGAATCTCTTGGGCTGGAGGTGGCGGGATGCGCTGCGCCTGGTCCAGACTGGCAGGATATGAAGCGCCTCTGGTTGCGCGAGGTGGCGGCCAGGATGCGTACTCTGGGTGATCTGCATCTCTGGCAGCGCGTGCCCAGGATCTTGGGTGATCCTGAGCCACTTGATTTCTGATCAGGCTTCGCGTGCGATCAGCGCTTGCTTGTGCTGTTTCATCTGCGCAAACTCGGCTTCATAGAAGAAAGCCGTCTCACCTAAAGCCGGTTCAAGATGATTGAGCCAGGTCGCGCTTTCATCGTACTTGGCAAAGAAGGGACGCTGTATCCAATCGGCCTTTCTGCCTTGAATAAAACGCAGCGCCAACACCTTCTCACCGTGAATCTCGGTCACGCCTTGGATTTCTACCTTACCTGGATCGGCAGACATGGAGGGACCGCGTGCGGTACGACATAGACCGGGCACCTGCTGCATGGCATCGCGATAGATCTCCCAGGCTTGCACCAGCGGCACCTCAAAATAGTGCTGGGCTCCTGTATCGCGCTCCACAAACATATAGTAGGGAATCATGCCAAGCTGCACTTGGCGCTTCCACATCTTGGCCCACTGCTGGGCATCATCATTGATATGCTTCAGAAGCGGTGCTTGGGTGCGAATTTCGGCCCCTGTTGCACGAAGGCGACGTATCGCTTCACGGCAAATCGGTGTTTCCATTTCTTGCCAGTGGTTGAAGTGCGCCATAAAGGCAACGTGCTTGCCAGCGGCAATCAGATCACGAAACAGCTGTAAGATCTCATGTGCATCGTCATCTGTAACAAAGCGATAGGGCCAGAAGGTCAGGCTCTTTGAACCGATACGGATATTCTGCACATGCTCTAACTCAGGACTGAGCAGTCCTTCAAGATATTGGCGCAGGTGCTTGGCCTTCATCACCATTGGATCACCGCCAGTCAGCAACAGGTCGGTCACTTCTTGGTGTTCTGCTAGATACTGGTGCAGGCGGGTGGCTTCGTTGGTGGCAAATTTTAGATCTTTATCACCAACAAACTGCGCCCAGCGGAAACAAAAGGTGCAATAGCTATGGCAGACCTGCCCTTGGCTAGGGAAAAACAGCACCGTTTCTTGATACTTATGCTGCATCCCTGGCAGTGGCTCGCCATGAAGCAGCGGCAGGTTTAAATCCATCTGTCCTGCTGGATGGGGGTTCAGTTCTTGGCGCACAGCTTCGACAGCCGCCTTGAGCTCTGCGGCTGGAGCTTGATCTCGCATCAACTGCGCAATCTGCTCATAGTGTTCAGGTTTGAGCATGCCTTTTTGTGGAAAGGTGAGCTGGAAGATGGGATCAGCAGGAATATTATTCCAGTCAATCAGCTCTTCAATAACATAGTTATTGACGCGAAAAGGCAGCACCTGACTAACAACCTGCATCTCAAAACGCAGTTCTTCAGGCAGGGCTTGCAAGGGCTGTATTTTATCCAGCTGGCGCTGAGTATAGACTTGAAAGGGGCGGGCCTCTAAGGCGGGTGTATTGAGCATGACACGCTGGTTCATGGTCCGTCTCCTCTAGATGATGATCAAGCGAGCGAATACTTCCGTAGGGCAAGGCATCATCAGGCCGCTACGGAGCAACAGAAGGGATAAGGCTTAGGTGGGGTTCTTTTACAGAAGTAAGCAAAACTTTGCAAGTTGACGGGCAGAAAACGCGCTTAATACGCCATAGAAAGCCCTCTATGCAAAAATATTTGCATAGAGGTATGAAGATGCAAAGACAATCCGTGCTTAATCGGCTTGGGCGATGGCGTCGGATAAGGCCGGGGTGGAGGTATGAACGTGAAGATCACGCTGGGGGTAGGGGATGGTGATGCCCGCTTCATCAAAGGCGATTTTGATCTTTTCCATCATGGCCCAGCGTACAGCCCAGAAGTCTTCTGTTTTCACCCACATACGCATGGTGAAATCAACCGAGCTTTCAGCAAAATCAAACACCGCCACCAGAGGCGCAGGATCATCCAGCGTGCGTTCTTCCTGTGCGATTAAATCAAGCAGCAGCTGTTTGACTTGGCGTACATCATCCTCATAGCTGACACCAATCAGAATATCGAGTCGCCGCCGTGGCTCAGCAGAAAAATTGACCAGATTTGAGCCAGTCAGGCTGCTGTTAGGAATCATCACCCGTTTGTTATCCGGTGTCTTTAAATAGGTATGCAGCAGGGTCAGTTTTTCGACACTCCCAGCGGTACCTGCGCCTTCGATGTAATCCCCCTTATTAAAGGGATGCAGTGCCACCAGTAACAAGCCGGAGGCCAGATTCTGCAGTGAGTCCTTCAACGCCAGACCCACCGCAAGACCTAAGGCCCCCAGTGCCGCCAGTAGGGAAGTGGTGTTGACACCTAGCTGCCCGAGGACAGTGATGAACAGAAAAGCCAGCAGCACGGCATGCAGCATTTGGGCAACAAACTGAGCCGCAGCTGGGTCCAGCTTTTTCTGCAGCAGCTTGAGTGCGCCTTTTTTGAAGGACTTGATTGCCCAGTAACCGATGACCAGCAGCAAGAGCGCAGGCCAGAGATGATCAGCCAAGCCAAGCAGATAGGCGGTGACTTGATCAGTGTGATTGAACAGAAAATCCATAGGGTCTCTCCTTGTGGTCAGGCTGTTAAGCTAGCAGATGCAACCGTCGAATAAAACATCAGACTGGAACTCTGGTTGTCTTTGGAGCTTGCCGCGCGCTGCTCTTTTGCTGCACACTCCTCGGTGATCCCTTTCCCTGTCCAACTTGCCGGACTTTTTGCATGCCTCACTTCGCCCCTGTGACCAGAAAAAAACTCTCTTTGGCTCTTGCTGCGCTTCTGCTGTTATTGCTGGTGTTTTGGTTATGGACAGGTGAATCCCGTTCCAGCCTGACGCAGGCTCCAACTTCTTCCGCTGCCTCGGATATTGCGACGCCTTTCAGAGTGGAAACCCGTTGGTTGGAGGCCGAGCCCTTTCAGCCAGTTTTGACCTTGCAAGGTCAGCTGATGCCCTATCAACAGGTCGAGGTGCGTGCCGAAACCAGTGGTCGGGTGCAAGCCTTGCTGAGCCGTGAAGGCCAGCCGGTACAGCAGGGTACGGCGCTATTGCAATTGGCGGAGGACGCCCGTCCAGCTCACTTGCTGCAGCTGCACGCAGAGCAGGAGACGCGTCGTGCTGAACTCAGGGCTGCTGAGCGCCTCAGAGGCGCGAATTTATTATCAGAAACGGATTATCTGCGTTTAATCAGTCATTTAAGACAAGCAGAAGCGGATCTTGCTGCTGCTGAGCTAGATCTGGCACACACGCGCCCGACCGCCCCTTTTCAAGGCTTGTTGGAACAGCGCCATGTTGAACTGGGAGAGTTTGTGCAGCTGGGTCAGCCACTGTTCACGCTGATTCAAATTCACCCACTGAAGGCTGTGGCCCATGTTCCCCAGCAGCGGATCACGGGCATCTCACTAGGGCAGGAGGTCACCTTGGCACTGCTGGATGGTCGTCGGTTTCAGGGGCAAGTGAGCTTGCTGGGGAGTCTGGCTGACGCATCGACCCGCACTTTTCGCCTAGAAGCCACCTTTGACAATCCACAGCAGCAGCGTCTGGCGGGCGCCAGTGCCAGCTTGCATATTCATCAGGCAGCCACCCGCGCACACTTTATTTCACTGGCACTTTTGAGCCTAGATGAGCGAGGTCAGCCTGGTGTCAAGCATGTGGACGAATACCATCGCGTGGTGTTCAGTCCGGTACAGCTGCTTAGTAGTGATACCCAGGGTGCCTGGGTTGCCGGTTTGCCGCCGCGTGTACAGCTGATCACCCTAGGGGGTGGTTTTGTTGCTGCTGGCGAGACGGTGACCCCAGTACTGCAGACGTCAGCGGAGGCGCGCTGAAATGCATGCCCTGATTCGTGCTGCTATTCAGCGCAGCCGCGCAACATTACTGGCATTGGTGTTTCTGGTGTTGGGTGGCTGGGGAGCCTATCTAACAATCCCCAAGGAAGCCTTCCCGGATATCACTATTCCCTTCGTCTATATTTCTATGGGGCTAGAAGGGATCAGCCCTGAGGATGCAGAACGCCTGCTGGTTCGGCCGATGGAGCAAGAACTGCGTGCTTTGGAAGGCATCAAGAGAATGACCAGTATCGCAGCGGAAGGCCATGCCTCGGTGCTGCTAGAGTTTGATGCAGGTTTTGATCCTGATCGGGCCTTGCAGAATGTGCGTGAGAAGGTGGATACCGCGCGCAGCAAACTGCCTTCAGAAGCAGATGAGCCGCAGGTGCATGAAATTAATACGGCGCTCATCCCGATCCTTTCGATAGGTTTGTCTGGGCCGCTGGATGAGGTGACGCTGGTGGGCGTTGGGCGGCGTATCAAGGAAGAGCTGGAGGCACTCCCTAGCGTTCTTTCAGTCGATATCGGCGGTGATCGGGAAGATCTGCTGGAGATTTTGGTCGATCCTCAAGCGATGGAGAGTTACGGTCTCGATTATGCTCAATTGTTCAGCCTGGTTTCGCTCAATAACCGGCTGGTCGCTGCCGGCAGTTTGGATACTGGGGCTGGGCGGATGGCCATGAAAGTGCCGGGGGTGATCGAAACCCTCGAAGATCTGATCCAGATGCCCGTCAAGGTGGAAGGCAGTCAAGTGGTCACCTTCGGTGATCTGGCCAGCATTCATCGCACCTTCAAAGATCCAACTGGTTTTGCCCGTATCAATGGCCAGCCAGCGCTGGTATTAGAAGTGACCAAGCGTACGGGTGCCAATATCATCGAAACAGTGACCCACATTAAAGCGCTGTTGGAGGCCGCCTTGCCTCACCTGCCGGAGGGGCTGGAAATTGATTACATTATGGATCAGTCGATTGAGGTCGAAGACACCCTGAAAGACCTGCTCAATAATGTTGCGACTGCCGTCGCCTTGGTGATGCTCGTCGTGATTGCCGCCATGGGTCTGCGTTCGGCATTGCTGGTGGGTATCACGATTCCCGGTGCGTTTCTGGTAGGGATTTTACTGATCTGGTCGCTGGGTTATACGCTCAACATGATGGTGCTGTTTTCGCTGATTCTGGTGGCCGGCATGCTGGTGGATGGTGCCTTGGTGGTCACCGAGCTGGCAGATCGCTATCTGGAAGAAGGGTTACAGCCGTCTGAGGCTTGGCGACAGGCCGCCAGTCGTATGGCCTGGCCGATTACCGCCTCCACCGCGACAACCTTGTCTGTCTTTGCGCCGCTGCTCTTCTGGCCAGGTATGGTTGGTGAATTCATGAAGTTTCTGCCCATCACGGTGATGCTGTGCTTGCTGGCTTCACTGGCTATGGCGCTGATCTTTCTGCCATCTTTGGGGAGTGTCGCCGGTGGCACTCAGCGCGCTGCCTTGGATCACACTGTTGCTCAGCCCCAAGGTGAAAGCGTCGATTTTCATGCCGGGCACAAGACGTCCAGCCGCTTTGGTCAGGCCTATCGTCGGCTATTAAGCAATCTATTGCAGCGCCCTGTCTGGACTCTGGCGGGCATGCTGTCACTGATTGTGTTGATCTATCTGGCTTATGCCCAGTTCAATCACGGGGTTGATTTCTTCCCGGATGTTGAGCCTGAGTTTGCTCAGGTACACATTCGTACTCGTGGCGATTTATCTGTGTATGAACGTGATGCTCTGGTCAGACAGGTTGAGCAGCGCCTACTGGGGATGCCGGAAATAAAGGCCCTGTATGCGCGCTCCTTCGCCGGACAGCCAGGCGGGGGATTATGGAGCAGTATGCCGGAAGACACCATTGGCGTGTTGCAGTTTCAATTTATCGATTGGCATCAGCGTCGCCCTGCTCGGCAAATCATGCAGGAGATGCGCGAGCGCACCGCAGATATGCCCGGTCTTTATCTGGAGTTTCGTGAGCAGGATCAGGGACCAGGTGGTGATAGCAAGCCAGTGGTATTAGAAATCAGTTCAAGCCATACCCTGATGGCAGATCAGGCATTGGAGCAGCTGGTTGAGCGAATGCAGCAGTTAGGAGGATTCACTGACTTTCAAGATGATCGCAGCTTGCCAGGTATCGAATGGCGCTTTCTGGTTGATCGTGAGGCCGCAGCGCGTTACGGTGCCGACGTTGCCGCAGTAGGGCATGCCGTACAGCTGGTCACCACTGGGTTAATGCTCGCCAGTTACCGTCCAGAAGATGCCACGGATGAGGTTGATATTCGGGTGAGATTGCCGATGCAGGCCAGAACCCTGGACCAGCTTGAGCGTATGACCTTGCAGACCCCTGTTGGGCAAATTCCTTTAAGTCACTTTGTACGGCTAGAAGCGGCACCCAAAACGGGTACATTGCGTCGCTTAAATGGCCAGCGCACTCTGACCCTGCAGGCTGATCTGGAAGCCGGTTATCAGCTGGATGAACGCTTGGCTGCGTTGCGCCCGTATTTTTCTGATTTGCCAGAGGGGGTGACAGTCAGGACCGGCGGTGAAGATGCTGATATGCAAGAAGCGGCACAATTTTTGGTGGCGGCCTTTTTTGTCGCGATTTTTTTGATGCTGCTGATTCTGGTGCTGCAATTCAACAGCCTGTATCAGACACTGCTGGTGATGTCTGCCATTCTTTTTTCTACTGCCGGCGTACTGTTGGGTCTGATGCTGGCTGGGCAGGCCTTTGGCATTGTGATGGTAGGGATGGGGATTATTGCTCTAGCTGGCATCGTAGTGAACAACAACATCGTGTTGATCGACACTTACAACCGCATCCGTCAGCAGGGATTAAAAGCGCGGGAGGCTGCGCTGGAAACCGGTTGTTTGCGTCTGCGGCCAGTGCTGCTCACGGCAATGACCACCATTCTTGGCCTGATGCCCATGGTGGTGGGTGTCAATGTGAATTTGATGGAACCTAGCCTGGGTTGGGGTGCACCCTCTACCCAGTGGTGGCGACAGCTCTCCAGCGCCATTGCTGGCGGCTTGGCTTTTGCGACGCTGCTGACGCTGATTTTGACACCTTGCATGCTGGTACTGGGAGATCGCCTGTCGCTGACTTATCGGCGTCTTCATCGTGAACAACAGGCACAAGAAAAGGCGCAGGCTCTTTAACATCAAGCCATCAACTGGCCCAAAAAAACCCAGCCGAAGCTGGGTTTTTGCAGGCGTGCTGAATCAGCTGCCGGGGGCGCGAACCCAAGACTGACACCAGCCCTTGGCTTCAACCGAGTTCTGTGGGAACAGGGCGCAACCATTGTTGGCTGGACGCCAGAAGAGGCAGTTATCGCAATACTGGCCAGCTTCAAACTTGGGGTGATCAGCAGCATCAGCAGCGACTTTACGATAATGCAGTGCTTGAGCCTGAGGTGCGCTTTCCTGCAGCGGAGGCAGGGTTGACGCAAAGGCTTGTGAACTCAGTGCACCCATACCGAAAGGCAGAGCGGCCAGGCCAAACAGGCCCTTTTTCAAAAAGGCACGACGGCTAGTGTTAGACATAGGACAACCTCATCATCATTTTTAGTAGTTTTGGCATTGCTTTTTTTGCGCTGGATCTATTCTTCAGTGCCCAGCTCTTTTTGACATTAATCTAAATCAACAGAGGCGACAAGTTTGCCGTCTGCTTGCCATTTCAGATCAAAAATACGTCATACTCAGAGCTATGAAAAACAGTCCACAGCAATGTGACTGTCAATATAACCTTTTGTTCGCAAGAAAAATATCGTTAATTAGGCAAATCTTAAGAAGGCAGGCTTATGCAGCAACGTCGTTCCCTGAGTCGTATTCTGTTCTTTGTTCTTTGTGGTTTCTATCTGGCGTGGATGCTTAAACCAACGATTGACTGGCCAAATCGCGAGAGCTTTTTGGTCGAGATTATCAACCGTACGGCAGAAGATATCGTGAGCATAGAGTTGGACTTTGGCTATGCCGAGGGGCAAACCCAGCAGCGATTATTGCGCCTTCCAGCAGAGCAAACGCGCTTTGTTTTTCTGAACCATCAGCCAGGCGCCGGGTTTAATGTACGTGTGGTGTATGCTGATGGCCTTGAGCAGGAGTTTTGTGCCAATCGTGGTGATGAAGCACGACATCAACAGCTGGTGCTGCAGCGTTAAGTCTCGTGCTTGGCTGACATTTTTGGACTGGATGGTGGAGGAGGGGGGATGCTAACCCATTTGTATTGGTTGTGTGTGGTGTGTGTGGTTTTTGGAAGCTTTTATCTGGTTGCCGTACGTCTTGGGCAGGTCAAGGCGGCTTTGGTGGTGGCGCTGGTGCTCGGGGTGATCAGCCACTCTTTTTATTACTTTTATCTAGAGCAGTTGCTGGTCAAACGCTATGGTGGTTCGATGAGTCTGACCCAACCAGCAGGAACCTACCATATGGGTATGACATGGAAGGAAGATCACTTGTGGATTCAGTCCTATGATCCACGGACGAATGAGTGCTTATTTCGCGAGTATTCGCGCGGTAGTGTACTCCAAGGCGAAGTGCGGGTGCGCCAATGCAATCCTGTGCACCTGTTATCGGCTCAGCCTAGCCCCGTTATACCTGTTGAACAAGGGGCAGGCGAGTCGACTCTCGATTCAGCTCAGCCTTGATCGCTGAATCTAGGGCTGGGTGTTGATGTGTCAATTAACGCTGTTGATCAGGCACTTCGATACAGCCTAGGCAGCGCATAAAAGTGGCACTGGCGGGGCGGCGTACTAAGGTTTCAGCGGCTTCGTCGATGCTGCCACTCAGTGCAGTGACAGGCAGAGCGAGCGTAAACAGGGCTGTGCCTGCCAGTGTACTGACGAGTAAGACAGGGCGTGCAATCAGCAGATCAGTGGTCATGGCAAAGATGGCTTGATCACCCTCGGCCTTGAGGTAGTAATCGCGTGCTTGTGCTGAACTCAATGGACTGATCAGTAAAAGTAGCGCCAAGGCCCAGCTGAGGGTTGTGGCCGTGCGCTTGATCCTAGGTAAGCATGAGGTGGCGATATGAGACATGGGGTGAGTCCTCTTGGTCAATAACAGTGTTCCATCTTGTCAAACAGCTGGCGCGGTTCTAGTCAAGATCCATCTAAAAGCGATAAACCAATCCTGCACTGGTCACCTTGTAGGCGTCAGAGCCTAAATCAGCATAGCGAAGATATTCGAGATTGAAGCCCAATTCGCGTGTGATCATCAAATCCATTCCTAAGCCTAGGGCAAGATCAGTGTAGTTTTCGTGTTCTGTTCCCACCACGGGGCGCTTTAAGCTGCGGCGACCATGCAGAACGCCAGTGACCAGATAAGGACTGACGATCTGCCAGTGGGCATCGATACGGGCAAGAGCACCAAGCTGATAGTCCTGTTTAAAGCGCCAGCCGTTTTCCTCTGGACGTTCGAGATCGGTGGCAACACGCAGTTCAGTCGCAAACCAATTGCTGACACGTCCACCCAGCCGCAGTTGTAGCGCATTGTTGGTCAGCTCTCCATTTGGAAAGCCAAGATCATCCATAAAGGGTTGATGATCAGTATGGACATAGTTGATCCCAAGATAACCAGAAGGGATATCTGGCTGAGCTAAAACAGGGAGGCAGGTGCAGCTAAGGCCAAGTGCAAACAGAATTTTTCTGGACATGTGCATAGGGATACCAAAGAATAAAGTTACGAAGGCTAGTCAATCTAGCTCTGATTGTAAACTATCGTAAATCTTAGAGGTAAGGATGCAGATCAAGTTTCTGGGTGCTGCGCAAGAAGTGACAGGTTCATGCCACCTTCTTCAGGTTGGCCGTCAGCAGATTTTGCTGGATTGTGGTTTGATGCAAGGGGGTGGCAAGGCCCGTGAAACCGAGGCCAATGCCGAAGCCTTTCCCTTTGATCCGGCACAGCTGGATGCCGTGATCCTCAGTCATTCCCACCTTGATCATTCGGGCCGTATTCCCTTGCTGATCAAGCAGGGATTCAAGGGCAAGATCTATACGCATCGTGCTTGTCAGGCCATGTGTCGCATTATGTTTTTAGATGCGGCCCATATTCACGAGCGGGATGCCGTCACTCAGAACCGTAAGCGTGAGCGCAAAGGGCTGCCCTTGGTGGAGCCGCTCTATGTCACAGAAGATGCCGAAAAGGCGCTACAGCATTTTCGTGGTCTGGATTATGGCGAGCCCTTGAAGGTGGCTGAGGGTGTTGTGGTGACACTCTTTGATGCTGGGCATATTCTGGGTTCGGCGATTGTGCAGCTGGATTTGCAGGAGGGCGGTGAGCAGCGGCGTGTGGTCTTCACTGGCGATTTAGGTCATGCCGGTGCGCCGATTTTGCGCAATCCCACCTATTTGAACCATGCAGATGTGGTGTTGATGGAAAGCACCTACGGTGGCCGTTGTCACCGCAGCTGGGAGGCAAGCTTTGCCGAAATGGCCGAAGTGCTGGATCAGGCGCGCCAGACAGGCGGGAATGTGTTAATTCCGGCTTTTGCGGTTGGACGCACCCAAGAACTGCTTTATCTTTTTGCGCAAAATTACCAAGCTTGGGGTATGGCGCACTGGGATATTTATCTCGATAGTCCGATGGCGATCGAAGCCACCGAGGTCTATGCCGAATTCAGCCAGCTCTATGATGATGAGGCCAAGGCCCTCTGGTCGGCGCACCAGTACCGTGATCTGCTGCCAAATTTGAAGATCACGCGCTCCACCGAAGAGTCGGTTGCCTTGAATCAAGTGAAGTCAGGTGCGATCATTATCGCCGGTAGTGGCATGTGTGAAGGTGGACGGATACGCCACCACTTGAAAAACCATGTGTGGAGACCGGGCGGGCATCTGGTGTTTGTCGGTTTTCAGGCGCGCAACACCCTTGGGCGGAAACTGGTTGAGGGGCTGGATCGAATCAAACTCTGGGGAGAAGAAATTCAGGTTGCCGCGCGGGTGCATACGATTAATGGTTTCTCTGCCCATGCCGATCAGCAAGGTTTGATCGACTGGTATCAGCATTTTGAGAAGCGGCCTACCCTGCTGCTGGTGCATGGTGAGGAAGAAAGTCAGCAGGCCTTGATTGAGGCTCTGGCACCAATCACTCAGGCGTGCGCACCTAAGCAAGGGCAGATTCTCGACTTATTGCAGCCAGAAAGTCCGCTGATGGATGGTGGTGAAGGGCGTTAGCGAAAGCCCGGTCAGGCTCAACAGCTTGCCAGAAATGTCTGAAGTGAGGACGACCTCACCTCTCAATTGAAACCGGGGACGACCCCATGACTCTTGTGAGGTGAGTATGAGCTGGTTCATTCTGTTTGTTGCTGGTTTGTTGGAAATCGGCTGGGCGATAGGATTGAAATATAGTGATGGGTTGACGCGTTTTTGGCCCAGTGTAGCAACGCTACTGGCGCTGATTGTTAGCTTTGTGCTGCTAGGGGTCGCGCTGAAACACCTGCCGGTCGGCACCGCCTATGCGATCTGGGTTGGCATAGGGGCGTTAGGCACGGCGTTGCTTGGTGTTTTTCTTTTTTCTGAGGCTGTCAGTCCGCTAAAGTTGATCAGCTTAGGATTGATCTGTATCGGTATTGTGGGCCTCAAGCTGGCTCATTCTTAGCGTAAATAAGGGCTTGTGTTGATATCAATCTGCGCTTTGGTCTGTATCAGGGCGCAGATTGGCTTGGTATAGCCATGTTGGTGCGGTCGTGATAGACACTTAGCGAGGAAACCAGCGCAAACCAGCGTATCGCAAGATAAAAGCAGGCTGATAAGAAACTAACTGATTAAGAAACTAACTGATGTTGGGCATCAGAATAAAAATAATAAAAGAAGGGAGAAGAAGAGAGGGGTTAAAGCAAGAGATGTAAGTGGTGCCCAGAAGAAGACTCGAACTTCCACGACCTTTCGGCCACTGATACCTGAAACCAGCGCGTCTACCAATTCCGCCATCTGGGCACTTACAAAAGAAACATCGATACAACAAAGAGAAGGTTGAGATGGTGCCCAGAAGAAGACTCGAACTTCCACGACCTTTCGGCCACTGATACCTGAAACCAGCGCGTCTACCAATTCCGCCATCTGGGCATCCCAACGGAGGCGTATTCTACAGGTTTTTGTTTTGCTTGCAAGCTTTTTTATGGCTGCAGGCTCAGAACCCCTGTTCAGCTCTTTTTAGGCGGGTACACAGCGTTCATTTCAGGCAAGAAGTAAACAGCCTATTGGCTCAGATTAAGTGCTAAACTGAGTCAAATGCATGACTAAAAGAAAGAGAAAGGAAGACTTATATGGCAAGCACTTGGTCGCTCGATCATGATCCACTGGCGCAAAGAGAAGCGCAGCAGTATGCCTCCCCCGTACCCAGCCGTGAATATATTTTAGCCTGCCTTGCGGAGGCAGGTCGTCCGATGACCCATGAGCAGTTGTGTCGTGCTTATGGTATGACCCATGAAGACTCAATAGAGGCCTTGCGTCGTCGCTTGATCGCAATGGAAAGAGATGGTCAGCTCTTAGCGAATCGGCGTCGTGCTTATGCTTTGATTGATAAGCTGGATTTGATCAAAGGCCGCGTTCAGGCGCATAAAGATGGTTTTGGTTTTCTGATTCCCGAGCAAGGTGGTGGAGATTATTTTCTCCATAACAAACAACTCGCCAAGGTTTGGCATGGCGATATCGTACTGGCGCGTGAGGTTGGAAAAGATCAGCGCGGTCGTAAAGAGGCGGTCATCGTCGAGATTATCCAGCGAGGTGTTGAGCGCCTTGTAGGACGCCTGACTTACCAGCCGGGTGGCTTTGCGGTTGTGCAACCTGAAAACCCCAGTATTCAACATCCTGTCTTGATTCCGCCTGAGCATCTTGGTGGCGCGCGTGAGGGTGAGATGGTGCAGGTGGAGATCCTTGAGCACCCAGCGCCGAAGCGCATGGTCACGGGCCGGATCAGCGAAGTCTTGGGCGATTTTATGGCGGCTGGAATGGAGATCGAAGTCGCTCTGCGCAGCTATAACCTGCCCTTTGAATGGCCGCAAGCGGTACAGGAGCAAGCGCAGCAGCTCGGTGCAGAGGTCAAAGAAGAAGATAAGCTTTTGCGTGTCGATGTGCGCGATCTGCCTTTCGTCACGATCGATGGTGAAGATGCAAAAGACTTTGATGATGCCGTCTATTGCCGCCCAGCCTCGCGGGGTGGGTGGAAGCTGTGGGTTGCGATCGCTGATGTCTCCCACTATGTGCCGGTGGATTCACCTTTGGATCATGAGGCGCGCCAGCGTGCGACTTCGGTTTACTTCCCGGGTCGAGTGATCCCTATGTTACCTGAGGCGCTTTCGAATGGCCTGTGCTCGCTGAACCCGCAGGTTGATCGCCTGTGTATGGTGTGTGAGATGAATATCAGTGCCAAGGGGCAGCTGACGCGTTACCGCTTCTATGAAGGCGTGATGAACTCCAAGGCGCGTCTGACTTATACCCAGGTTGGTGCCTTGTTGCAGGAGCCTGATAGTGAGGCCGCACAAGCCTTGGCGCAATCTCAGCCTCAGCTGGTCAAGCCCTTGCAGGATCTGGAGCAGCTTTATCGTCTGCTGCGTCAGGCGCGTGATGAGCGGGGTGCGATAGATTTTGAAACCCGCGAAACTCGGATTATCTTTAGTGCTGATCAGAAGATCGAGCGCATTGTGCCTGTGGTACGCAATGATGCTCATAAGATCATTGAAGAATGCATGTTGTGCGCCAACGTGGCGACAGCGCGTTTTTTAGAGAAGCATCAGTTGGCTGGTTTGTATCGTGTGCATGAAGGGCCGAAAACCGAGCGTTTAGAAACCTTACGCGCCTTTTTGGGTGAGCTGGGCATCACGCTTGGCGGTGGGGATAAGCCCACGCCTGAGGACTACCAAGCACTTTTTGCGCAGATTCGAGATCGGGCTGATGCGGCCGTGATTCAAACCATGATGCTGAGATCCATGCAGCAGGCGGTCTACTCACCTGAGAATCTTGGTCACTTTGGTCTGTCTTATCCGGCCTATGCCCATTTTACTTCACCCATTCGGCGTTACCCTGATTTGCTGGTCCATCGTGCATTGCGTGGCTTGATTCGCAGTGACCGTGCCAGCCATCAAGTGCTGCGTGTTGAAGGTCAGCCAGTGGAGCGGCTTGAAAAGTGGCTCCCCTATACACCGCAACAGATGGTGGAGCTTGGTGAGCACTGCTCTATGGCTGAACGTCGCGCAGATGAAGCTGTGCGCGATGTGATGGATTGGCTCAAATGTGAGTTCTTGGCTGAGCATGTTGGTGAGGTTTTTAATGGTCATATCACCTCGGTCGTCGGCTTTGGTCTGTTTATTGAGCTGGATGAGTTTTATGTCGAAGGTCTGGTGCATATTAGTGCGCTGCCGAGTGACTACTATCATTTTGAGCCAGAAAAACAGCGCTTAAAGGGTGAGCGGACGGGGCGCGTTTGGCGTTTAGGTGATGCTGTTGAGGTGCTGGTCTCGCGAGTCAATCTTGATGATCGCAAGATCGATTTTGACCTGACAGAAGCTTTAAATGACGGTAATAAGCGACGTACAAAAAAAGCACCGGCGACCAAAACAGCGCGTCCAGCTGCTCGTCAGCCTGCCACCTCTCGGGGTCGAGCCAGCCCCCCTGCCTCACGCAAAAAACCGGCTGCCCGAGCGATCAAGCCCGTGGTTGTTGAGGCCCAAGCTGAGGCTGCTGAAGCCACTGCTGCGCCTTTACGTCAACCCAGAAAGCGTGTTGCAGCACCAGTGAAGGTCGCTGAACCTCAAGTGACTGAGCAACAAGGGCTGACTCAAGACGAGCAGGCGCCACAGCCAGTCAAGAAAAAGGAGAAGGTGGCGGATGCTTTGCCTGATGCCAAGGTGAAAAAGCCGAAAAAAGACAAGGTCAAAAAAGCCAAAGGCAAGAAAAAAGAGAAGTCAAAAGAGAAGGTGAAAACTAAGACCAAAGAGAAGTCAGCCAAAAAGGCAGTGAAAAAGAAGAAATAGGCTAGCGTTGTGTGAAAGTGGTATTCAAAACGGCTTGCCTGCAAGCCGTTTTCTTTATTTTATTGCGTCCCTTGTTTGACCAAGAAGAGAGTTGAGTGTGAGTGCATCCCGACCTGTATCCAAGCGCCATCCAGTGGCAAAACGCACCAAGAAGCCGTCAGTCGAGGCTGGTGCTGATCAAGTTAAGCTCGTTGGTTTTCATGCTGTGACCAGTGTATTGAAACATCGCCCACAGGCGGTGATCAGTTTGCAAGTGCAGGAGGAGCGGGCTGATCAGCGTATGCAGGCGTTACTCAATCTAGCGCAGCAGCAGGGTGTACTGGTGCAGAAAATGGGGCGTGCTGATTTGGATGCGCAGGCGGATGAGCAGCATCAGGGTGTTGTGGCTTGGGCCAAGCCGCGTCAACCAGGCAGTGAGGCCGATCTGGAGGCGCTGCTGGAAGGGATGAGTGCGGCGGGCTTGTTTCTGGTGCTGGATGGCGTCACCGATCCACATAATCTTGGGGCCTGCTTGAGAACGGCAGAAGCCGCTGGCGTGCAAGCGATTATCACGCCTAAGGATCGTGCCGCAAGCCTGAATGCGGCGGCACGCAAGGTCGCCTCCGGAGCAGCTGAAATCTTACCGCTGATTCAGGTGACCAATCTGGCGCGTGCCTTGAGAACCTTGCAAGATTATGGCGTTTGGGTAGTGGGGACAGCCGGTGAAGCTGACGGCTTGATTTATCAGGCAGATTTAACTCGCTCGACGGCTTTGGTGATGGGCGCTGAGGGTAAGGGAATGCGACGTTTAACCCGCGAGCAGTGCGATCAGCTGGTGCGCTTACCTATGGCGGGTGATGTCTCTAGCCTGAACGTTTCTGTTGCGGCAGGCGTCGCGCTTTATGAAGCTGTGCGCCAGCGTTTGGAGCGCTGAGGTTGCTTCTGGAGCCTGTGCAGAGTAGAATCTTTCGCCTTGCCTGAAAGTAGTCGGAAAGCGGTGTCAGGTTTAAAGTGTCCTCTGCGCTTTAATTCCGTTTCCTCCTTGCTTTTTGCTGTTCTTATTTCAAGCAGACAAAAAGCTGTTAAACCGTAAGGAGCATTCAATGCGTCATTATGAAATTGTTTTCATGGTTCACCCTGATCAGAGCGAGCAAGTTCCTGCGATGATCGAGCGTTACACCACTCTGGTCACTGAAGCCCAAGGCCAAGTGCACCGTATGGAAGACTGGGGTCGTCGTCACCTGGCTTACCCTATCGACAAGATCACTAAAGCTCACTATGTTCTGATGAACCTAGAGTGCCCTGAGTCTGTGGTCACTGAACTGGAAGAAATCTTCCGTTACAACGATGCCGTGATTCGCAACCTGATCGTTCGTATGAACGAAGCAGTGACTGAGCCTTCTCCAATGAAGGCGACCGAATCGCGTGAAGATCGTCGCCGTGAGGATGCTCAAGGCAGCGATGAGAACGTTGAACAAGAAGACGCTGAATAAATTCATCTACCAGGAGAAGTCCCATGGCTCGTTTCTTTCGTCGCCGTAAATTCTGCCGTTTCACCGCTGAAGGCATCAAGCAAATCGATTATAAAGATTTGGACCTGCTGAAAGGCTACATCACTGAAACTGGCAAAATCGTTCCTAGCCGTATCACTGGAACAAAAGCTAAGTATCAGCGTCAGCTGTCTACAGCAATCAAGCGTGCACGTTTCCTGGCTCTGCTGCCTTTCAGCGATAGCCACGATAACTAAGCACTCTACCTGCACCATCTAGTCGGGAGTCGCGATGCGCTTTTTAGCTGAGTTTGTGATGCAAAGTCGCACTAAAGCTATGGCGGTGGCTGCGGTCACAGCATTGATTCCCTTCTTGCACCTGATCAGTGCCGCCGTGGTGGCGCTGGTCTGGTTGCGTATGGAAAAGCGCGATGCCTGGCCTGTTGCGGCAGCCGCTTTCCTACCAGGCCTGATTTATTTTTTCTCAGGTGATCCCAGCGTTCTCACTGTTGTGGCGATGGCCATCATTTTTGCTGAGTTGCTTAAGCAGCAGCAGAATTGGGTCTATCCCCTTTATGCTGGGTTGGGATGTGGCGTGGTGATGGCCTTAAGCTTTTCGTGGATTCCACAAGAGCTAGAGCAGGAGCTTTTTGATCTTTTGCTCGCCAGCAACCCCCATTTTGAATCCCTGGGTTTTGAAGCGGATCAGCACAGCCAGTTATTGCAGGTTTTTAGCCAGCTTTTAAATGGCATGATTACCACGCTTCAGGTTTTAACCGCCCTGCTCAGTTTAATGCTGGGCCGTTGGTGGCAAGCACAGCTCTATCATCCACAGGGCTTTGCACTGGAGTTCCAGTCATTGCGCCTACCGGCTTGGTATGGCTTGCTGCTGGTGGTGTTCTTGCTGGTATTGTGGAGTGGTTGGCAGGGCTTACTGCCTCTGTTGCCATTGATTCCCTTGCCGCTGATCATTGCTGCATTTGCGCTGATTCATGGTGTAGTCAGGATTCAAGGTTATAACAGCTTTTGGTTGGGCCTGTTATATCTGCTGATGTTGTTTGCTCAACCTTATATCATCCTACTTTTAGTAGGTATCGCTATGGCGGACAGTCTGCTCGATTTCCGCAGCCGACTGGCACCTCCACCACCGCCATCTGATGGCAGTGGAGAAGCCTAACGTCTTTGAGGATAAAAACATGCAAGTTATTCTGTTAGAAAAAATCGGTAAGCTCGGTGCACTGGGTGATGAAGTCAACGTCAAGAGCGGCTATGGCCGTAACTACCTGATCCCACAAGGTAAAGCTGTTCCTGCGACTGAAGCAAACCGTGAAATGTTCCAGCAGCGTCGCGCTGAGCTGGAAGCAGCTTCTGCAGAGCGTCTGGCTCAGGCACAAGCACGTCTGGCACAACTGGAAGCCCTGGAGCGTGTCACTATTGCTTCTAAAGCCGGTGACGAAGGCAAGCTGTTTGGTTCGATCGGTGCACGTGATCTGGCTGAAGCTGCTACTGCTGCAGGCGTTGCGCTGGAGAAGAGCGAAGTGCGTCTGCCAGAAGGCCCTCTGCGTAACATTGGTGAATTCGATATCGTGGTTCACCTGCACGCTGAAGTTGAAGCTGTGTTAAAAGTGGCGGTTGTGGCTGAGTAATCTCACCCATTCAGCGTCACTGGCAGTTTGATACTGCAAAGCGTAAAAAGGCACGGGGCTTCCTGTGCCTTTTTTCATGCTCAGCGCCCACTGAATGCGATATGGCGAGAGCCTGTGCAGTGGCGTTCTAGCAACTCAGTGCTTGACACCCGCCTTGGGTGACTCAATAAATAGAGTGCCTGAAGCTTGTAGATGGAGGTAAATCCAGTGGAGCCAACTTCTCTGGCACAAGATCAAGAAATCGCACAGGTCAAAATGTTACCGCGTTCGGAAGAAGCCGAGCAGTCGGTGATTGGCGGCCTGATGTTGGATAACGCCTCGGTCGATGCGGTTGCCGAAGTTCTCGTACCTGAGGATTTCTACAACAAGCAAAACCAGCTTATTTTTAAATCCATTCTTGAGCTCGCCAATAAGGGTTCACCCTTTGATCCGTTGATTTTATCGGCAGAATTTAAAGCCAGAGGATTGCTGGATGCGGTCGGAGGGGATGCCTATCTACTGGATCTGGCGCGCAATACGGCTTCAGCGACCAATATCCGAGCCTATGCCGAGATCGTCTATCAACGCTCAGTGCGTCGTAAGTTGATTCAAGCGGCCAATCGTATTGCCGATGCAGCCTATAATCCTGGCCCGCGCCATGCCGATGAGTTGCTCAATGAAGCTGAGCGTGAAGTTTTTGCGATTGCTGAAGATCGCCCTAAAATCGGTGGCCCACAGCAGATTAGTAGTGTCGCCAGTGATCTACTGAAAAAGATTGCCGAACTGGATCTACAGCCTGGTGGGATTACCGGTCTGACGACAGGGTTTAAGGATCTGGATGAAAAAACCTCTGGCTTGCAGCCTTCAGATTTAATCATCGTGGCTGGCCGTCCCTCGATGGGGAAGACCACCTTTGCCATGAATCTTGTTGAAAGCGCGCTGTTGAACTCCAATCAGCCTGTACTGGTGTTCTCGATGGAGATGCCGGCTGAACAGCTGTTGATGCGTGTTTTCTCCTCTTTAGGCCGTATTGATCAAACCAATGTCAGAACAGGCCGCCTCTCGGAGCAAGATTGGGATCGCTTGTCTGCAACGCTGGCGTTAATCAAGGATAAGCCCTTGTTTATTGATGATACGCCAGGCCTGTCGCCGAATGACTTGCGTACACGTACACGGCGTTTGGCGCGTGATCAGGGCAATCCAGCCTTGATTATGGTGGATTATCTTCAGCTGATGCGGGTACCGGGGAATACTGAAAACCGAACAGCAGAGATTTCAGAGATTTCGCGCTCGCTCAAGGCGCTGGCAAAGGAGTTCAAGTGTCCAGTTGTGGCCTTGTCTCAGTTGAATCGTGGATTGGAGCAGCGAACCAATAAGCGCCCGATTATGTCGGATTTGCGTGAATCAGGTGCGATTGAGCAGGATGCGGATGTCATTGCTTTTGTGTATCGCGATGAGGTCTATTATCCAGAAAAACAAGAGAACAAGGGCTTGGCTGAAATCATTATTGGCAAGCAGCGTAATGGTCCGGTTGGTAGTGTGCACTTGCTGTTTACTGGCCGTTATACCCGTTTTGATGATCTGGCACCCGAGAGCTACGCCCAGTATAAGGATGCCGGTATCCTGTATGAAGAGTAAGCACTGCTTAGCAAATCAAGCAGCCTTGACGTCGCCGATCATAGTGCTGCTCGATAACGCTGAAGGCTTCGCTTTCATTGAATACACCCAGCCATTCAAGCCGTAAATCGGCTGCATAGATCACCTCGACCTGCTCTGTATCCAATGCCTGTACACGGTAGCCGCTCCAAGCGGTCCCCAGCAGGCCAACAAAGCGTGGTGCAGGTCCTTGCCCTTTTAACCAAGGCGCAATCTCCTCAGGCAGCAGTTTAAGATGAACGCAGGTCTGCGCTGCTTCAATAAAGCGGGCTTTTTGCACTGCCAAAAGCGCGGGCGAGGCAAAAGCACCTAGGTGAAGGCACTCATCCTGATGCAAAGCGTAGAGATACCAGCCGCCTGAGTAGGCGGCTTCTTGCCACTGCCAACCTGTTGGCGCAGTGAGGGGCGGAGGATTATGCTGGGAACATGGCATATTTAACGACTCGCTTGATGTAGCTCAAGAAAAAAGAAGATAAAACCCCCTAAGCTACTGGATTGGTGGTCAAGACTTCTGCTGGTGTGCGCTGTTTTTGATCCGTGAAAGCCCTGTCGAAGAGGCTGTGCGCATCTGGCCAGCAGCAGATCAGTCTCCTATAGGGCACCAGCCTTATACTTGGTGCTTACGCTCTGCCAGCCATCCAATCAGCAAAAACAGCCCTAAAATCAGTGGGCCGAGCCATTGAATGCTGACCAGTGCAAGCCAGTAGGCCAGCCACGGCGTCAGAAAAACAGTCATCGCACCATAGCCAAAAGCACACATGAGTACAAAGCCGATCAGCCGGATCACACGATGATAAGGCCGAAGCTGGCGTTTGATGAAGCGGTTGATATCATCGCCGTAGATCACCAGTAAAGTCGCAATCAAGGCCAGAGCAATAGCATCAAGGTGGCGAAGTGCCAGATGCCCACTGCGTAAGAGTATTTCGTTCAGGATGTCCATCGTGCTCGCAATCCTTGTAGGTCAATGTTATTTTTGAACAATTCGGCTGAGTCGCTGAGTGATCCATAATGGCAGGAAGATCAATGCAGCTCAGGCCAGAGTGTGGCAGTGTCTGTGAGCGAGTGGTACCCAAAAACTCGGCTGATCAGACTGTTCAGACTTTTTCCCCTCGATTCTCTTTAAGTGAAGACTGAGTAGGCGTAACAATGATACCCAAACAACAAGAAACCTCCACCAGTGATTTAATGTTGCCGAACGCAGAAGGTTATTTTGGTCCTTATGGCGGGCAGGCGATTCCGCCTCATCTTAAAAGCATTATGGATGAAATCTATCATGCTTATCTGGCGATCCGCGAGACGCCAGCATATCAGCAAGAGCTGCAAGAGCTTTATCAGCACTATGTCGGTCGTCCGAGCCCGATTTATTTTGCACGTCGCCTCAGCGCGGCCTGTGGTGGCGCCAAAATCTACTTCAAGCGAGAAGATCTTAATCACACAGGTGCGCATAAAATTAACCATGCCCTCGGTGAAGCCTTGCTGGCTAAGCATATGGGTAAAACCAAGGTGATTGCCGAAACTGGAGCCGGTCAGCATGGTGTAGCCATGGCGACGGCCTGCGCCTTGGTTGGCTTGCCGTGTGAAATCCATATGGGGGCCATCGATATTGCTAAAGAGCACCCAAATGTGACCAAAATGAAGATTCTGGGTGCGCGTCTGATCAGTGTTGATCGTGGTACACAAACGCTGAAGGATGCAGTGGACAGTGCCTTTGATGAATATATGCAGGACCCTGAGCAGTTTTTCTATGCTATTGGCTCAGTGGTGGGTCCGCATCCCTTCCCGATGATGGTGCGTGATTTCCAGATGATTATTGGGCGTGAGGCGCGCGAGCAATTCCCGGCCATGACCGGCAAGCTACCTGATTATGTCGCAGCTTGCGTTGGCGGTGGCTCGAATGCGATGGGGATTTTTTCCGGCTTTCTTGATGATCATCAAGTCCAGCTGATTGGGGTGGAACCTCTGGGGCGTGGTGTAGCCAAAGGTGAGCATGCGGCCACTTTAACCTATGGGCAACCGGGGACCATGCATGGTTTCCATTCTTATATGTTGCAGGATGCCGAGGGTGAACCTGAGCCAGTCTATTCGATTGCCTCTGGCTTAGACTATCCATCAGTCGGGCCGCATCATAGTTATTTGAAGGATCTCGGGCGGGCGCAGTATGTGGCGATGGATGATCAAGCCTGTTTGGATGCTTTTATGCAACTGTCGCGTTTGGAAGGTATTATCCCCGCCTTGGAATCAGCCCACGCAGTGGCTTGGGCGATGCAGAAAGCCGCTGAGCTGGATGAGCAGCAGACTATTTTGGTCAATCTTTCAGGGCGTGGTGACAAGGATGCCGATTTTGTGGCTGAGCAGCTCCAGCTGTAATTGGCACAGGAGTACGCCGGTTTGGCTGTGACTGGACTGGCGTGACTTTAATGAAGCGGCTCAAAAGCCTCGACTCGATGGAGAAGCGGTATGAATAAGTGGCTGGCCAATACATCGATCCAAACCAAGGTCAATGCTGTCCTGCTGGTGGTGTTGGTGACGGTGATGCTGGTGTCAATGCTGTTTACAGTGCGCAGTGAGCGTCTGATGGTGGAAGAAACCATGGAGCAGACTGTGCGCGATATTGCTGATAGCTATCTCGACACCCTGAATATCATGATGCTGACGGGGACCTTGGCCCAATTCCGTGAAATTCATCGAGACAAGGTGCTGAGCCAACCAGGGGTTGTCGAAGCCCGAGTGCTCAGAGCGGAGCCAGTGCGGCGCTTTTTTGGCCCAGGTGCCGATATCGATCAGCCGCGTGATGAGCTGGATCAGCGTGCACTCAGTGGTGAAGCCATACAGCTGATCCAATCCACACCTGAGGGGCGGGTGCTGACTGTCGTGCGACCCGTGTTGAATGATACCGACTATCGCGGTACCAACTGTATGACCTGCCATGTGGGTACCGAAGGCGAGCTGTTAGGTGCCATTCGCATCAGCTATAACCTCAGTGATCTCGATCGGCGAATTAATCTGAATCTGCTCCAGCTCGGTGGTATTCAGGTGTTGTTGTTTGTCATCGGCATCGCGCTGATTTCTTTGGTTCTTTATCGCTTAATTTTGCGGCCCATCAATAAGTTGCGTCGTGCTATGCAACAGGTTGAGCAGCACTCAGATTTGACCATTCGTGTTCCCTACGCCACTGCGAAGGACGAAATCGGTGTGCTATCCAATGCCTTTAATACCATGATTGAGCGTTTTGCGCTCAGCCTGCGTAAGGTCACGGAGACCACGCGCACACTCAAATCTTCTGCTGATACCATTTCGCGTGTTGCGGATGAAACGGTGACGGCAGTCAATCACCAGCATGCTGAGACCGAGCAGATGGCCAGCGCGATGGAGCAGATGCAGGCCAGTGCCACCGAGGTGCGTGAGCATGCTGCGCGTACCTCTCAGGCCTCTCAGGAAGCCGATACAGAAGCCAGTGCGAGCCGTGAGCTGACTCAGGCATCGATTGCTGGCATACATCAGCTCACGCAAGACCTTGAGCGCGCCGGTCAGGTGATCAGCGAGCTGGATCGCTATAGTGCGGATGTCGGGCAGGTGCTGGAGATCATTACCAGTATTGCAGAGCAGACCAACTTATTGGCATTGAATGCCGCGATTGAAGCCGCGCGTGCGGGTGAGTCTGGACGGGGTTTTGCCGTGGTTGCTGATGAGGTGCGCTCCTTGGCGAACCGTACTCATGAAGCCACGCGTCAAGTTCAAGCGACGATTGCGCGCTTGCAAGAAGAAGCCAAAGACGCCGTAGAGGCCATGCAGACCGCGCGTAGTGGAGCCCAGCAGAGTGTGGGTGATGTCGAACGCGTTGCTGAGTCGCTGATGCATATCGCTGACGCGGTGACCCATATCAGCCAGCTGAATGCACAGATGGCCAATGCAGCAGAAGAGCAGCGGGATGTGGCGGGTCGTGTTAATGATCAGGTGGCTCATATTGGCACGATTGCCCAGCAGGCTTCTGCTGATGTAGGGCAGACCTCTCAGGTCAGTGATGATCTGGTGCAGTTGGCTGAGCAGCTCGAGAAGTTGGTCGATCAGTTCAAGCTACAATAAGCGCTGATCTTCAGCCCAGTCAGCCGATCCGATTATTGATGGCTGGCTGGGCTGGATCGATTGAGAGAAGAGCGTCAGAGCAAGTGGGCAACGAGCCAGAACAGAGGCACATCAGAGCTGGCTCAGGCTTGGTGCTAGGCCGCTGGTGGCTGGCCGATCACTTCACCCACTGTGGCAACAAAATGAACGGGATCAAAGGACTGAGGCAACTGCTCATGGATCACAAAGTACATAAACAAGGCGTGCATCGCACCCAAGCGATAAAAGAGATTGCTCACAAAGCCTTGTAACCAACCAGGTTGGTGGCGTTTTAAACCGAGTTTACTCTTTGCTGTGCCAAATAAATAAGCATAGGTGGCTCCGGTAATCTTCTGTTCAGGTCGAAACACACCCTGCTGAACTCGCTCTTTGGTGAGCTTCACGGCATCGCGAATAGAGCGCGCCAAGGAGACCGCCAGATGCTTGTTGATCGTCTTGATGGCGGTGGGCAGCTTGTCACTGGGTTCGTTATCCTGAGGACGTGCAGGCAGGGCCTGAAACTGTGCCCTGGCTTTGAGCAGTAGCTGATGCTTTTCGCTGAGTAAGGTATGGGCCTTGGCAAGATGCAGAGAAATACTTCCATTGGCGCTTTGGCGGTAAAAAACATGGGCGTTCAAATGCTGGAAGATGTGTTGGCGTCTCAGCAGGCGTGCAAGTTGATTGAGCAGATCTTTTGATGAGAAGAAGGGCATGGTCGCCAAGGGGAGCACCACGACCAAGGTGGCCAGCATGCCAAGGCTGAGGACAAAGGTTCTTTTTCGAATGAGCAGGCTTTCAAACAGGCCGAAGAGCAGCGCGCTCAGTGCGATGAGCATCAGCAGTGAGAGCATCAGCGCATTGCCGAAATAGTGGATCAGAAAGCGTCTTCCTTGCTGTTGCGTCAAAAGCGTCTTGATAAAGCGGCGCATCTCATCAAGACGGAAAAGGAAGCTCGATGTCATATTCTTCTCCTTCAAAAAACCGAGAAAAGGCTCAGAATCAGCCCAGAAACTATTGTAACAAAAAGAAAAGCGCCAGTGAGCGATGAGGCTTCTTTTCTTCACTGCGCCAGATTAGACTAATGGCCAAGAAAGTAAACATAAGAGAGCAGGCTGATGTTAGAAAATGATGTCGTGTTGGTGGTGGATGATTCTGCCACAGCGAGAACAGCCATCACCAATGTCTTGCGTGATCGTCTCTATTGTCAGACGATTATTGAGGCTGCGAATGGTCAAGAAGCGTTAAAACGCCTGCAAGCGAATCCTGATATTGACTGGATTTTCTGTGATTGGGAGATGCCGGTGATGGCCGGTGATGAGCTGCTTTCTAAGGTGCGTGAAAACCCAGCTACAGCCCATCTGCCATTTATTATGATTACCGCCAAGGGAGATCGAGATTCTTTGGTCACTGCGGTACAACTTGGTGTGACCTCCTTTGTCGTGAAGCCCTTTACACCAAAAAAATTGATTGAAAAGGTGCTGTTAGCGCGCGGACGGATGGAGCGGCGCAATGCCGAGCGCATTAAGGCCACGCGTGGGCAGCAGTTGATGCTCAAATGGGCGCAGGCCGAGCAACCTATAGCGGCTGATCTACTGGATGTTTCTTTGTCTGGATTGCTGCTGCTCGCGCCTTTTGAGCCAACCAAGACATTAGGCGTGTTTAGCTTGGCACACTTAGGGATCACCTTGCCCAATAGTGGCGCAACAGGTGAGCTACCCTGTCAAATTATTCGTCTTGAGGCTGATCCCTTGCATCCCGCTCGTGATGATCAGATCCGAATTGCGGTGCGCTTTCAGCCTATGTCGGCTGAGCAGCGTAAGTTATTGATGGACTATATTGAGGCGACACGGCGTTTAGCGCCTCAGCCTGAGCCTGAATCCGCTTAGGCGATCGAGGTCGATCCCAATCGCCATGCGGCTGGTTTTCAGGCCGAGGTTGAATGCAGCTTCGGTGCGGCTTGGCTGAGTGGTCCTTGTACAGCGATAGTCGGGGCAGGGTTGTTAAACCAAGCCAGCTGATGATGCAAGGAGACCACCTCGCCGACAATAATTAAGGCAGGGGCTTCAATTTGGGCTTCGGCCTGCTGAGCCACAATGGTTTCCAAAGTGCCAACCAAGACTTTTTGCTCTGGCGTGCTGCCTTTGGAAATCAACGCAATCAAGGTGCTCGCGGGTTTTCCGGCTTCGCGTAATCCAGCGACAATCAGCTCCAGGGTATGCAAGCCCATATAAAAGACCAGCGTCTGGTTGGGCGCACGCATTTCAGCAAAGTTGAGTTCACTGGTACGGTTTTTCAGCTGCCCGGTAATCAACTTCACCGACTGTGCATAGTGGCGGTGGGTCAAGGGGATACCGGCATAGGCTGAGCAGGCATTGGCCGAGGTGATCCCCGGGACAACCTGAAAGGGTACGCCAGCGGCTTTCAGCTCTTCTAGCTCCTCACCGCCACGGCCAAACACGAAAGGATCTCCACCTTTGAGACGCAACACACGATGGCCTGCACGGGCTTTTTCAACCAGCAGCTGGTTGATATCAGGCTGTGGCAGGTGATGGTGATCGCGCTTTTTGCCAACATAAATCAGCTCTGCATCGCGTCGGCAGAGTTCGAGAACCTCTGCGGAGACGAGCCGGTCATAAAGTACGACATCGGCTTGCTGCATCAGGCGCAGGGCTTTAAAAGTCAGCAGCTCAGGGTCTCCAGGACCTGCACCAACGAGATACACCTCTCCGACACCTGCTGATGATCCCTCTGCCGCCTCTAACTCGGCTTGGAGAAGTCGTTCAGCTTCAGGCATCTGGCCATTAAAAACTCGCTCTGCAATCGGGCCAGAAAACACCTTTTCCCAAAAGTAGCGCCGTTGATTGATCGAGCCAAAGCGCGCTTTGACTGCCTCACGAAAGCGCCCAGCCAGCTGCCCCAGATCGCTATAACGAGTGGGTATCCAGCTCTCAAGCTTGGCGCGCAACAGGCGTGCCAGAACAGGCGCCTTACCTGCTGAAGAGATGGCAATCACCAGTGGGGAACGATCAACAATTGCAGGAAAGATAAAGCTACACAGGGCTGGCTGGTCAACCACATTGACGGGAATGCCGCGTGCTTGACAGGCCTGATAAACCCGCTCATTCAGTGGCTGGTCATCCGTTGCGGCAATAACGAGCTTTTTACCCTCTAAATAGGTGTCGGCATATTCGGCATAATGGATCTGGCCTTGTTGTTCCTGAATCAGAGTCTTGAGATCAGGATGCACACTCAGCGCGACCAGCTCGACCTGCGCACCAGCTTTGATCAACAAGCGGGCTTTACGCAGGCCAACCTCGCCACCACCAATCAGTAACACTGGCTGTTGGCGTAAATTGAAAAACAGAGGTAAATAGTCCAAGAGTGCACCTTTATCCAAACAGAAATACGGCCAAAGAAGACTAGGGGGTGACTTGTGTAGGCCGAGCAGGATGCAGGCCACATTCGCGCTGCTCTGCCTGCTCCCACCACCAGCGTCCAGAGCGCGGATCGGCTCCCGGTTCAATCGCACGAGTACAGGGTGCGCAACCCAAGCTCGGATAGCCTTGATCATGCAAAATATTGTAGGGCCAGTGCCGTGTACGAAGCACCTGCCACACCTCATCCTCTTCCCAATCAAACAGGGGGTTGATCTTGGTGAGTTGTTGCGCGGCATCCCATTCACGCAGTGCCAGCTGCTCACGGGTGATAGATTGTGCGCGCCTCAGGCCAGTGATCCACGCCTGCTTGCCCGCTAAAGCGCGCTGGAGCGGCTCCAGTTTACGCAGTGCACAGCAGCTTTTACGCAGCTCAATGGAGCGATAAAAAGCATTGATACCTTCTTGCTTGACCCAAGCTTGCAAGGCTTCAGGAGCAGGATAAAAAACCTGCAGATCAAGCTGCGGCCAGCGTTTTTGCACTTCGGCTAATAGATTCAGTGTTGGTTCAGGCAGGCGGCCGGTATCGAGCACAAACAGTGGGATCGCCAGTGACTGCTCGGCGAGGCAGCCAGTGATCAGCATATCTTCGGCACCGAGGCTATTGGCAAAGGTGATATCTTGCCCAAACTCCTCACTGGCCTCTTTGAGACGAGCGCAGAGAGTCTGGTACTTGGCCTCCAGTGCTGGTGTCAGTGCTGCTTGGGCACGGCTGGGTGCTTTCAGAAAATCATTAAGCGACATGGGGCTGCCCTGGATAATGCACGGAGATCTCGCCAAAAGCGGTCAGATCAGCCTGTGTCAGCTGCTGCTCTGTCAGCTCAAAGGCGTTAAAGCCACAGCTTTCCAAGAAGGCGAGTTGATCCCGTAATAGATGACCACGCGCGCGCAGCTCACCCTGAAAACCAGCACGGCGGATCAAACGCGCCAGGCTGAAGCCGCGTCCATCACGAAAGGCAGGAAACTCAATCGCGATCATCTGTAGTTGATTCACCCAGCTTAGCAGCGGTGCAATATCATCTTCGGTGGTGCAGGCCACAGCGAGGCTAGCCGGTGGGGCAGTGAGATCACGCAGAGGCCAGACGACAGGCTGGTGGTTCGGCGGTGTTTCATCTGCTTGGATAAAGTACCAAGGGTCATTGTCGACCAGTTGACGATTTTTAATCAGGGGCATAACCACTCCACAGACAGGGTTCAAGCGTTCAGGCGCTAGTCTACTGACTCTGAGGTGGTTTAAAAAATAATAACTAAGGCTTTTGATATTTCTTTATGGAATAAGAGGGCAGGGCCAAGCTGATCTTGAGCAGGGCTTCAATTGAGGCTGAAGCCCTGAAGCCCTGAAGCCCTGAAGCCCTGAAGCCCTGAAGCCCTGAAGCCCTGAAGAGAGGCGAGAGGTTAAACCTCGATGATTTCGTGGCTGTGGGTGATCTCGACACCTGCTTGACCGAGCATGATCGAAGCCGAGCAGTATTTTTCGGCAGACAGCTGCACCGCACGCTCGACTTGAGTGGGCTTGAGATCCTTGCCCGTCACCACAAAGTGCAGGTGGATTTTGCTGAACACCGCTGGCACGCTATCAACACGCTCCGCTTGGATGTCCACGGCACAGTCCACCAGCTGCTGGCGAGATTTTTGTAAGATGGTGACCACATCGTAGCTGCTGCATCCACCGAGTCCCATCAGCAGCATTTCCATTGGACGTGGGCCAGTATTGCGACCACCTGAGGCCTCAGGGCCGTCCAGAACCACTGAGTGGCCTGTGCCTGACTCAGCCACAAATTGCACACCATCGACCCATTTGACTTTAACTTGCATGCACATGACCTTTGTGAAGAGAAAAGGGCTGCGACGCATCAGCGCGCAGGAAAAAACATGGCTTGTAACGCTTGCCCTGGATCGGCCGCACGCATAAAGGCTTCACCAACGAGAAAGCCCTGTACTTGGCGCTCCTGCATAGCCAGCACATCATCGCGTGAGATCAGGCCGCTTTCGGTGATCACCAGGCGATCTTCTGGAATCAGTGGCAACAGATCCCAGGTGTGTTGCAGGCTGACTTCAAAGCTGTGCAGATCACGGTTATTGATGCCAATCAACCGGTTAGGAAGAAGCAAGGCACGTTCTAGTTCAGCTTGATTATGTACCTCGATCAACACATCCATACCGAGTTCATGCGCCAGAAGATTCAGCTCTTGCATGGGCTGGTCTTCAAGGCAGGCGGCAATCAATAAAATGGCATCGGCACCGATGGCGCGCGCTTCATAGACCTGATAAGGATCAACAATAAAATCCTTGCGAATGACAGGCAGGCGGCAGGCCGCGCGGGCGGCTTGCAAATAATCTTCATGGCCTTGGAAAAAATCATGATCAGTCAGCACAGAAAGACAGGCTGCGCCACAGGCCTCGTATCTTTGTGCAATTTCTGCAGGAATAAAATCCTCACGCAGCACACCCTTGCTCGGAGAGGCTTTTTTAATCTCAGCAATAATAGCGGGCTGTTGAGCCTGAGCACGATCGATCAAGGCTTGAGCAAAACCACGTGGCGTATCGGCCTGCTGAGCCTTGTGGATCAAGCTGGCCGTGGGGCAGTGGCGGCTACGTTCGGCCACCTCTTGGTGCTTGCGGGCGACGATGGTCTTCAGAATCGTAGGGAGATTGGCATTCATGCAGCAGTTCCTGGGTTAAGGCTTTGGGTCAGGCTGATTAGGGCTTTGAGTTTTTCCATTGCCTGTCCAGAGGCGATGGCATCCTGTGCCAGCGCGACGCCTTCAATCATGGATTCGGCGATATCAGCAGCGTAGAGGGCTGCACCTGCATTCAGCAGCACCATATCCAAGGCTGGGCCAGCTTGATTGTTCAGTACTTCGCGCATCAGTTGCAGTGATTCCTGGGCTGAGGCAACCTTCAAAGCCTCTAGTGATTGGCGATCTAAACCATAGTCCTCAGGTGAGATGGTGTACTCATGGATCTCACCTTGTTTAAGCTCAGCAACATGGGTTGGGCCAGCAATCGAGATTTCATCCAGACCTTCTGCACCACTGACCACCAAGGCGTGGCGCACACCCAGTTGCTGTAGAACCTTGGCTAAAGGCGTGACCAGCTTGGCACTATAAACACCAAGGAGCTGATGTTGCGCTCCGGCAGGATTGGTTAAGGGGCCAAGCAGGTTAAACAGGGTGCGGATACCCAGCGCTTGACGTGGTGCCACCGCGTGGCGCATCGCACTATGATGCTGGGGGGCAAACATAAAGCCGACGCCGAGTGCTTCGACGCAGCGCTGGACAGCCGCCGCATCCAGATTGAGATAAACACCAGCCGCTTCGAGCACATCAGCACTGCCACTGGTGGAAGAGACAGAGCGATTGCCATGCTTGGCCACCTTGCCTCCAGCGGCAGCGACGACAAAGCTGGCACAGGTGGAGACATTAAAGAGATGGGCGCCATCGCCACCTGTGCCGACCAGATCGACGAGCTCCATATCTGGCAGATGGACAGGTGTAGCCAGAGCGCGCATGACCTGAGCGGCAGCAGTGATTTCTTCGACGGTTTCACCCTTCATACGGAGACCGAGCAGCAGCGCGCTGACCTGCATTGGCTCAGCTTGGCCGCTCATGATTTCTTGCATGATCTGGGTCATGGTGGCGTGATCTAGATGCTCAAAGCGGGAGACTTGATCGATCGCGTGTTGAATAGACATGATTTCAGCTCGCTTGGGCTAGAGGAGGTGGGGTATTGAGAAAGTTCTTCAACAAGGCATGACCCTGCTGAGACAAGATGGATTCAGGATGAAACTGAACGCCTTCAATCGGCAGAGAGTGGTGTTTGACACCCATAATTAATCCAGGTGTGGGGTCATCCTGAGCCACGCGCGCGGTCACTTCAAGGCAAGCGGGCAGGCTGGCTTCATCAATGACCAGAGAATGATAGCGAGTGACATTCAGCGGTTGCTGTAGACCGGCAAAAACCCCCTGACCTTGATGCTCGATCCAAGAGGTTTTGCCGTGCATCACCTGAGGCGCTCTGACGACCTTGGCGCCAAAAGCCTGCCCTATGGCCTGATGCCCTAAACAGACGCCCAAAATTGGCAGTTTGCCAGCAAAATGCTGGATCGCCGCTAAAGAGATACCGGCTTCATTCGGTGTACAGGGGCCGGGAGAGATGACAAGATGGGTTGGGTTGAGTTCTTCTATCTGTTCCAGCGTCAGACGATCGTTACGTTCAACGATGACAGAGGCACCGAGTTCAGAAAAATATTGGACGAGGTTATAGGTGAAACTGTCAAAGTTGTCGATCATCAGCAGCATGGTGGGTGCATCCTGAAATTGAAATAGCGAAAAAACAAGGCTCAAGGATTATACATAGATTCTTATTCAGTGCTAAGAAACCTCTGTTCTAGGCTCATGCCGCTGAGTTGGGAAGATGCATTCAATGTGAATCAGTAGCCGTCTTGTGCATTTTCAGGCAGAGGCTGTTAGGCTTAGGTTTCATCCTTATGTGATCCATAGGGTCTTTATCCTCATCCGCAAAGGTGAAGTATGGATATTTCAGCAGTTAACCCGGAAGTTTTGGTGCGCTCAACGCTGGCACAGCGTGATGCGCAAGTCCGACTTGAGGCGCAAGTGAGTGTCGTCAAGCAGGCACAGGAAGTACAAGGTGATGCCATTATGGCGCTGATGGGTTCAGTTCCAGCACCAGAAGGACGTTCAGGTCATACCATTAATGTGAGCGTTTAACTCTTCACACTGATGCTACCTGAAAAGCAAAAAAGCCCCTTGCTATGCTTGGGGCTTTTTTTGTGGATGGGGGATTTTACTCCCCCTAGGCTTAGGATGCTTGGGTTGCAGGGTGGGCTTGATCCTTGGCAATCACCTGATCTTTCAGCAGGTAGCGTGCAAAGGCAGGCAGTAACCACAGCGCGCCGATCATGTTCCAGATAAACATAAAGGTGAGCAGTATCCCCATATCCGCCTGGAATTTGATCGGTGAGAAGACCCAAGTTCCGACACCGATGGCCAGGGTGAGACCAGTAAAGCTGACCGCCTTACCTGTTGAGCGCAGCGTGTGGTAATAGGCATCTTGCAGATTCTCGCCTTCACGCAGATATTGGCTTAAACGTGAATAGATATAGATGCCATAGTCCACGCCGATACCCACCCCGAGTGCAATGACGGGCAGGGTGGCGACCTTGACGCCAATTCCAAGCTGGGCCATCAGCGCTTGGCAGAGCACCGAGGTCAATCCCAGTGGTGCGACAATACAGATCACCGCACGCCAAGAGCGGAAGGTGATCAACACCAGAGCGGCCACAACCGCGTAGACAAAGATCAGCATAAAGGTTTGTGCGCGGGCGATTTCTTCATTGGTGGCGGCTTCAATACCTGCACTGCCGGCTGCGAGCATAAAGACCGCAGCCTCAGAGTTGTTCTCGGCCGCAAAGGCCTCGATCTCGCGCGTGACACGCACCAGCGTATCGGCCTTATGATCTTCCAGATATAGAATCACGGGGAGCAGATCACACTGGTTATTGATCATCCCAGCGGGCAGGTTGCTCATGGCCTGATTCAGGACAAACTGGTTGCGTGATAAGGCCTCCCACTTCAGGTTGCCTTCATTAAAACCAGCGATCACCCTTTGGGTAATATAGGATGGCGACATAGTGCCTTGTACGCCCTCTAGATTACGCATCTGCCATTCAAGACGATCGACGGCTTCGAGTGCTTCAAAGGCAACACAACCCTGCTCGGGTGTTTCCACCATCACCACCAGCACATCCGCACTGGTCGCATAGTTGCGTGTGACATAAGCATTATCGAGGTTATAGCGTGAATCTGGGCGCAGCTCGGGCGCACCTTCATCAAGATCCCCGATTTGAAGCTGGGCACTCCCAATCAAACCCACCACACCCAAGATTAACGCGACCAGTAAAGACCAGGGCGCCACCTTCTTGTGACTGAAAAAGGAGATACGATGCCAGATGGGCGAGGTTTCTTGACGCTTGCGTTCAGCACGAATAATGCTGGTTTTACCCACGCCCAGATAAGACATGATCAAAGGCAGCAACAGTAGGTTGGTGAGGATGATCACCGCGACACCCAAGGCAGCCGCAATGGCCAGCTCTTGAATCACCTGAATATCAATAAACAACAGCGTCATAAAGCCAATGGCATCCGAGACCAGCGCCAGAATACCGGCCACATACAGGCTGCGGAAGGCCAGACGGGCAGCCATTAAGCGGCTATGACCATGTGAGGCTTCAATCGCCATCGCGTTGATGACCTGCACGCCGTGGGAGACGGCAATCGCAAACACCAAAAAGGGGACCAGCATCGAGTAGGGATCTAAGCCAAAGCCCATGAGCTTGAGAAGCCCAAGCTGCCAGACAACGGCAATCACTGAACAGACCAGTGGAATAATCGAGCTCTTGAAGCAGCGCGAATAGAGGAAGAGCAGTACAAAGGTAATCGCCAGTGCGATCAGGAAGAAGAAGCCGACTTGTGTAGCGCCATCAATCAAATCACCAATCAGCTTGGCAAAACCGATAATCCGAATTTGAAAGGTGTCATCGCTAAAACGATCACGGATTTCCTCTAAAGAATGCGAGAAGGTTTGGTAGTTCAGCGGTTGTCCATCAACCATTTCGACCAGCGGTGCCAGTACGATGGTAGAGCGAAAGTCATTCGCCACCAGAATGCCAACCTGTCCTGAACGCAGCACGTTTTCACGCAGGACTTCGAGGCTTTCTGCGCTGCCATCATAGGTATCAGGGATGACGGTGCCACCTTCAAAACCCTCTTCAGTGACCTGGGTCCAGCGCACAGCTGGGTCCCACAGAGAGCGGACTGCAGACTGATCGACGCCGGGTAGGAAGCGCACCTCGTCATAGACTTCTTGCAGGCGCTGCATATAGGCCGCGCTGAAAATATCCGCGCCCTCCTCTTCTACCGTCACGACGATGCGTACGGCATTCCCGAGTCCACGCAGGTCATCCTGACGCTCCATGAAATTCTCGATATAGGGGTGGGAGAGGGGAATCAGTTTTTCAAAACTGGCTTCGGGCTTGACTTGCACGGCTTGTGTTGCCAAGAAGATCGTGACCAGCAGCAGCAGGCCAAGCCAGAGTGGGCGCGCATGGAAAATGACACGTTCAAGCCAAGGGGCTTGGCGATCCAGTTCAGCGGTGGTTTGTTGTTCTTGTGAAGTCATCAGCGGCTTCCCTTAAAGTGAATCAGCATCTTGAGGAATCATCAGGCGATGCACGCCTGCGCGGCCAACAGCGATGATCTGCTGGTCTTGCGCGATCACGGACACCAGAGATTGGCGCTGAGGCAGTTGGAGCGCCTGGAGCTGATGTGGCTCGCCATATAAATAAAGGCCATTTTGGCCCACCAGCAGTAGGCGTTCACCCAGAATCAGCCCTGCGTTCAGTGTTTGTTCTGTTGGCGTTGGAACTTCTTCCCAGCTGGCACCGGCGCTATCGCTGATGAACAGGTGGCCGCGCAGACCAAAGGCAAAGAGCTGCTCTTCTGTGGCGATCACACCAAACAAGGAACCGTCATAGTCAACCGAGATATCTTCCCAGCTCTCACCTTGGTCTTCGGAGAGAAACACAACACCGCCTTCACCGGCAATATAGAGCCTGCCCTGGGGGTCCTGCGTGATGGCGTTAAGATGGCGGCCCTCCCAGTTGGGAATCCGGTCGCTGACCAGTGTCCAGCTTTCACCTGCATCCTCGGTCATCAGGGCCAGGTTATAACCACCCACCGCGAGCCCCTGGCTGGGTGAAAACATCAGGATATCCAGCAAAGGCGAGACTTCCTCGGCTTCCAGTGCGAAATAGAGCAGATCGAGCTGTTCTTCGAGGTATTCAATATCCACCAGATCATCCGCTTCCTGGGCCTGCTCAAGAGCCAGCTCAAGTTCAGGCAGCTTGGCTTCAGCACGCACTGGGGCGGCAGTCAGTTCATGGTGAACCAGCTCCCAGTGGCTGCCCTGATCACGGGTGCGCAGAATGATGCCTTCATGGCCAACGGCAAAACCGAGTTGATCATTGGCAAAGTCAACACCTGTGAGGTGCGCAATGACAGGCGCCTCGGCTTGCTGCCAGTCCTGTTGAGGATCTTGGAAAACGATATGGCCGCGTTCTCCTACACTGACCAGGCGCTCACCTGCGGCACTGATGTCCAGTAACAGGCTGGACGCCGCTAAGGCAGAAGGGAGAGCAGGGCGGAGGAGTTGCTGTTGTGCTGAAGCCAGGCCAGGAAAGAGCAAGCCAAGCAGCATCATAAAAACCAAACAGCGAGAGAAGAGCTGCTGCATAGAAGGTCTCCAGTTATTTTTTTTAGATGGGTCGCGAAGAAGCAGTCATCTTTGCACTCTAGCATTATGCGGGTTTGCAGACAAACGCTTGTTTTAACTTGTTGCGGCTGATCGACCTATCCTTTAGTCGAGTCAGCCAGCACCAGATGCTGCTTCAATGCGATGATGGTGCGACTTGTTGAGTTTAGCGCAGAAAAGGATTGTTTCTTTTTTCTGCACCAAAACTCGACATCGGCCCATGCCCAGGTACAAAGCGGACCGCATCGCCAAGAGGGAGAAGTTTGTTTTTGATCGAGGCGATCAATGTAGCGTGATCACCGCGAGGAAAATCAGTCCGGCCAATCGAGCCAGCAAAGAGCACATCGCCGACCTGCGCCCACTGGCTTTCTGCATCATAGAAAACAACATGCCCAGGTGTATGACCAGGACAGTGCAAGACCTCCAGCTGGCTCTGTCCTAGCTGAATGCGATCTCCTTCTTCTAACCAGCGATCTGGCGTGACTGGCTTGGCTTCAGGAAAGGAAAACAGGCGGCTTTGATCACCGAGACCATCCAGCCAGAATTGGTCTTCACGCTGGGGGCCCCAGATGGGTACGCCTGTTCTGGCTTTTAAATCTGCTGCTCCACCTGCATGATCGATATGGCCGTGGGTCAGTAATAGATAGGTAAGCTTGAGGCCACGCTGTTCCACGGCCTCCAAGAGGCGATCAACTTCACCGCCGGCATCGATGATGGCTGCTTCTTGGGTGAGATCACACCAGATCAGCGTCGCATTTTGCGCAAAGGGGGTGACGGGGAGAATTTCAAAATGTAGCACAGGCTGACTCCTGATGGCTGGGATAAAGCGATGAGACCGAAGGTGAGATCAGGCCTCTCTCTGCTGCTTCTAGACAAGATGCAGCAAAATGCAGACTCAATATTATGCTTTTTTTGTGATGTCTTCTCTAGATGTGTTTTGTGCTGACTCAGGAGATCGAAGGTGACGGCTTTTTTTCCCGCTGAATTAAGTGCCAGTATTCAACTGCTACTGATTGTGGCCGCCGCGCTGACGTCGGTGTTGACGGCCAGTTTTGGCGTGGGAGGTGGTGTATTGCTACTCGCCATTTTGGCGCTGATCTTGCCACCGGCGGCGATTATTCCGGTACATGGTATGGTGCAGCTAGGTTCGAATGCCAATCGGGCGCTGATGACCTGGCGACATCTGGATTTTAAGATGCTGCTGATTTTTGCGCCTGGCGCGGTGATGGGCGCGTGGATCGCCAGTGTGTTTTTGGTGCAGCTGCCGCTTGCTTGGCTACAGTTGATTATTGCTGGTTTTATTCTCTTTTTATGCTGGGGGCCTGCGATTCCAAGCATTGGCCTAGGTCGCTTGGGCACTTTAGCAACAGCGATCTCGACCAGTTTTCTGAGTATGTTTGCTGGGGCAACAGGGCCGTTGGTGATGGCCTTTATCAAGCAACAGCAGCAGGGGGAGCGTTTTCGTACCGTCGCCAATTTTGCTGCAGCGATGAGTTTACAGCATCTGCCCAAAGCCGTGGTATTTGGTGGTGCAGGCTTTTTATTTCAACAGTGGCTTGGCCTGATTCTATTGATGATTGCAGCGGGAGCTGTTGGCACCTGGCTAGGACTTAAGATTCTTGGACGCATGAGCGATCAGCGTTTTGCACGCATTATCCATTGGATACTGACGCTGCTGGCCATGCGTTTGCTCTGGGATGCTTATCAAGCGCTGACTGAAACCGCACACACCTTTTAAGAAGCCTGCGGCTTCTCGGCTTGTGTCGTGTGATTCGGTGCAGCATGGAGCTGGCTGAGTGTGCGTCCATCCTGACGCGCGAGCCACAGGCTGCACCCAAGCGTGATCAGCAGGATCACGACTGAGCCTGCGACCACCCCAGGCCAGGCGGCCCAACGCCAAAAGGGGTCGAGGTAAAAAGCACCGCTGCTGGCTCCGAGATAATAGAACACCAGGTAGAGGCTTGAGGCACTGGCGCGCGCTTCGGTCGCTTGGCGGCTGACCCAGCTTGAAGCATTGGAGTGACAGAAAAAGAAGCCAAAACTGCTCACCAATAGCCCAAGCAGGATACTGATCAGGCTAGGGAAGAGAGTGAGGCCACTGCCCAGTAGCATCAGGCTGATCCCCAGTGCCATACAGTAAGGTTGCGCCAGCACCAAGGCGACACGTCCAGATATACTGGCTGCCCAGGTGCCGCTTAAATAGGTCAAAAAGAGTAGGCCCAACCAGCGACTGGCGAGCTGCCAAGGCTCACCTGCTAGCAGATAGGTGATATAGCTGTATTGATTGACAAAGATAAAAAAGTTCAGCCCGCCAATCAGGTAGGCCACTAAGAGAAGCGGATGACGCAGATGCAGTCCTAAAGGACGTATAAAAGAAGACCAGCCAAAGCGTTGCGCTTGAAAATGACGTGAAGGTGGCAAGGCCCACCAGAACACGGCTAAACACACCAACGATAAGCAACCAGCAGCCAAGAAGCTCGCTCGCCAATCAAAAAGATCTGCCATCCAGCCTGAAAAAAGCCGGCCATTAATGCCTCCTAGAGAGTTGGCGGCAATATAGAAACCGACAGCCAGCGCGACGGCCTTTTTGGAGAACTCATCCCCCATATAGCCAATCGCAATGGCGGGAAGACCGCCGAGCAAAAAGCCTTGAATCGCGCGTAGGACCAAAAGACTAGGGTAGTTGGGCGCCCAGGCGAGTAAAAAGGTGACCAGTACGACGCCGATCATGGTGATTAGCATGATTTTTTTGCGCCCGAGCGCATCAGACAGGGGGCCATAAAATAGCAGCGATAAGCCGAGGGTCAGGCTTGCTAAGGCCAGAGAAGCATTGGCTTCTAAAGAAGAAATGCCAAAAATAGTTTTGAATTCAGGGAGTAAGGGTTGAGTGACATAGAGGTTACTGAAGATCATAAACGAGCCGCAGCCCAGCGCGAGCGTGGCCCGCCAAAATTCGGGTGATTTTTCTTTAATCATGGCGTTAAGTTTGGTATAAGAAATATAGACAAGAGTGATACATCAAGAGGTGTTCTCACTCTACGCCCTCTGATACAATAAGCGAAATATATCCTACCAATACTCAAGATAAGGTCATGTTATGGATATTCGTCCTTTGCGTTATCTGGTTGCTGTGGCTGATTTGGGGAGCTTTACCTTGGCGGCTGAACGTTTGGGTGTGGCCCAGCCCGCGGTCAGTATGTCCATTCGTAATATGGAAAAGCAGCTCGGCTTGTCCTTGCTTGATCGGGGTGAAAAGAAGGTGAAGCCAACAGCGGAGGGTGCGCTGCTGCTGGTGCATGCACGACGCATTCTCGATGAGGTGGAAGCCGCTGAGCTGGCGCTCAATGAGGCGCGTGGCCTGACCAAGGGAGAGGTGCGCATCGGGATTCCAAGTATGCTGGGTTCCTATTATTTTCCACCTATTCTGATGGCTTTTAAGCACCGGCATCAGAATTTGAATCTGGCCGTCTTTGAAGATGGCACGCGCAGCATCCAGAAGAAAATTCGTGAAGGTACCCTTGATGTGGGGGTGATCGTCGCTGATCGTGTGCCCCCCGATTTAGAGGCCGTTTCATTCTTACAAGAAGAAATGGTGGTCTGTGTGCCATCTGATCATCGTTTTGCTGATATGGATGCGGTGAGTTTTGCCGATTTCTTTGAAGAAGAGCTGGTGCTCTTTAAAGAAGGCTACTTCCACCGTGAGTTTATTGATCGTGTGTGCGAAAAATCCGGGCTGACTCCCAAGGTTGCGTTTGAATCCAACTTGATCCCGCTGACCAAATCCATTGTGCGCCAAGGCTTTGGCATTACTGTTTTTTTGAAAATGGTGCTCAAGGATGAACCCGATTTGATTGCTGTCCCCTTCAAAGAGCGCGTGTTTTTGAATATGTCGATTGCTTGGAAAAAAGGCGCGTACCAATCGATTGCTGATCGCGCCTTTGTTGACTTTTTGCTTGAGCATGCCGAAGTGGCCGCCAACTAGCGTCTGGCGTTGTTAGCTGTGATTTTGTGCTGGCTGTGCTTGGCGTGGTTTCAATCCATAAAGTGCAAGCATGACCAGCGCAATACAGGGTAGCATCCACAGGTTGAGCTGCTCCCAGCCCAGCCAGTGATGCAAATGCCCTGCTAGCAGACTGGCGAGGGCCGAAAACCCAAAGACAAAAAAGTCATTCATTCCTTGGACCCGAGCTTTTTCCTGAGGAGCGTAGCTTTGTGTCAGCAGGTGAGTAGCACCGATAAAGGTGAAATTCCAGCCTATGCCAAGCGCCACCAGCGCAACCCAGAAGTGCCAGTAGTCTCTGCCAAGCTGACTGACCAGAACACATCCCAGCAGCAGCCAGCATCCCGCTTGAATCACATGGCGTGTGCCAAAGCGCTGAATCAGGCGACCGGTGATAAACGAAGGCAAAAACATACCCAACACATGCCACTGAATAATGCTGGCTGTATCGTGAAAAGCATAGCCATCCTGATGCATGGCCAGGGGTGTTGCCGTCATCAGTAACACCATCACCGCATAGCCTAGACTGCCCGCGAGAATGGCTGCAACCAGCTGAGGTTGTTGGAGCAGCTGACGATAAGGTCGCCCACCCCTGGCTTGCTCCTGAGGACTTGGCTGAGGCAAGGGGAGTAGCAGAATCAGCAGTAGTGTGAGCAGATAGAGCCCAAATAGTGCGGCAAAAGCGCCCAAAAAGGGAGAATCAGGATAAAAGGCCTGTGACCAGATGGCCAAATTGGGACCAATCAGTGCCGCGAGTACGCCTCCACCCATGACTAGACTGATTGCGAGTGCAGCTTGCTGGGGAGAGCAGGCCTCGACTGCGGCAAAGCGGTACTGCTGTCCAACGCCAATGGCCATGCCCAGCAAAAAGGTGGCGCTACAAAACAATATAAAGCTGTGCTCGAGTAGAGCAAGATAGGCCAGTCCGGCACCGACGAGGCCAAGCAGGTTGCCGAGTAAAAAACCAATTTTACGGCCC
Organism: Marinospirillum alkalitolerans; assembly: GCF_045055655.1. Lineage (NCBI taxonomy): Bacteria > Pseudomonadati > Pseudomonadota > Gammaproteobacteria > Oceanospirillales > Oceanospirillaceae > Marinospirillum > Marinospirillum alkalitolerans. The sequence goes on along the minus strand of NZ_JBANFI010000003.1, from coordinate 208,405 downwards.
ATCCAGCCCATTAGCAGCGCAGCAGGTAGGGTGATGCTCATCAGCCCTAAAAACTGTAAAGCGATAGGAAGGGTGGTGTAGGCTGGTGTGGGGGCCAGCTGCTGGCCAATTAGGGCGCCAACTGAGACCAGCAGGATATTGCCGCTAATCAGCAAGGCTTGCCCGAGAGAGAGGCCCCAGACATTCAGTGGAAGCATGATTTTTCCTTAACAAAAGGCAGAGCATAGCATGGTGGTGATTTTTTATAAGTGATGTCTAATGCATGTTTGCACTCTTTGTTGATGTCTCGGGGCAAAAAAGGTGATTTTTGGTGTTTTTTTGTTAACTCGCTGACAAGCTTCATGTAGCATATTGGAATCAACTTGATTATGGATTTCTGGTCAGACTATGCCTCATCGACTTCATCAGTTGCTAGACAGCCTAGCGCACATTACCAGCTACAGGGATGTCCAGCGTTTAGAGCTGAGCCTGTTGAAAACCCTGCATGAAATCTTAAATCCACTCTCCTTGCAGTTATACAAGGTGGATGAGGCCTACCGACTATTGATCGCGCTCAGTTACCAGCCCGCCCAGTCCGATGTCGTCGAGCTGCAACCAGAGCAGGCGCAATCTCAGCCCGCTTCAGACTTGGTTCGTCGTGCCTTGCAGCAGGGGCAGCCTTGTTTTGTGCAGGCAGCGGATGCTTCCTATCTGTGTGCCTTTCCTGTAGTGGATATGCATGACATCCACTTTTGCCTATTGATCGGCAGTCAAGAACCACTGGTGGCAACGGAAGAACATCTGATCAGCAGTTTCTTTCGTATTTATCATAACTTCTGCCGCCTGCTCGAAGATGCGCAAACGGATGAGCTGACAGGGCTGCTGAATCGGAAAACCTTTGATGAGAACTTCTTACGCATCAGCCAAGAGTTGATTGATCCCAATATTCTTGCTGATGCAGATGATCGCCGCCGTGTCTTGGCCGCTAAGGTTGATCATCACTGGATGGCGGTACTGGATATTGATCACTTTAAGCAGGTCAATGACACCTATGGCCATATCTTTGGTGATGAAGTATTGATACTGATCTCGCGCTTGATGCAGCAGAACTTTCGCCGTACAGACTATCTCTATCGTTTTGGTGGTGAGGAATTTGTGATCGTCGCTCACTGTGGTGGTTTAGCAGAAGCGAAAAAGCTCTTTACACGCCTGCATCGTGCGATAGAAAGCTATCCCTTCCCTCAGGTTGGGCAGGTGACCGCCAGTATTGGTGTGGTGCAGCTGACTAATCGGCATTTGGCCTCTTCGCTGCTTGATCAGGCTGATCAGGCGCTCTACTACGCCAAAAGTCATGGTCGTAATCAGCTTCATTTTTATCAGGAGCTTTTGGATCAAGGCTTGATGAAAGAGAAGCGGCCTAAAACCGGCTCGGTGGATCTTTTTTAAGGAACCCACTTCGTCCATGAAGTGGGGTTGCTTTCAGCTGTCTACCCTAGAGTGTATCGAGTTTTAGAGCGCTTCAAGTTCCAGCCAGCGTTCCATTTTGCCTTCTAACTCTGCCTGTAAGGCTTCGAGGTCCGCCAGCTCTTGAGCGACCACTTCAGAGCTTTGCTGGTAAAAATCAGCTTGGCTGATCTTGGCTTCCTGTGCGGCAATCGCAGTTTCCAGAGCCTCGATCTCAGCGGGAAGCTGATCGAGTTCACGCTGCAACTTGTAGCTGAGCTTTTTGGTTGGTGCTGTCTCCACTTTGGGTTGTACAGCCGCAGTGGGCGCAGCTGGCGGAGACACCTCTTCTAAACGAGAGATTTGTGCCGCGCCTTTGTTGCTGCCAAGCTCTGGAAAACGCCCGCCTTGGCGTAGCCAGTCTTCATAGCCGCCAACATATTCCTTAATGCGTCCCTGCTCTTCAAAGGCCAGAATACCTGTGACCACGCTATCCAAGAAGGCGCGATCATGGCTGACCAGCAGCAGTGTGCCTTCGTAATTCAGCAGTAGCTCTTCGAGGAGTTCGAGCGTCTCAAGGTCCAGATCATTGGTTGGCTCATCCATCACCAGTAAGTTGGCAGGCTTGGCGAAGAGCTTGGCCAGCAGCAGGCGATTTTGTTCTCCACCAGAAAGCGCGCTGACTGGCTGGCGTGCTCGATCAGGCGTAAACAGAAAATCCTGTAGGTAGCCAATCACATGCTTATCGCGCCCATTAATCGTGACACTGGTGCGCCCTTCAGCCAGGTTATCCAGGACCGTTTTGCTCGGGTCTAACTGGCCGCGCAGCTGATCAAAATAAGCCACTTCAAGCTGTGTGCCGAGTTTGACTTCACCGGCTTCTGGTGTCAGCTGACCAAGCAGGATCTTGAGCAGTGTGGTTTTACCTGCGCCGTTGCGCCCCAAAAGACCGATCTTGTCACCGCGCTGGATACGCGTGCTGAGATCGCGAATGACGGGTTGATCACCATAGCTGTGTGAGACATTTTTCAGTTCAACGACCAGCTTGCCTGATTGTCCGGCCGCTTCGAGCTGAATATCTGCCTTACCCTGACGCTGTAAACGGGCGGCCCTTTCTTTGCGTAGTTCTTGCAGGGCGCGCACGCGGCCTTCATTACGGGTGCGGCGTGCCTTGATACCTTGACGTATCCAGACTTCTTCTTGAGCGAGTTTTTTATCAAAAGCCGCTTGATGTCGTGCTTCGACTTCAAGCTGATGAGCCTTATAGGCCAGAAAATCCTGGTAACCGCCTTCCCAGCTGATGATTTGGCCTAGATCCAGCTCCAGCATCCGTGTGGCTAGATTTTGCATAAAGGCCCGATCGTGGGTGATCAGTAACACCGCGCCATTAAAGGCTTTAATCTGTTCTTCTAACCACTGGATGGTTTCGATGTCCAAATGGTTGGTCGGCTCATCGAGCAGTAAGAGATCGGGCTCGCTGATCAAGGCTTGGGCTAAGGCCACACGACGCCGCCAGCCGCCTGACAGAGAAGCCATCTTAGCGCTGCCATCCAGATGCAGGCGTTTCAGTAGTTGTTCAACCTTCTGGCCGAGTGACCAGCCATCACAGGCATCCAGCTGATGCTGCAGGGCATCCATCTTGTCCAGATCGACCTGATCGGGTGGAAGCTGAGTGAGATGGTGAAAAGCCTCAAGAAGACGGCCAGCCTCAGCCAGACCGAGTGCGACGACCTCGTAGACATCGCGATCATCCGCAGCAGGTAAGACCTGAGGCAGGACGCCAATTTTAAGGCCGGGTTTGCGCCACAAATCGCCGCCGTCCGGCTGAATATCACCAGCGACCAGTTTGAGCAGCGAGGATTTACCGGCACCATTGCGTCCAAGAAGTGCCACCCGCTCACCCTTTTCCAGAGTGAGGTTGGCATCATTTAACAGTGGGGTTGGGCCATAGGCCAGATGAAGATGTTCAAAGCGCAGCAGTGTCATGGGAAGGAATGAATAACCTAAGCTTGCCCGATTTTTTCTCGGATACGTTTTTCGACCAGCGCCGCGAGGAGCTTGGGCTGGAATTTAGATAAGAAGTCGTCACAGCCGACCTTCTCAACCATGGCTTTATTGAAGTTGCCTGACATCGAAGTATGCAGCACAACAAATAAATCTTTGAGCTGTGGATCTTGGCGCACCGCTGTCGTCAGGCTATAGCCATCCATTTCGGGCATCTCGGCATCGGTGATCAACATCAGCAGTTTTTCAGGAACCTGCTCACCATCGGCAGCCCAGGCCTTGAGTTGATTCAGGCCGTTCTTACCGTTAGTGGCGGTATGCAGGGTAATGCCAAGGGGTTCGAGGGCTTGACGCACCTGAGAAATCGCAGTGGGTGAATCATCCACCATCAGGATTTCCATGTCCTTGGCAGCGGCCAGCAGTTCCGCTTCGAGATTGCTGGTGTCGACGAGCACCGCATAGGGGTTGATTTCAGCCAGCACCTTTTCAACATCAATGATTTCAATAATCTGCTGCTCTAGCCGCGTAATTGCGGTGAGATAATGCTGCCGACCTGTAGTGCGTGGCGGTGGCATGATGTCTTCCCAATTCAGGTTGACAATGCGATCCACCGCGCCCACCAAGAAAGCCTGCACGGTTGAGTTGTATTCAGTCACAATCAAGTTACTGGCTTCACCTGGCTGTAAGGGCGGCATACCGATGGCCTGAGCCAGATTAATGACCGGTACGGTTTGGCCACGCAGATGCGCCACGCCGACAACATGAGGATGATGGCCGGGCAGGTTCACCAGTTTGGGGAGGCGCAGTACTTCCTGTACTTTAAACACGTTAATCGCAAACAGCTGCTGACTGTGGAGTTTAAACATCAGCAGTTCAAGACGATTCTGCCCGACGAGTTGTGTGCGTGAATCAACGCTAGCTAAGACTCCGGCCATGAAAAAGCCCTCTTGGTGATTTCTTCTTTTGTTAGTGAATGCCGTTTATTCACATACTAGTGAAAAAAGAGACAACTGACCAGAAAAGGCAGGTCTTCAGTGCATATATTTTCTGAGCAGAAGCAGGTAGAAGCAATAAGAGGCTAAAGATCGCAACGCAGGTGGCGGCTGCGCCATCTGGCCCACAGCTCGTAAACAAGATGACCAACGTGCCTTATCAGTGGCAGGTTCAGCAGCCAAGCGGTTTTCTTCAAACCAGCCGCGCGCCAATAAGCAACCGAGGCGGCATAGCCAATATGCATCTGCTGCCCATCAAAGAAGTGGATGCGCCGATAAAGCTGTTCCAGTGTATAGCCTGCGGGTGGAACAAAATCGGCTTGGCTGATATCCACCAGCGCGACCTGGGGTTCAAGTTGAGGTCGCAGATGATCAATCTCACGTCGGCAGAGGCCGCAAGAAGCATCATAGTAGAGCTGAGCAGCGGGCATGTGGCTTACCTTGGCATGGCGGGTTAGAAAAACTTGAGTTAAGCTAGTGTATAAGTTTTGTTCTATTTTTGGCAAGCTTAGTTGAATCTCTCACCACGATGAGTCAAGAGGTAGCAGATGCATCTTATTATTGCAGGCGCTGGGAGTGGTATCGGTCTCGCTCTGGTGGAAAGCTGTCTGGCGGAAAAGCACTGGACGCAGATCAGCGCCCTCTATCGTCGCTCTGGTACGGCGTTGATGGCCTTGGCTGAGCAAGATCCACGTCTGGTGTGTTATCAACTGGATTTAGCGGATGACCAGCAGGTAGCAGCTTGGGCGCAGCAGTCTAGGCATCCAGTGGATTGGCTGATCAATACATCTGGGATTCTGCATGATCAGGCGCAAGATCTTCAGCCAGAAAAATCCCTGCAGCAGCTCAAGCGCCAGTCCTTGATGACCAGCCTGACGCATAATGCGCTCAATCATCTTTTGTTGCTTCAGCAGTTGCAGCCTTACTTCAACAAGCAGCGGCCTGTGGTGATTGCGTCCTTATCGGCGCGTGTGGGGAGTATTGGCGATAATCGCTTAGGCGGCTGGTATGCCTATCGTGCCAGTAAGGCGGCCTTGAATCAGCTGATGCATACAGCCGCGATTGAATTGCGTCGCACCCACCCTGGTAGTCTCTGTGTGACACTGCATCCGGGAACAACGGACACACCGCTTTCGGCCCCCTTTCAAGCACGCGTACCGGCTGCGCAGCTATTTGATGCAAGGCAGTCTGCGGCTTATCTGCTTCAGGTGCTGCGTGGTTTAACGCCGGAGCAGACGGGTGGTTTTTTTGCATGGGATGGACAGCCGATTCCCTGGTAGTGGGCGGAGATTAGAGGCCCAGTCGCTTTTTGTTGTAGGATAGCGCTTTTGATGCGAATAAAAGGAGCGCCCGTGGCAGAAGAGGCATTAGTCGATATCGGGGTGAATCTGCTGGATGCTGTTTTTGATGCTGATCGAGAAGCCGTGATCGCACGAGCGCAGGAGGCCGGTGTCATCTGGCAGATTTTAACCGGCACCCAGATCCAATGCAGTGAACAGAGCTTGGCGCTGGCGCAGCAGTATCCTCAGCAGCTGCGCTCGACAGCGGGCGTCCATCCTCATCATGCCAGTCAATGGCAGCCGGATTGGCAGCAGACTCTGACCGCTTTGCTGGCGGATCCCTGCTGTGTGGCAGTCGGGGAAACAGGCCTAGACTACAATCGCCTTTTTTCACCAGAATCAGCGCAGTTGTTGGCTTTTGAGGCGCAGCTTGAGTTGGCTGCCGAGGTGAAAAAGCCCCTTTTTTTACATGAGCGTGATGCCGCGCAGCCGATGTTAGAGCGGCTGACCAGCTGGCGCGATGATCTGGCTGGTGGCGTGTTGCACTGCTTCACTGGTGATAAAAAGGCCCTGTTTGGCTATTTGGACTTGGATCTTTATATCGGGATTACGGGTTGGGTGTGTGACGAGCGGCGAGGTCAAGAGTTGGCGACGCTGGTGAAATCCATCCCTGCTGATCGCTTGTTAGTTGAAACTGATGCACCCTGGCTGGTGCCGCGCACTATCAAACCAAAACCGAAGAAAGGGCGTAATGAGCCGGCTTTTTTGCCTTGGGTGATCGCCAAGATCGCGGCCGAGCGCGGAGAAAGCCCAGAGCGAGTGGCGGCCATCACAACGGCCAATGCGTGCCGTCTCTTCGGTCTGCCCCGCGTTGAATCCACTGACCGATTAGGAGACCTGCTGTGAGCTTTCCCACATTTATTGCGATTGAAGCGGCAACGCAGGAGCTGGACAGTCCACCCTTGTATATCGCCTGGTCCTTGCCGACCGGGCAGATTAAGCAGGCGCGAATTGCACCTGATGAGGCCTGGGCGCAAGAGGATCAGCCCCTCTGGGAGGCCGATGCCGCTGAGGCCTATGCGCCGGCTGAAATCGTGCGTGAATTCCTCTATGACCAGCAGGATGAGGTGCTGTATCTGACAGCCATGATACCGGCTGAGGCTTGGTTGAGTCGCTTGTTTGATGCTGCAGGTCAGGAGATGAGCTTTGAACTCCAGCCAGCTGCAGAGCTGATCGGTGATGCGCCCCTATGGCAGCAGACTTACCGTGAAACACTGGATTTTCTTGGTCTTGATCCAGAGCGGGCAGAAGATCAGGTCCGCGCACTGCTAGAAGTGCATGTGCTGCTGAGCGGTGAGCAGCCAGAGGCCAGCAGCGAGGCCGAAGCTGATTTCTAAAAAGCCTCTGATGAACGACTGCGCTTGTGACCTTGATCAGAGGTTTCCTAATGCGCACAACCTGATTCAGCAGATGCAGTATAGAGAGATGCAGTGAATAAAGATGAAACGCCAGTCGGGCGATGAACTCAATGAGGTGCAAGATGTTTACCGGTATTGTTCAGGGGGTTGCCCCGCTCCATTCTTTAGAGAAAAAGCCCCAGCTGCATACACTGGGTTTAGCGATTCCTGCTGCGCAGCGAGACCAGCTGACACAAGGGGCCAGTATCGCACTGAATGGGGTTTGCCTCACAGTGACCCATTGGGATGAGGATGCGGTATATTTTGATGTGATGATTGCCAGTCTGCAATTGACCAATCTGGGACAGTTGGCGGTCGGTGATCTGGTGAATTTTGAGCGTGCCGCACGCTTTGGTGACGAGATCGGCGGCCATGCTATGTCGGGGCATGTGATGGGGTGTGTCACCCTGTGCCAGCGGCATGAATTGGATGCAGACAATCTGCGTCTGGATTTTAGCCTGCCACCCCAGTGGAAGAAGTATATTTTCAATAAGGGCTATATCGGGCTGAATGGCTGTAGTCTGACCATTGCAGAAGTTCATGAGGAGCGTTTTAGCGTGTATCTGATTCCTGAAACACGCCGTGCCACGACTTTTGGTCTGTTGCCTGAAGGCAGTCAGGTGAATCTAGAGGTCGATCCACACACTCAGGTCATCGTGGATAGCGTCGAGCGGGTATTGGCGCAGCGTCAGCTTGAGGGCGTCTAGTGATGCCGCTCAATCCACCTCAGACTCACGATCTTTTTGCGCCGGATAGGATGATGCCATCTGCATCGGGCAGTGCCGTGGCGACAAGGCAACGCCCCTTTCCTGATGACTGGATGGCGGCTGGTCTGGCAGAGGAGCTGCAACAGCCCTACATCGATCAACTACGTGATTTTTTACGCGCACAGAAGCAGGCAGGTAAACAGATTTATCCACCGAGTCATCAGTGGTTTGCGGCCTTTTGGCAGACACCGCTGAGCGAGGTCAAGGTGGTGATTTTGGGGCAAGATCCCTATCACGGCCCGGGACAGGCGCAGGGGTTGAGTTTTTCCGTTCCTTCGGGGGTGCGGGTGCCGCCCTCGTTGCTCAATATTTATAAGGAGCAGGCACGTGATCTCGGGATAGAGCAGCCCGCACAGGGCGATCTGACGCCTTGGGCGCAGCAGGGGGTGTTGCTTTTGAATGCGGTTTTGACGGTAGAAGCGGGCCAAGCGGCCTCGCATCAAGGACGCGGGTGGGAAAGACTGACGGATCGCGTGCTGGAGATGATCAACCAACACGGCCAGGGTGTGGTGTTTTTGCTCTGGGGGGCTTTTGCGCGTAAGAAAGCGGCGCAGATCGATCGTCAACGTCATCTGGTCCTGGAGGCACCGCACCCCTCTCCGCTTTCTGCCCACCGTGGCTTTATCGGCTGTGGTCACTTTAGTGCCGCGAATCAGTGGCTTATCAGCCAAGGCCGCACGCCGATCAACTGGCAGTTGCCAGCCAAGCCTGCGTTGGATGGGCAGGCAGGCTGAAACACGGTCTAGCGCATCTGGACTTCACCATCGCGTAAGAAGAAGGTGACCTTGCCCAGATCGTTACGAGGAGAAAACTGAGCTTCGTCGATCTCCAAAAGCGTGCCAGGAAAACAGGTTTTACGCACATGGATCCGTGCGTGCTGCCGCTCTTTGATGTCTTCTTGGATCTTTGCCAGTCGATCATACAGGCTATTTTCCTGAGCCTGTAATTGATTACGGGCCTGCATGATCTGCTGTTTTTTCTCTTCTGTAATAGGCTTGCGCAGTTGCTTGATCTTGGCGATCAGCTCTTTCAGCTTGGATTTTTGAACTTCAATCTGCTGCAGCCTGTGGTTGATTTTGGTGGATTCCTGCTTCAGGTCCTCTGTGCCGCCCACACGAAGATGGGTTTGCACATTGGCGGGTGCCCCCGCGATTCCGATATCAATAAACTGATTGGCCTCTGCTAAACCGCCCACGATGGCGCCTTTGCCCAGCAGATGAATTTTGACGCCTGCCTTGATCTTGGAGTGGAGGATTTGCTTTTGCACGATGATCTCTTGAGCTGCTTTGACCTTGGCTTCTTGGATAAAGCGTGCTTTGACCGTGACACCAGCATGTAAATAGGCCTCTGTGGTGCTTTCGTTTGCATCCTTTAGAGGCTTGCCTCGTTCTTCTTTGGCCTTGCGGCCAATCACCCCGCCGCCGATTTCAATACTGCCACCGGCTTTGATATAGGCGGCTTCAACGAGTCCACCGACCTTGACGTCTCCAGTGACTTCGATCTTCATGCCGGGATTCACATTGCCTTTGACAAAAACACTGCCATCAAAGCGGACATGGCCTGATTTCAAACCGACTTCTTCGAGCTTGAGTACCTGTTCAACAAGCGCCCCTTTTTCATGGACCACTGGCATACCCGCGACACTGGAGAGCAGCAGGTCATGATCGTCAGGGGCCAGCCTGACGGTTTCGTCCTTGGCGGATAGGGTGATGTCCTTGCCATTGCGGCCTTTGATCGTTTTGCCTGTGACTGTCCAGCCTGTTTTGCCTTGGGTTGGAGGATGACGGCGCACCAGTGCTTGATCCGCATCAACATGGGGGAAGTCGCCCAGCTCAAAAAAGTCCACCTGCCCGTCATCGTTCATCTGCGGGCGGCGATCCATGATTTCATCAATCAGTGGCTCCAGCCAGGCATCTTCGCCATCATAGGCGCTCTCTCCGTAGGCCACGATCTGGCAAACCGGGAGCCCGGTGGTGCGCAGCTGTTGACTGGTGGCGGCTGATGTCAGTTCAGCGAGGCTTTCATCGATCAAGCCGCGTACAACATGGGCTTCCTGCAATGCCTTGCTGAGTGCTGCGCTGGTGATATCTTGACCACGACCTTGGGGCGGATGGAGTACAACGCTGGCCAGCATTTGATTGGGGCTGAGGTGGACTTCGGCGCGTGCATCGACAGGGCCACCAAGGCGCTGTTCGCAGGCCTCGCCACGGCGCATGGCATCGAGCAAGACGGCCAGAGCCGCTGATTCAATTGGATAATCCGCCGCAGGAAAGCCAGCCAGCTCCATGATTTGCGGGAAGTCTTCAGGCTCAAAGGGTTGCACCATCCCTGTGGGTTGGTGGATGGCCCAATAATCCCCTTGCTCATCTTCTTTAAAGGTGAGTCCAAGCTCTTCCGGAGTCGGAATGCTCAGCATCAGATCTGTGTCGTCTGGTTGCTGTCCCATAGATGTTCCCTTGGCTGTACGAGGCTGAGTGCACCACTGGCAGGAGTGTGTGATGTCTTCAGTTTAAAAACCTTGATCTTAATAGTCATTTTAAGTGAAAGATAGACATACTAACGCCACATCTTCAACTCTGGCATCAGTCTTTTGTGACGCTTTGTAGCAACTTAAGGCAAAAAGCCAACTGACTCCTTAGAGAAGAAGGTTTATCATGCAAAATATCTTGTTGACTAAAAAGAGGGATGTCGCATGGCGATGACTCGCAGAGCCAAAATTAGACGCGCCCGTCAGTTGATTGCACTGACTTTGCTCGCTGAGCTGAAGACCAATCAACGCAATCTGCTCTCGCTCATTTTAGATAAAGCCACCTTCTGGTCTGAGGATCGTCAGGCTTTGCGTTTGCCGCCTCTTCCCCAGGCAGTGCAGATGCAAATTGCACGCACCCAAGGTCAGCGCCTCTATCGCCTGCGTGAGGCTGTCTTTCATCTGGCACCGAAAAAGACTGTGGAAGCGCGCCATCTTATTTATCGTGATGATGTTTATCAGCCCCGCTTACCCGGCGGCACACGGCGTCACTAGAACCACTCTTGGCTGTGCTGCTTGGCATGATCTTACACAGAAGATGATAGAGGAGAGAAAAGGATGAATAATCAAGCGGTTTTATCCCTTGATGAATTGGGTGTGCTGTTGGTTGAGCCTTCTTCAACACAAAGAAAAATTCTGCAAGCCCAGTTGAGTGCGCAGGGTATAGAGCAGCTTGAAGTGGTTGGTTCAGCGCGTGAAGCCTTGATGAAAATGCGCACCTATGTTCCTGATCTGTTGATTACCAGCCTCTATTTACCTGATGCGCAAGCGCATGAATTGTTTGCCCTGATGCAGCGTGATCCACGCCTACAAGGTGTGGCCAAGATGGTGGTTTCCAGCGAACAAAAGCGCGAAAACCTTGAAGCTGTGCGACAAGCTGGCGTATTGGCGCTCCTTCCTAAGCCTTTTAACCGTCAGGATTTGGTGCGGGCGCTTTCTTCAACGCTGGATTATCTCACGCATGAAGAAATCGATCTTGAACTCTATGACGTCACCCAATTACGCGTGCTGGTGGTCGATGACTCACGTATGGCGCGGAATCACCTGATGCGTGTGTTAAAGCAGATCGGTGTCGAGCACTTTGATGAAGCAGCAGATGGTCAGCAGGGTATCACTCTGTTAGAGCAGAACACCTATGATCTGGTTGTGACAGATTACAATATGCCGGTGATGGATGGTGAAGCCTTGATCAACCATATTCGCCAATCACCTAACTACTCACATGTGCCGGTCATGATGGTGACTTCAGAAGATGAATCCCGCTTGGCCTCGGTGCGCCAGTCCGGTGTTTCAGCGATCTGTGATAAACCCTTTGAAGTCAATCAGGTCAAGCAGCTGCTCGTGGCCTTGCTTGAGTCCTAATCTATCGTCGTCCAACTCCCAAGTGTGTCTCCGTCACCTGAAAGACCACCACACCTTGAGAAGCCAGTGCTGCAGGATGCAGGCTGGATAAAAAGAAACAGCAAAGACCAAAGGAAGGTGATTGGATATTGAGGAGAGGGTCTTGGAATTTTTGGCAGCACCAGCGGGGGAAAGTGTCAGTCTCTGTCTCGGGGAGGATCCCGAAGTGGGCAAGCTGGTCAGTCGAGGTCTTCTCACCTGTGCACCAGATCTGCCTTTAAAGCAGGTTGCACAGCGGATGTATCAAGCCAATGTCAGCTGTATTCTGGTGATGGAAGCCGAGCAGGTCGTCGGTATCTGGAGTGAAGGCGATACTCGCCGCCTCGATTTTAATCAGCCTGGCCTGCTGGACATGCCCATTCGTCAATGGATGAGTGCTCCTGTGGTCAGTATTGCAGCTGATCGGCCAATGAGTCAGGCTTCGGCGATGATGAAAAGCCAGCATCTGCGGCGCTTGCTGGTGGTGGACGCTGATCAGCAGCCGCTGGGTGTGCTCACGCAATCTGATATCGTGCGTCATCAAGGTGTTGAACACTATCTGTTGATGCGCAGCGTGGGCTCCAGTGTGACACGCGAGCCTCTGCGTTTATATGGCTATCTTTCTTTGGCTGAGGCCGTGCAGCGTTTGCGCGATACCGGTCGTGAAGCGGCGATTGTTGAGCGGGGTCGTGGCCTGCCTCCTGGTATTATCACCGAAAGAGACCTCATCAAGCTGCTGGCCTCTGCGCAACGTCCTGCCACCCTACAAGAAATTGCTGATCGTCCTCTGCTGTGTGTGCCGAGCGATATGAGCCTGCTCAGTGCTGTGGATTTGCTGCGCGAGAAGGGGTATCGCCATCTGGGTGTCCTAGAGGCCAGCGAGTCTTCAGACGAGATCAGTGCTGCCGGACGCATTTGCGGTCTCCTCTCTTTTAGTGACATTCTCGCCAGCATTGAGTCTGAGTATGTGCATCAACTGCGTGCCGCGATAGAAGCACGTGATCAAGCCCTGCAATCTTCGATGGAAAATCTGGTGCTGGCACAGAAGGTGATCGAGGCTTCTTTGGATGGCATTTTGATTACCGATGCCCAAGGCGTGATTCAGGCGGTGAATCCCAGTTTTACTGCGTTAACAGGCTATGCACCGGAGGAGGCCATAGGCCAAACGCCGAAGCTGCTCAGCTCAGGTTTGCATGATGCCGCTTTTTATCAAGAAATGTGGGACAGCCTGCATCGGCATGGTTATTGGCAGGGTGAAATCTGTAACCGACGCAAAAACGGTGACTTGTATACAGAATGGCTAACCATTACTGGTATACGTCATACGCAGGGAGAGATACGCCAATTTGCTGCTATTTTTAGCGATATTACCGAGCGTAAACGCAAAGAAGAGCAGATACATAGTCTGGCTTATTATGATGAACTGACAGGGTTGGCCAACCGGCGGCTACTCCAAGATCGGCTGGATTTAGCACTGGCGAATGCCAAGCGTCACCAACATAAACTGGCTCTGCTGTTTCTGGATCTGGATCTATTCAAGCGTATTAATGACACTCTAGGTCATCAGGCCGGCGATGCGGTGCTGAAAGAAGTCGCACAAAGATTGAACCAGCTGGCACGTGGTGGAGAATCCGTGGCGCGTCTAGGTGGTGATGAGTTCACCATTTTGATTCCTGAAGTCCAGGCTTTGATAGATGTGGAACAGCTGGCCGCCCAGATCGTCGGTTCTTTGTCTCAGCCCTTGTTGATTAATAAGCAAAGCCTGGTCGTCTCGACCAGCATTGGGATCAGTGTTTATCCTGATGATGGCCATAATGCTGAAATTCTGCTCAAGCATGCAGATACCGCTATGTATCGAGCAAAAGAAGCGGGCCGTAATCATTTTTGTTTTTATAACGCGATGATGGGCGAGCGTAATTACGCTGATTTGGCGTTGGAGCACGGTTTAAGAAAAGCGCTACGCCAGCAGGATTTGTTTGTTGTTTACCAGCCTAAAATAGATGTGGTCAGTCGTCAGTGGGTGGGATTAGAGGCTTTAGTTCGCTGGACAGATGAGCAGCTTGGCCCTGTCTCGCCCGCTGAATTTATCCCACTCGCTGAAAAACTAGGCTTGATTGAAGAGCTGGGTGAGTGGGTATTGGATGAAGTGATTCGACAGATGGCCGCCTGGCCGCAGCAGGTGCGCATTCCTGTTTCGATCAATGTGTCGGCTCGTCAGCTACTGGATGGGCAGTTTGCTGTGCGCATTGCCAAGCGTTTGGCCGCCTATCAGCTTCCCGCTCAGCGTCTCGAGCTAGAGTTGACCGAAAGCTGCCTTGTTCTTGGCCAGGATTCTACCCAGAAAACTTTGTTACGTGATCTACGAGCGCAGGGTATAGGTATTTCTGTGGATGATTTTGGTACTGGCTACTCTTCCTTGTCCTATTTGCGCCAACTCCCGCTAGACACGATTAAAATTGATGCGAGTTTTATTCGCGAGCTGCCAGGGAATCGTGAAGATGCACAGCTGGTTTGGGCCATTATCGGTATGGCCCGCGCGCTGGGATTAGATCTGGTGGCCGAGGGTGTCGAAACTGCGGCTCAGGCTACACTACTGGCCGGTTTAGGCTGCTGTGTTTGTCAGGGTTACTGGTTAGCGCGTCCTGCATCCGCAGATCAGGTCGCTCAGTGGATGGATGAAGTGGGTCCAGAGGCGCAGTGGCAGGGCTTTCCCGATGGATGGGAACCTTTTGCGCCTAGCGAGTCAGCCCCATAGCTGGTAAAAAGCGCTAAAAAAGGCCATGCTCAGCATTCATCTTGGTCAAAAAGGAGAAGGTCATGCAAACAGTGATAGACATCATGAAAGATCAGCTGCATAAACAGCAGATGCCTTTGGCAAGCTATCAGAAGCAATGGTTAGAGGCCATGGAACTGTTGGTCGAAACCGAAATGAGTGCATTGCGTACTTATTGGGAGGCTTGGTTTAATCTTTCTAAAACCTGCTTTGCAGGCCAGGATGCACAAAATCCGCTCGATCTTGGGCATGGCTGTGCTGATATGTTCTGCGCTTTTAATAAAGCCTTGCTGGAGCACCATCATCAGCGGCAGAAGATAGCCCAAGACTGGCGCGAGCGCATTTCAGAAATCATGTATTAATCCTGTGAAGCTGGTGAGCCTGTGTGCGCTGACCAGCTTTTTTTGTTTTTTAAGGAGCCTGAGTGAAAGTTTATCTGGCAGTGGGCAGTGTGTATGGTGGCGCGGCAGAAGTCGCAGAAGAATATCAGCGCGCTTTATCAGAAGCAGGCTTGGCAGCTGAGCTTGATGAAGCGCCACGGGTTGAGCGTCTGGGTGCAGAAGATATCTTGCTGGTCGTGACGTCAACCACAGGTCAGGGCGAGCTGCCTGATGCGATCCAGCCTTTTTTTCAGCAGCTAGAGTCGCAGGCGATGCAGTTAAGCGGACGTCCTTTTGCGGTCGTGGCGCTGGGTGATTCTTCTTATGGTGCCAGTTTTGCCGCTGCTGGCCGTGCCTTTCAGCACAAGCTGGAAGATCTGGGTGCTCAGGCGATTCAGCCTTTGCTGGTGATTGATGCTTTAGAGCATTTTCAAGCTGTTGATGGGGCGCAGGTTGCGATTCAGAGCCTGGTTGAGGCCTTGACACGCTGATGAGTATGGAAGGATCTCAGTGGCTAGAAAAGCGAATAAAAGGAGAGGCTCGCAGCACCGTCGCTTAGAAAGGATTGATAAACATCACCATCACCAGTAGCGCACCTAATACCAGCAGAATATCCAACACCCAACGACTAATAGAGCGTTTGCGCTTTTTAGGCTGGGCTTGGACGACTTGAGTACGGCCACCGCGTGCCGCTGTATTCGGTGCAGAACGAGATGAGGCTGTTTTTCTTTTGCGAGGCGCAGCGGATTTGCGCCTCTGCATCTGGCGTTTGAGCTCCTTTTCTTCATGCTCTTGTTTGCGCCTGAGAGCATCCTCCTTGAGCTTGGCCATATCCACCATGTTGAAAACTCCCATCTCTTAATACTGGCCGGCTAGTTTACAGCTTCACGCCAAGGATAACTGCAAAGCCCTGTGCTTTTATGTCTCAGATTCGTTGCAGGTTTAATTGATAATACGATAGCAGGGGTGATACTCCTCGCTGGCCAGCTTCATCCGCCCTTGAGCAACAAAGGCACGTAATAACTGATCCAAGGATTGCATTATAGCGGGTTCGCCCTTCAGCTCAAAGGGGCCATGCTGCTGGATGGCTTGAATACCTGACGCTTTGACATTGCCGGCCACAATACCGGAGAAGGCGCGTCTTAATTGAGCTGCCAGCTCTTCGGTGGGCTGGTTGCGATGGAGTTGTAATTGACGCATGGCTTCATGGGTAGGATGAAAGGGTTGCTGAAAGAGAGGGTTGATCTTTAAGTGCCAGTTAAAATAAAAGGCATCAGAATGCTGGCAACGATAATGGGTCACGTCTTCGATTCCCGCTTTTAAGTAGCGGGCAATTTCTGCCGGATTATTCATGATAATGCGGTATTTATGGCGTATTTCATCACCAAAGACCTGCACCAAGAAGGCATCAATCTGCTCAAAATAAGCGCGTGCTGATTCAGGTCCTGTCATCACGATGGGCAGTGGATGCTGCTGGTTTTCTGTACTACTCAGTAATCCAAGAAGGTAAAGGATTTCTTCGGCTGTACCCACGCCACCAGGGAAAACAATAATGCCATGGGCAAGGCGCACAAAGGCTTCCAGCCGTTTTTCAATATCGGGCATGATAATCAGCTGGTTCACTATGGGATTGGGCGCTTCAGCAGCAATAATCCCTGGCTCAGAAATCCCGATATAACGCCGCTGCGTGGTTCTTTGCTTGGCATGAGCTACGTTGGCGCCTTTCATGGGGCCTTTCATGGCGCCAGGGCCACAACCTGTGCAGATGTCTAGACCGCGCAGCCCAAGATGATAACCAACATCCTTGGTGTACTCATATTCTTCACGCGAAATCGAGTGGCCGCCCCAGCAGACTACCAGATTGGGAGAGAGGTTGGTTTGCAGGGCGCGTGCATTGCGCAGAATATGAAAAACCGCTTCGGTAGCGGCACTGGAATCTTCAAGATCATAGCGCGGATGCTGATCGATCTCATTGCAGACATAAACCAGATCACGAACCACTGCAAAAAGATGCTCGCGGATACCACGGATCATTTGACCATCAACAAAAGCCTCAGCAGGGGCTGCCGTTAGGCGCAGCTTAATGCCGCGATCCTGTTGTAAGACTTCAATGTCAAAATCTGGGTGCTGATCCAGCAGGGCTTGGCTGTCATCTTGTGGGCTGCCGCAGGAGAGCACAGCCAATGCGCAGCGACGCAGCATTTCGTGATGTCCATTGCTGGAGGTGTCTTTCAGTCGGTTGACTTCATCTTGAGATAAGACTTCAAGGCTACCCTCGGGGGAGACTACTGCATTGACACTGGTGCGTGTAAAGGTCATACCCACTCTCTCCTGATTGAATCATGGCTGATCTATCATAAAGCATCTTGTTGGTCTTTGCTGCCCTGAATTTTTGTGTGGTTTTTTCTTTTTTGTCGCGCTGCAGCAGAATAATATTTCATGTTTATTAATTTATTAGATTTATTTTTGCTTGTATTGCTGTTTATGCAGTTGAATCGACTGGTGTTCTGTTTGGGCAAGCAAGCGGTTGTTAGTGCCAAGGTCGAATAGTGCTCGCGTGCGAAGCAAGGTAAAAAAGCAACCACTGATGTTTCACACTGACAAAAATAGCAAAGTGAGCTCGGTGCCCGCGCAGGGGAAACCAACTCCGCAACACATAATGATAAATTGATAAGGAACGCAACAGTGCTCTTAAAACGCAAGCATGGTGAAGAACACCCTTATTGGCCGGCAGGGCCTTTTAAGATACGCCTACCCTTTATCCACTATCGCTGGGAAACCGCCGAGACCATCCAGGCTCTGGTGATGTTCGTCGTCGCGATGGGGATGATCCCGCTGCTTGAACGCTATCTGGGCCTGCCCTATGACGTGGCACTGGCCTATGTTGTGGTGTGCGGGATCGGCTTTATGCTCCCCAACTTGCTCGGCGTACCCTTTGTTCCTGGCTGGATTACACCGGCGATTCCAGTGGTTTTGCTCTACTTAGGCGATTTTGAGCCAGGTCCAGATGCGATTGTGGCTTTGGTGGCGCTGCAGCTGGTGGTTGCCTTGGTTTTCTTGTTTATGGCGGTGACTCGCCTTGGCAGTACACTGGTCAATAATATTCCGAACTCGATTAAAGCAGGGATTCTGCTTGGTGCCGGTATTGCCGCTATTTCTGGCGAGATCAGCATCGGTGGCCGTCTGCATAACACGCCAATCTCTTTGATTATCGGTGGCTTGGTGACGGCCTATGTGCTCTTTTCCTTGTCTTTCCGTGATTGGACTGAAAAGCACCGTTGGGCCAAGCTGATTGCAGGTTATGGCATGGTGCCAGGTATGCTGCTGACCATGATCATCGGTTGGTCTGTTAAGGAATATCCGCTGCCCGATATCGAGTGGGGCATCAATGTGCCTGCCTTTGGTGAGATCTGGAACTGGCTTCCCTTTACCTTGGGCTTCCCTACCTTAGCGATGATGGCGGCTGCGATTCCAACGGCGATTATTGCCTATATTATTGCCTTTGGTGACATCATTGTGGGCCAAAGCTTAATCAAGCGTGTTGACCACCTGCGTCCTGACGAGAAAATTGAAGTTAACGTTGACCGTGTTCACCTGATCACTGGTATTCGTAACGCCATTCATGCTTTCTTTGCGCCCTATCCTGGTTTGGCTGGCCCGCTGTTTACTGGTGTTATGGCCACCATTGCTGAGCGCTACCGTTATGGCCGCAATGCCATGGATACCATCTATTCTGGTGCGGGTGTGTTCTGGATTGTCGGTTTTATCGCGCTCTTTTTACTGCCGCTGGTCACTGTCTTCCGTCCTGTATTGCCCATTGCCTTGTCGATTACGCTGCTGATCACCGGCTATCTGTGTATTGCTGTCGCGGTTGAGCAGATCGATAACGCCACCTCGATGGGCGTAGCGGGTGTCATGGGTGTGGTTTTAGCCACGCACGGTGCCGCTTGGGGCCTGGGTGCCGGTTTGGTGATGTACTTCCTGATTGAGTTCCGTGGCCGTAAAAAAGCAGCCGAAGATACGGCCGAGCCGATCCACGTGGATGATAATATGCCGCAGGATAATGAAAAACCGGCTGATCGGTGACCTCAGCAACACGGATCATCTAGCATAAAAGTATTTCGGCATTACAATAAAGCCCCCAGCCCTTGGCTCGGGGCTTTTTCTATTTCTAGAGTTCACCTATGTTTAATGCGCTGTACTTCAAAACTTTTATCAGTCTGGTCGAAACAGGGAGTTTCACGCTCACCGCGCGTCGTCTTGAAATGACGCAACCTGCTGTGAGTCAGCAGGTACGCAAATTAGAGCAGTATTTTGGCCTACCCTTGCTGATGCGTCAGGGACGCAGCTTTGAGCTGACTCCTGCTGGCCGTCAGGTGTATGACTACGCCTTGCGGCTCTTTGCTGAGCATGATCAGTTTCGTCATCGTCTTGAGCAGGATCTCGCCGAAGGCGGCGAATGTCGCTTTATCTGCCCTGAGTTGGTGGGCGAGCTGTTTTATCCCTTTACCCTGGGTTATATGAAAAATTATCCGCGCCTGAAGCTGGATCTGCGCTTTGCAAACAATGCACAAGCAGCGCAGGAGGTCTTGCAGCGTAAGTCGGATGTGGCACTGGTCAGTGAGTTTACTAAGCATGCTGATTTACAGCTGCAAGAGTATATGCAAGAACCCTTGATTCTGGTGGTGCCGGCGGACTTTCAAGGGAACAAACTGCAAGATCTATTGAGCTTGGGCTTTATCGAGCATGAGCAGGGCGCTCAGTTGCTGTCTTCTGTGTTGCGTGCCAATTTCCCAGAGGAGTTTCGCGGCCAGCGACAGGTGACCCAGCGTGTCTTTATCAACCAGATGCATCTTGTGTTGGATGCGGTTGCACGGGGTTTGGGCTTTACTGTGGTACCACGCAGCATCTGGGAGGCTTCGACCTGGCAGCAGCTCACACGGGAGTGGCGTTTAGCGACTGAAGTCGAGTGGTCGATTTATCTGGTGCATCATCGCAAGCAGTCGATAAGTGAGCGCAGCCGTTATCTGCTGGATGAGTATCTGCTCTGGCGAGCTGGGCATCAGCCGCATGGCGTGAAAGATGGGGAGTGAGGTGGCGCTACCCTGCTGAATGCAGGGTAGCAGCGGGATTAGCCTTTGTAGGCAGCCGCAGCTTTTTCAATGGCAGCACGTGCTTCTGCTGCTGGGCCCCAAGCCTCAACCTTCACCCATTTACCTTCTTCCAGATCCTTGTAGTTCTCGAAGAAATGGGAGATTTGCTTGCGCAGCAACTCAGGCACATCTTCGATATCTTGGATGTCGTTATAGAGGCTGGTCAGCTTCTGGTGAGGCACGGCCACCAGCTTCTCATCGACACCCCCTTCGTCGGTCATATTGAGTACACCGACGGCGCGGCAACGAATCACACTGCCTGGCTCAACAGGGTAAGGAGTGATCACCAGCACATCGAGAGGGTCGCCATCATCACCCAGTGTCTGGGGGATATAGCCATAGTTAGCTGGATAGAACATGGGCGTCGCCATGAAGCGGTCAACAACTAACGCATCCATATCCTTATCAATTTCATACTTCACTGGGGAATGATTAGCAGGAATTTCGATGACAACGTAGATATCATCAGGCAAGGATTTTCCAGCTGGAATTTTGGTATAGCTCATTGCGTTGACCTTTTGCAGTGGTTGATTTTGCGCTGGAATTATACGCACCCTCGACCGATAAAACCAAGCGCAAGGCAGGGTATCAGACCAAGGGATAAGCTTTTTAGGCTCATTTTTATGCACAATTGAGACCAAGGGATAAGGGCTGAGGCTTGGAAGCAAGGCGCAGTCAGAGGATACTCTTGCCAAGCCCAGGTTGCTGCATTGCGCTGATCAAATCACACTTGGACACACATCGATGGAGCAGGTTGAGAAGGGGTCATGCATTTGGATGAATTAAAAGTCAGTTATGGGCAGGCCTATCTTGCTCAGGACCGGCGTCATGCGCGCTCTTCTATGGCGGTGAGCTATCCCAGAGACTCCCAACTGGCGGTGAAAGGTGTGGCGGGCGTGGTGTCGGATTCTACTTGGCGCAATACGCTGGCCAAGCAGGCTGGGGATCTGTGCGTGCGCGGGTTTATTGCTGACTACTATGCCACACCTGATAACTGGGATGTCAAAACTTCGGCCAACCGTGTCTTGGCGGCTTTAAATGCTTGGCTTTTTGCACAAAGCCGGACGCTCAGTCATGGCAGCTATATTAGCTCGATGAGTATTGCGGTGTTGCGTGGTCAACAGGGCCATCTTTTTCATATGGGCGATACGCTGGTGTATCGCATCAGAGGGGCTGAGGTACAGCAGCTCACGCGTGAGCACACGACTTTTCTAGGTGGCTACCGCTATCCTTCGCGTGCATTGGGGATGGATCCAAGCGTGGATATTGATTATCTGAACTTTAATCTGCGCCAAGGGGATTTATTCCTGTTCACCACTCAGGCTGTCAAAGGCACCTTGATGCCATCTGATCTGGTGCAGCTGGTGCGCCAACATCCTGAGGATCTACACCAGACCTGTGATGAAATCTTGAAGCAGGCGATTGAAAAAGCCAGTCGACGCGGCTATTCCAGCCATAACTTTTGTTTTCAGTTGTTGCGCGTGGATCAGTTGCCTCAGCAGCAGCAAGAGGATCTAGGCAGTGCCTATGCCAGTTTACCGGTACCAGATGAGTTGCGCGTCGGGGATGAGATCGATGGCTATCAGGTGCAGCAGGTGTTATCACGCAGCTTGACCAGTCGCCTGTATCGCGTCTTTGATCCACAAACACAGCTTCAACGTGTGCTGAAGGCTCCCTCACCTCAGCTGGCCCGAAAAAAAGAATTGATTCGCCACTTTATGTTGCAACAATGGGTTGTGCAGCGGGTTGGCTCGCCCTATATCGCCAAGGTCGTGGATCTTTCGCGTCCACGAACCCAGCTCTATTATCTGATGGAGTATATCGAAGGCCAGTCGCTGGCGCAGTGGCGGGTCGCCTATCCAGAAGCGGACATCAAGCAGAAGATCGATCTGATTGAGCAGCTGACCAAAGCTGTTCGCGCGCTGCATCGTCATGATGTGATGCATCAAAACCTGTCGCCGGAGAACATGCTGGTTGATCGTGATGGACGCTTGAAACTGGTGGATTTTGCAGCTTGCGGCCTGATGAATCCAGCCGATATGGAAGGCCTGCCGAGTCTGCTCACGCTGGCGCGCCGGGTTGGGCTCACGCCCTATTCTGCGCCAGAATATTATCTGGATCTGGCTCCAACACCGCGCGCCGATCAGTTTTCGATTGCGGCCATTGCCTATGAACTCTTCAGCGGCCATCCTCCCTATGCTGGACAACTCGAGCAGCTTCAGCAGCAGGTCGATACCAGCCGTTTGCATTATCTCTCTCTCGCGCAGCCAGGTACTGAGGTGCCGCCGTGGATGGATGCTGCCTTGCGTAAGGCTTTGCAGCCCAACCCTGAATTGCGCTATCGCCGCTTGTCTGAGTTGATCTATGATTTAAAGAAGCCACCGGCTGTTTATCGTGCATCGCTGGAGACAGGTGAGCAGCGCCCCGTGGCTTTCTGGAAGGGGCTGGCAGGCTTACTGCTCTTGTTATTGCTGTTGAGCTTGTTTTATTAATCGATTGCCGTGTTAAGCTGGAAAGCCTGAGAGGTATGACTCTGCCAGCTGGTACTGAGTGGCAAAGATGGCCTGAGCTGATCACGAAAAGGAGAAGACCATGTCCGATCAAGCCGAGCGTTTAGCTGCGCTTTATGATGAACTGGTGGAAAAGCTCTATCAGGTACAGCAAGAAGTTGAACAAGCCAGCCAGCAGATCAATCTGGAAGCGGAAATCCAGCGTCTTCTTGATGCTGAGCAAGAAGTGGAGCGTGTGACAGCAGAAGAGGCCAGTCTGCTACAGGCTTGGTTGAAGCGCGATCTGGTGGATCTACAAAAGCATCTCGCCACAACAGGCAGTGGTGTGGCCCAATGGCTGGCTCTAGAAGGCGCGGTTCTGGGTGAGCAGGTGATGCATTGGCTGCGTCAGATTGCTGATCCAGCCTTGTTAGATGCACGCACGCTTGAAGAAGATCTGCTCAGCCGTGAAGATCCCACCCTCTATCATGCTGGCGAACTGGCCATTGCAGGGGCTTTTGTGTGCACCCAGTGTGAAAAGCCTGTTGAAGTTGCCTATACCCACCGTCTTGAACCCTGCCATCGCTGTGATGGGCGTGTTTTCTTGCGCCGCAGTGCCGAGGCTTCCTCTCTCTAGACGGCTTCCCTTGTTGGTTGCCAAGTCGCCTCTTGATAGGAGGCGCTTGGCTTGTGTGCTAGTGGGCGTCACGCCGTGGCAGAGGCCACCAGCGTGCGGCGAGCAGCAGCAAGAGGCTGAATCCACCGGCTAACCAAGATCCCCACAACATAAAAGGCGTCTGCCCGGTGCGCGGCTGGAGCTGACCTATCAGCACTCCGTCTTCAAATTGAGGCAGCTGTTGCGTGATACGCCCATGATGGTCGATCAAGGCGGTGACCCCGTTATTGGTCGCCCGAGCCAGTGGACGCCCTGTTTCTAGTGCGCGCATTTGCGCGATTTGGCGATGTTGTAAGGGCCCGATTGAGGCACCAAACCAGCTGTCATTCGACACCGTCAGCAGCCAGTGGCTCTCTTGCGCTTGGCGTGCTGTAAAGTCGGCGTAGGCAATCTCGTAGCAGATCAGTGGGGCAATCTGGGTCTCGCCAAAGCTTAACTGACCGCCAGGAGGTGAGCCTGGTTGGAAGCTGGACATCGGCAGGTCAAAAAAAGCGATCAGTCCACGCAGATAGCGCTCCAAAGGGACATATTCGCCAAAGGGCACCAGAATACTCTTGTGATAAATCCCTGAGGCGCCGCCTGCTGTCACTAGGCTGTTATGAAAAGCCGAGGTGCTGGTTTCACGCGAGACCAGGCCAGAAATCAAGCCAGCTTCAGGGCCAGCATGACTGAGCGCGCGCGCAAAAAAAGGCGCGGCTTGATCGGGAAGCAGGGGAAGCGCTGTTTCAGGCCAGAGGAGCAGGTCGATCTCCTGTGCTGTGGCCGCTTCACTGAGGCGCAGATATTGATGAATAATCCGACCGCGCAGTTGAGGGTTCCACTTGTCTTCCTGAGCAATATTGCCTTGCACCAGTGCCAAGGTCAGCGGTGATCCCTGGGGTTGGGTCCATTGAACAGGTTGCAGCAGTAGACCCGCGATCAGAAGAGAAGCCAGAAGGCCGCTGCTGATCCAGCGTCGATGGCTGGTTTTGAGGCGCGTCATTGCGGCATGGCTGAATGGAGGTAAGCCATTTGGACGCCAGACTTGCAACAGCAGCAGGCCGAGCAGCACGCACAATCCAGAGACACCATAAACACCGAGAAGCGGTGCCCAGCCTGCCAGTGGGCTGCTGATTTGACTGCTGCCGAGCAGGAGCCAGGGAAAGCCAGTCAGGAACCAAGAACGGAATATCTCCATGACCACCCACAAAGCTGGCCAGCTCAGCAGCACCCAGCGTCCAGCGAGAAATCTTTGCCAGATCCAGGCATGCAGCGCAAAGAACAGTGCCAATCCAGCGACAAATAAGCCAGTTAAGAGCAGCGCCAAGGGAACCGGAGCATGGCCATGCTCATGGATGCTGACATAGACCCAGGATGCGCCAGAAGCAAACAGCCCCAGACCAAAGAGCCAGCCCAGCCAAGTGGCCCGCGCAACAGACTGCTGATCAAGAATCAGCAGCAGTACCAAGGGGGCCAACCAAGCCAGCGGCCAAAAATCAAAGGGGGCTGCTGCCAGTGTCAGAGAAGCGCCGCTCAGCAGCGCGAATAGAGCAAGTCGCATGTCAATCCTTGGCGAGCCAGATGGCTGCGCGGCTAGTCTTCAGGGGGGAGGGCGGCAATCTCCTGCGCGCTGAGTTGACGCACTTGGAGCAAACGTATGCGGCGGTTGTCGGCGTTGATGACCTTGAACTCAAAGCCTGCCAGAACCAGCGCCTCGCCGCGACGTGGTAGATGGCCGAACTTCTGCATCACAATACCGCCGAGGGTGTCGAACTCTTCATCACTAAAGTCGGCAGAGAAAAAATCATTGAAGTCTTCAATGGGCGTTAACGCGCGCACTAAAAAGAGGCCCTGCTCAGTTTGGCGGATATCGGCTTCTTCTTCGACATCATGCTCATCTTCAATATCACCGACGATCTGCTCCAGCACATCCTCGATGGTGACCAAACCGGCGGTACCGCCATATTCATCGACAACGATCGCCATATGGTTATGCGTGGCGCGAAACTCGCGCAGCATCGAGTAGAGGCGCTTGTATTCAGGAACAAAGGTGGCTGGGCGCAGTAACTGGCGCATATCAAAATTGGCGAGTGCTTCAGGATCGGTGATCAGCGGTAGCAGATCCTTGGCCAGTAAAATACCCAGCACCTCATCGGCGGTTTCTCCAATCACCGGAAAGCGCGAGTGGGCGGATTCAATCAGCAAGGGGAGAAAATCACGCGGATGCTGATCAATCTTGACCACCACCATATGAGAGCGAGGAATCATCACATCCCCCACCTGCATATCGGTGAGCTGTAAGGCCCCCTCGATCACGGTCAGTGCTTCATAATCAATCAGCTGGCGTTCAGAGGCATCTTTTAAAAAGCCGAGCAGCTCTTGGCGGTTTTTAGGTTCAGTCGAAAAGGCACTCAACAGTTTATCCAGCCAGTTTTTAGGGGGCTGCCCCCGGCTCGATCGCTCTTCGTTCATGGCGTTTGTTGTTTCACCCTGGACTCAATATGGCAAGTGTTCATTGTTTGAGAAGGCCTTTGATCTATCATTTGGCTGGTCATGCTGCCTTGACCTGCCAAGTGATCTTGATCAGAGGCCTGATTGACTGCCCGACAAGAAGAAAGAAGGTGTCTTCAGTCTTTTGCGGCCTGATAAGGATCGGGAATCCCTAGTTGGGCCAGCAGTTGTACTTCATGGCTTTCCATGGCTTCGGCTTCGGCCTCTGTCTCATGATCCCAGCCTTGCAGATGCAGCAGGCCATGAATGACCAGATGCGCCCAATGGTGAAGCGGTGCTTTGCCTTGCTGCTGGGCTTCTTCGAGCACCTTCGGCACGCAAATCACCAGATCACCCAGCAAACTTAACTCAGCCTCAGGCGGTAAATCAATGGGGGCTTCAAAAGGAAAGGACAAGACATTGGTCGGAGAGTCCTTACCACGATAAGCCGCATTCAGTGCTTGGCTTTCTTCCTCATCGACCAAGCGCAGCGTCACTTCCGTTGCTGGCTGGTCTGCTGGATAGGCAAGATCCAGCCAGCTTTGTAAATCGGTGAGGCTAGGCAGAACCTCATCAGCTGCCTGAGTCGCGATTTGAAGATCCAATTCAATCATGCTGAACCCGCCCTTGTGGGTGAGAAGTGGAGGGTTGCGCGGTTTCCTCTGCGGCCTCGGCCAGATCATAGGCTTCGACAATACGCTGTACTAAAGGATGACGAACAACATCGCGATTCGCAAAGTGAGTCATGCCAATACCCTTGACCTCCTTGAGCACCTGCATCACATGCACCAGACCTGAGCGAGTACCGCGTGGCAGGTCGATCTGCGTGACATCACCGGTAATCACGGCGGTGGTGCCAAAGCCGATCCGCGTCAGGAACATCTTCATCTGCTCACGCGTGGTGTTCTGGCTTTCATCGAGGATGACAAAGGCATTGTTCAGTGTACGGCCGCGCATGAACGCCAGCGGTGCGACCTCGATGACATTCTTTTCGATCATCTTGGTCACCTGCTCAAACCCCAGCATTTCGTAGAGGGCATCATAGAGGGGGCGTAGATAAGGATCGATCTTCTGCGCCAGATCACCGGGTAGAAAGCCGAGCTTCTCACCTGCCTCGACCGCAGGGCGCACCAGCAGGATGCGGCGAATCTCATCTTTCATTAAGGCTTCTACAGCACAGGCCACCGCGAGATAGGTTTTGCCTGTTCCGGCCGGACCTATGCCAAAGTTAATGTCCTGGCTGCGAATACTGCGCACATAGGCTTGCTGATTATCACCACGGGGCTTGATGTGCAGTTTGGGCGTGCGTATCTGCACTGGGGCCTGAGAGGGCAGGCCTTCTTCTTCGAGTGCTTCAAGGCCAGCTTCTTGAAGATGCAGATGGATCAACTCAGCATGGAGTTCTTCATGCGCACTTTCTTTGTAGAGCTGTTCGAGCAGCATGGCGGCTGTTTGAGCACGCCGTGCCTCCCCCTGGATTTGGAAGGCATGTCCACGATGATTGATGGTGACGCCGAGGCGTTGTTCCATCAAGTTCAGGTGGCTACTTTGCGGCCCACACAGGGCGGCGAGACGCTGCGCGTCTTCGGGGACCAGAGTGAGTTGGATCACTCTGGGAGAGCGAGTGAGATCCTCAGCGGCATCCACGGCATCAGTTGGGGTCACAAGGCTTCCTTATTCGGCTAAACGGCCACGTAAAGAGTTAGGGTAGGCTTCTTCGATGATCACATCAACAAATTGACCAATATAGTCCAGAGGGTGATCGCTGGTCACGTTGACGACCCGGTTATTTTCGGTACGGCCAGAGAACTGGCCTGGGTCCTTAGGTGCCAGCCCCGTCACCAGTATGCGCTGGCGCGTGCCGACCATCCGTCGGCTAATCTGCATCGTCTGCTGATTAATGCGCTCTTGTAAGCGCTGCAGGCGCTGCTTTTTGACCGCTTCGGGTGTGGTGTCTTCCAGATCAGCAGCAGGTGTACCTGGGCGAGCGCTGTAGATAAAAGAGAAGGACAGATCAAAACCTATCTGCGCGATCAGATTCATCGTGTCCTCAAAATCCTGATCCGTTTCATTGGGGAAGCCCACAATAAAATCGGAGGAGAAGCTGATATCGGGACGATTGGCACGGATGCGCTTCATCTTCTCGACATATTCAGCGCGGGTATGGCCACGTTTCATGGCGGCAAGAATACGATCTGAACCTGTCTGAACGGGTAGATGCAAATGGCTGACCAGCTCAGGCACATGGCGATAGACTTCGATCAGGCTGTCAGAAAATTCGACTGGATGTGAGGTGGTAAAACGAATGCGATCCATGCCTTCCACTGCAGCAACACAGGTGATCAGCTCCGCCAGATCGATTTCTTCACCAGCGGCATTCAGGCCACGATAGGCGTTGACGTTTTGACCGAGCAGGTTGACCTCGCGCACTCCCTGATCAGCCAATTGCTGGATTTCACGCATCACATCTTCAAATGGGCGTGAGACTTCTTCACCGCGCGTATAGGGCACCACGCAGAAGGTACAGTATTTCGAGCAGCCTTCCATAATAGAAACAAAAGCCGTGACGCCTTCTACCTTGGGTGCAGGCAGGCGATCAAACTTCTCTATCTCAGGAAAGGTGACATCAACAACCGGAATCTTGGTGCTGCGTGTGGCATCAATCATCTCTGGGACGCGATGCAGTGTTTGCGGGCCAAAAACCAGATCAACAAAAGGCGCACGCTGGCGCAGCTTATCGCCTTCCTGACTGGCCACGCAGCCGCCAACGCCGATCAGCAGGTCTGGGTTCTTCTCCTTCAGTAGACGCCAGCGTCCCAGCTGGTGGAAGACTTTTTCTTGCGCTTTTTCACGGATCGAACAGGTGTTGAGCAGAATGACATCGGCCTCGTTCTCATCATCCGTGAGTTCCAGCTGGTGGGACACACCGAGCAGATCCGCCATGCGTGTCGAATCATATTCATTCATCTGACAGCCATGGGTTTTGATAAAGAGCTTCTTGGTGGTGGGTTCGCTGGCCTGAGTCATAAAAGCACACAACCTATATTGAGGAGATAAAAAGAAGAGGCGGATTATACAGCCTGAGCCGAGCGCAGGGCTAGTGAACAAATTTTCATCAGTTTATGCTAGTGTTGCAGCACAGAGGCATCGGCGAGGTTACTCTAAAGATGCTCCCAGGTTTATCCACAGAAGGTGTGGATACATCCTGAGTGGATCAATCATCCTGTTGGGGAAGCTGAGTGGACAGAAGCTACTGGGAAAAAGTGTGGCGTGAAGAAGACCTAGGTTTTCATCAGCCGCAAGTGAATCGCCATTTACAGCGTTTTTGGCAAAGACTACAGCTGGCCCCCGAGGCGCGTGTTTTTGTCCCGCTGTGTGGCAAGAGCCTAGATTTAGACTGGCTGCTTTCTGAGGGGCATGAGGTCATCGGAATCGATCTGGCTGAACAGGCTCAGCAGGCTGTGCTGGCGCGCCATTCGGCTGGGGTACGTTATGCACAGCAATCACATTTGCATCTGGCTTGGCAGGAGCGCTTGTTGTTTGTGGTTGGGGATGTGTTTCATCTCAAGGCGGATTTATTGCGCTCAGTCGATGCTGTTTATGATCGTGCTGCGCTGGTTGCCTTGCCCACGGCAGTGCGCGAGAACTATGCGTTGTTTTTGGCCCAGTGTTTGAAGCCAGGGGCGCAGATTCTGCTGGTAGCACGTGAAGAAGCGGCCCGCTTACAAGGGCCTCCTTTTAGCGTGAATACACAGGAGGTTGAGCGCTTGTATGGTGCGAATTTTGCCATCGAATGCTTGGCAGAAGAGGTCAGAAGCGATCAGGTTGTAGAAAGGGTGTTTCTGCTGGTACGACATCAGCCTTGGGCTTCGGGCTATTTACCTGTTGAAGCCCAGGAAACCCAAGCTGGCTGATGCTTATTGATGTCAGCGGTGCAGATGAACAACAAGGCCTCCACAGCGGAGGCCTTTTTTTAGTGGATGCGCGCGGCTAGTTTTGCTGGCTCACCAAGCGCGTATAGTCGACCAGAATACGCCCTGTTTCATACAGGATGGCTTGATCCAGCGGCGTCGGCTCTTCACTGCTGGGATCCATTTCTTCAAGCTGGCTCAGCAACTCCAGGCCGAGGCGTTCACGACGACGATTCTCCATCGCCAGCTGTTCTTGCTCATCCTGCTGCTGTTCGCGTTGGCGTTCAGCCAGGTTCAGACTGATGCTGGGTGCGCCATTATGACGACGCAACCATTCTGATTGCTCTTGCAGGAAGAGGAAGTTGGCATCCTGTTGGATACGTTGTTGATGGCTGGAAAGCAGCGTCGCGATTAAGGGTGCTGGATCAGCATGGCGACGTGTGACGGCTGGTTGAACCTGATCCCAGGCCAGTGCGTTAGGAGAGGCGCTTTCTCCGATGCGATCTGGATCAAACAGCGGTGGGAAGGCAATATCTGGCTCGACACCACGATGCTGAGTGCTGGCACCAGAGATGCGGTAGAACTTGGCGCGAGTAATCTTCAGCTGACCATAACTCAGATCAAGAATAGTCTGCACCGTGCCCTTACCAAAGGAGCGCTCACCGACCACTATGCCGCGCCCATAATCTTGGATTGCACCGGCAAAGATTTCAGAGGCTGAGGCAGACAGGCGATTGATGACAACGGCCAGTGGGCCTTCGTAGAAAACACGGCCACTGGAATCGCCCAGCACATTGATTTGCCCATCTGCATCCCGAACCTGTACGGTCGGGCCACGTGGAATAAACAGGCCAACGAGGCTATTGGCTTCTTGCAGTGCGCCGCCGCCATTGTTGCGCAGATCTATCACCAAGCCATCGATACCTTCTTCTTGGAGCTCACGGATCAGTCGCGCGACATCGCGGGTGGTGCTGCGATATTGGGGATCATTATTGCGCTGGCCTTCAAAATCCAGATAAAAGGTCGGAATCTCAATGATACCTATGTGGCGCGTTGCTCCTTCTTCCTGTACCTCGATGCGACGGCTGCTGGCGGCTTGGTCCTCCAGCTCAACAGCATTGCGCTCGATTTCTATGACACGTCGCGCGGTATTGTCTTGGTTCAGGACTTCAAGGCGCACAATCGAACCACGAGGCCCCCGGACCAGATCGACGACTTCATCGAGACGCCAGCCGATCACATTCTCGATTTCGCCTTCTACACCCTGAGCAACACCGATAATACGATCATTAGGGCGTAGCTGACCTTGGCGATCGGCCGGGCCGCCAGGTACAAGACTGACGACCTTGGTATATTCGTTCTCAGTTTGCAGCACGGCCCCGATGCCATCTAAAGAAAGGCGCATCTGAATATTAAAGCTTTCGCTGCGGCGAGGTGAAAGATAGTTGGTGTGCGGATCAACGCTGGTGGTAAAGGCATTCATGAAGCCTTGGAAGATATCATCCGCATTGGTTTGGCGCAGGCGGCTGAGCTGGTTCTGATAGCGGCGTACCAGTAGATCACGCGCTTCTTCGCGGGTTTGCTCTGCATCCATCAGACTGAGTAGTTCATGGGTCAGGCGTTGTTGCCAGTAAGTTTCTAGCTCAGCTTGACTGGTGGGCCAAGGCTGTTCACGCCGATCTGGCATAAAGCGCTGGTCTTGATCGAAGCTGAACTGATCCAGTTCTTCTTGCAGCTGTACGAGATTTCGCTCAAGACGCGCCTTGTTTTTGTTGGCGATGGAGACAAAAACCTCGAAGGCAAATTCGAGATCGCCCTTGACCAGGGCTGCCTCCAGCTCCGCCGTGCGCTCTAAAATGGCTTGGCGCTCTGCGGCGGTGAGCAATGCCTTGTTGGGGTCGAGCTGATCGATGTAGTTCTCCAGTGCTTGACGCTCGAGCTCAGCATCCAGTGCAACGCTGGCAAAGTGCTGGCGCACCAAGGTGCGGGTCACTTCGCGGGCGACACGGCGCTGCTCGGCAGAAGGCGTAAGCTCTTCTAACGGCGTGTACTGGCGTGTGGAGACTTCTTCGGCCACGAGGGGCGCGTTCAAACTGAGGGTCAGCCAACAGATCAGCAACCCACGCAAGAGTTGCGTGCGCATCCTTTGGTTACTCCTATTCTTCACAGGGTTATTTTTCTTAGGGCGATAAAAAAACATCTTTTTGCTCAATGTGACTAGCCTAGCTGTCTTGGCTGCAGATAACATGATGCTGGCTTTAGAGTCCGCTGAACTCAATAAGTTTGATCGGCTTGGATCAGACGTCTTCAGCACAGTCATCGACGAGCGTCGAGAGAGGTTGATGGTTTGATACTGGGTTAAGCATAACGCATCAATTCACCGATGACAGCCTTCTGACTGGGCTGAAAGAAAAAAGCAGCAAAAAATGACAGGACATCAACACGGATTCACTGAGTTGCTGTCCTTGGCTGGTTGGCACACCTGATGAAGAGGTACAAGAGGTTTGACTATGCAAACACCCGCATTTAATCAAGGCTTACTGCGTTTTTTACAAGCCGCCCCGACACCAAGCCATGCTGTCTTGCAGATGCAGACCTTGCTTGATCAGGCTGGCTTTGTGGCTTTAGAGGCCGAAGAGGATTGGGATTTAAAAGCGGGGCAGGGCTATTACCTCAGCCACAGTGGCCGTTCACTGATCGCGTTTCGTCTCGGCCAAGCTCCGCTCGATCAGGCCGGTGTGCGTATGGTGGGTGCGCATACCGACAGCCCCTGCTTAAAGGTGAAGCCCTTGCCGGATCTGCAACGCCACGGTGTGAAGCAGCTGGGGGTCGAAGTCTATGGGGGGGCGCTGCTCTCCACCTGGTTTGATCGTGATCTTTCTCTGGCGGGAGAGGTGCACTATTTGAATGCCAATGGCGAGCTTTGTCAGGCCTTGATCAACCTAGTCGAGCCTGTTGGTGTGCTTCCCTCTTTGGCGATTCATCTTAACCGCGAAGCCAATAAAGGAGTGGAGATCAATCCACAAACCCATCTGCCAGTGGTGTGGGGCTGTCTGCCAAAGGGGCAAGAAGGGCTGGCACTGCGTCAGCTGCTGGCTCATCACCTACTCGGTGAGGGCTATGAAGTCAGCGAGGTCGTTGATTATGACCTCTGTTTCTATGATACCCAGCCGCCCGCTTTAACGGGTTGGCAGCAGGAGCTGATCACCAGTGCGCGGTTGGATAATCTGCTGTCCTGTTATATTGGTCTGCAAGCCTTGATTCATAGTGAAGCGGCACAGGCTACGCAATTGCTGGCTTGTCATGATCATGAAGAAGTGGGCAGTGCCTCAGCCGTCGGTGCGGAAGGTCCAGCGCTTGAGAACCTGTTGCGGCGTTTGGCGGGCGATCAGCTGGCTTATCAGCGCTTGATGGCACAGTCGATGCTGGTTTCGGCAGATAATGCCCATGCGATCCATCCCAATTATCCAGATCGCCATGATGAAAAACATGGCCCCCAACTCAATGCTGGCCCAGTGATCAAGCACAATGCCAATCAGCGCTATGCGACCAGCAGTGAAACAGCGGCCTTGTTTGCAGGCTTTTGTCGTGAGGCAGGTGTGCCAGTGCAGCGCTTTGTGGTGCGCTCGGATATGGCCTGTGGTAGCACGATAGGCCCAATTAGTGCCACTCAACTGGGTGTGCGCGTGGTAGATGTGGGGGTGCCCCAGTGGGGTATGCATTCGATCCGCGAAACAGCGGGGGCTTTGGATGCTTGGTATCTCTATCGTGCGCTGTGTGTTTTTATGCAGCAGAAGGAATTGAAAATACAGCCGTCTGTGTAGTCAGCCGAGCTGATGGAGGCCACCCTTGTTGCGGTGGCCTTTTCAATGGCGAAGCCGATCAGCCTGGTGGGTGCTGTTCGAGTTCGCTGGCCAGCTGATTGGCAATGCGCTCTGGTGAGCCAGTATGGCGTGCGAGCAAATTATAGGTCAGCGGCACCACCACCAGCGTCAAGACTGTTGCCAAGGCAACGCCAGAGAACACGACCAACCCAATGGCTTGGCGGCTTTCCGCGCCTGCCCCGGTGGCCAGCATCAGCGGGAGTGTACCAATCAGCGTCGTGGTGGCCGTCATCAGAATCGGCCTTAAACGACGGCGGGCAGCTTCAACAATCGCCGCATTAAAAGCCAGACCCTGATCACGCAGCTGATTCGCAAACTCAACGATCAGTATCCCGTTTTTAGCCGAGAGGCCAATCAACATAATCATCGCCAGCTGGGTATAGATGTTGATACTGCTGCCTGACCACCAGAGGCCGAGCATGGCGCCTGCCAGCCCCAGTGGCACCGTGAGCAGCACCACAAAGGGATGGACAAAGCTTTCAAACTGGGCTGCCAGCACCAGATAAACGATGATCAGCGCCATGATGAAAATCCACTCGATGGCTGCGGAGCTGGTTCTGAAATCCAGCGATTCACCCTTGTAGTCGATGACGGCATAGGGAGGCAGGCGCTCAATGGCGAGGGCTTCTAGATAGTCGAGCGCTTCTCCGAGCGAATAGCCTTCGCCCACGCTACCTGAAAGAGTCACCGCCCGCTGGCGATTATAGTGGGGCAGGCGGGCTGCCTCACCCACCTCAGTAAAGCTGACCAGTTGATCGAGGCGTATCAGCTGCTGGCTGGTGGAGGACTGGATCAAGAGCTGGCCCAGCTCATCAATCGAGGTAAAGCGACTCGGCGCGCCGGTTAAGAAGACATCATACTCGCGGCCTCTTTCTTCAAAGCGTGTGATGCTGCGACCGCTGAGCATGACTTCCAGCACTTCGCCAATGGCTTGGCTCGAGACCCCCAGCTGGGCCGCGCGTTCTCGATCAATATGCGCCCGAATCTGAGGTTGGGTTTGATCAAAATCGATCTCCAGATCCTGAATACCGGCAAAATCACTGGCGGCTTGACGCAGATCCTCTGCCCAGCCGAAGAGTTCATCATAACTACTGCCACCGATCACCAGTTGGACAGGGCTGCCACTGGCCTGCCCAAGAGGTGAGGTAATGCGCGGAAAGATCATCACATCAGGCAGATCACGGAATAAGGTGCGCAACTCTTGCAGCAGATCAAAGGCATTTTGTGGCCTTTCCTTCCAGGGGGTTAGGCTGAGAATCAAAAAGCCTGAGTTATCCCCCTGAGTTGAGAAGCCGGGCGAGCGCAGGGTGATGCTGCTGACATTGGGGCCATCTAAAAAGGGCAGTAGGCGCTGTTCAACTTCGAGCATGCTGGCGCGCATTCTTTCTGCGCTGGCCCCTTCTTGTCCGCGAACAAAAACAAAAATAGAACCCTGATCTTCCTGAGGGGTGAACTCACGCGGTAGCTGCATCAGTCCCCAGGCTGTGCCCCCAAGGCTGATCAGCAGCAACACGGCTGCAATCCAACGCTGTTTGAGTCCGCCTTCTAGCAGGCGTTGATAGGCCTGCTCCAGCCAATGGAGTCCACGGGCGAGCCAGCGCTGTTTCTCCTTGGGCGGATGGGCTTTCAGCCATTGTGAACAGAGCACGGGGGTTAATGTCAGCGCAATCAGGCTGGAAAAAGCCACGGCCACCGCCAGTGTGAGGGCATACTCACGGAAAAACTGCCCAACAGTGCCTTCTAGAAAAATAATCGGCACAAAGGT
Organism: Marinospirillum alkalitolerans; assembly: GCF_045055655.1. Taxonomy (NCBI): domain Bacteria; kingdom Pseudomonadati; phylum Pseudomonadota; class Gammaproteobacteria; order Oceanospirillales; family Oceanospirillaceae; genus Marinospirillum; species Marinospirillum alkalitolerans. Next base: position 173,076 of record NZ_JBANFI010000003.1, on the reverse strand, counting down.
GGCGATCAGGACCAAGGTGGTGGCAATCACCGCAAAGCCGACCTCTTTGATCCCAACCCAGGCCGCGAGCAGCGGGGGCTTGCCTTCATCTAAATGACGGTGGATGTTTTCTAGGACCACGATGGCATCATCGACCACCAGGCCGATGGCCAGTACCAGCGCCAGCAACGTCATTAAATTGATGCTGAACCCAAAAAGATCGATACCAATAAAAGTGGCAATCAGTGCAACGGGCACCGTGACGGCAGGGATAAAGGTCGCGCGTGGTGTACCCAGGAAGATAAAGATCACCAAGACGACCAGCAGCAGCGCCAGCACCAGAGTGGTTTGCACCTCCGTCAGCGCGCTTTCAATAAACAAGGAGGCATCAAAGGTGGTGGTCAGACTGGCCCCTTCTGGCAAGAAAGGACGAATCAGCTCCAGCTCATCCTTGACGGCCTGAACGACTTCAAGTGGGTTGGCGGTTGAAATCGGCTCAATCGCCAGCCCCACAACAGTGCGTCCATTGGAGCGGAAGATCTGATTGGTGTTTTGTGCGCCAAGCCCGATCTGAGCAACATCGCCCAGACGTATCTGTGCATGATCCTCTGTGCGCAAGACTAAGCGTGCGAAGTCTTCTGGTGTATTAAAATCGCGCGCCACCTGCAGCTGGAGGGTGCGTTGTGGCCCTTCGAGTTCACCAGCACGCAGTTCAATGTTTTCTTGACGCAGGCGCTGGATGATATCTGTCGCGGTCAGGCCGCGCGCATTCAGTGCATGTGGATCGAGTTCAACCCGCATCACATAATCCTGTGCGCCCAGCAGCAAGATATTACTGACGCCGTTCACCAGACTGAGCCGATCTTGCAGAGTGCGCTTGGCATAGTCGGTCAGTTGCAGGCTATCCATCCGATCGCTGCCCAGAATAATGTACAAAATGGCATCGGCAACCAGACTGCGCTGCATCACCAGCGGACTGGTGGCATCCTCTGGCAGCAGGCGTGTGACACGGGCGACAGCTTCGCGGACATCATTCGCAGCGCTATCGAGATCGCGCCCTTCTTCAAAAGTAATCGCCACGCGTGAAACGCCACGGGTCGAGTTGGATTCAATAAAGCGAATGCCTTGTATCCCTGAGAGCTGATCTTCAATGGGCGTGGTGACCTGCAGCTCCACCACCTCGGCAGAGGCACCGGGGAAGTTGGTCGAAATGGTAATACGCGGCTGCACAACCTCAGGGTATTGGCGAAGTGGCAACTGTGACCAGGCAATCAAACCAAAAACAATCAACAAGAGATTGATGACGAGGGCGAAAACAGGGCGGCGCACCGCCGTTTCAGAAAGTTTCACGACTAGACACCCTCCGCCGGCGAGGCTTGCAAGGCGAGAGTCTCAGGGTGGGGATCAGGAGCAGTGACCGGACGCACAAACATGCCATCACGAACCTTCACGACGCCTTGGTGGATAATCTGCTCATCGGCTTGGAGGCCGCTGATGACCTCGGCCCAGTCGGCGGTGATGCGGCCGACCTGAATCAGACGACGCTGAACCTGCTGGCTGGCATTGATCACAAACACGGCCACTTCTGGACCATTGTAACTGAGGCTGCTGACGGGCACGGTCAAGGCTTCACGCGGGCGTATCTGCAGCTGGATCTGGGCGAACATGCCAGGCCGCAGTTGTAAGTCTGGATTGGCGAGACGGCCGCGTATCTGGAGTTGTCCGGTACTGGGATCAACACGCGTGCCAATACTTTGGATGGCACCTTCAAAGTCGGTTTCTGGCCAGGCCGCAACGCGCACCTGAAAAGGCTGCCCTGGGTAGAGATGCGCCAGATGCTGTTCAGCCAGGGTGAAATCAACCCGCAGTGGGTTGAGTTGATCGAGCGTGGTCAGGCGCGTTCCGTTATCAACCAGCTGACCAACGACCAGATCCTGCTCGCCGAGATGACCCTGAAAAGGGGCTAGAATGCGATAGCGTTCACGCTCTGCGCTGAGGGCTTGCTGCTCTGCACGCAGGCTTTCCACCCGTGCTTGCTGGCTAGAGAGTTGTTCTTGGGTGATGGCCTGAGTCTGGATGAGTCGCTCAAAGCGTGCCAGCTGCTGTGTGGCTTCGTTCAGGTTGGCCTGCACCTGACGCTGTTGAGCCTGCAGGCGTCGATCATCCAGCTGCACCAAAAGCTGGCCAGCCTCGACTTGGGCACCATCTTCAAGCTGATGGGCCAGGACCAGCGCGCTGACTTCGGCTTTGATGTCGACACTCTGCTGAGCTTGTAAGCGGCCGCTGGCAAACAAGGGCTGGTGAATCGAGCGGACTTCAGGCTGAGTCAGTGTGACGGCGACCCGCGGTGCCTGCGCCCAGCTCAGTGGGGCAAACAAGCTGGTCCACAACAACAAGAACAAGACCAGTGGCGGTGACAATAAAGAGAAGATCCAGCCTTGGTGACGCGCAGGGCGCAGACCAGACAATAAAGACATAACAGCATTCCTTGTAGCAAGCAGAACAAAAAGAGGCGCATCGAGCAGCTTGGGAATCGAGTCTAGCATTGACTTGTCTCGATTCTATGTCAGTGTCGTGGCCGACTCTTTGACCTAAACCAGAGCGAGGTGTTCCACTTTAGGGAACCTCTGATCAACGTCACGAGCGCAGGTCAGGCAAGGCAAAATTGATCGAAAAAGCGGAGTTTACGCGGAGTAAATGAGCATTTTGAGACCAATTTTAACGTAGCATCACCAAGCACAGTAGTTAATCAGAGGTTTCTTAGCCAGTGCGGCGCTGCAGTTCAGGCTGTGCCACAGGCCGACCAAGCAGATAACCCTGCATCGTATCGCAGCCATGATGACGCAGGAAGCGATCTTGTTGTGCGGTTTCGACACCTTCGGCCAAGACCTCAACACCCAGGCTATGACCCAGGTTGATAATACTGAGGATAATTGCATCATCCTTGGTGTTTTTGCCGATATCACGAATAAAGCTCTTATCTATTTTGATGCGATCCAGTGGCATCAGCTTGAGTCGATTCAGCGATGAATAGCCAGTACCAAAATCATCCAGCGCAAGGCGATAGCCAGCGAGGCGCAGTGATTTGAGTTGCTGAAAGGCAAAGTCTGGGTTTTGCTGCAACAGGTTCTCGGTGATTTCCAGTTCGAGGCGTTGACGGTGTAGGCCATAGGAATCCACCAGCAGATTCAGCTGCTCGATAAAGTCAGCCTGCAAGAGCTGCAAAGGCGAGATATTGACCGCTACGCAGGGCACTTGATAGCCCTCTTCCAACCATTGCGCTGTTTGACGACAAGCCTGATCAAGCACCTGCCAACCCAAGGGAATAATCATCTGGGTTTCTTCGGCCAGTGGGATAAAGTGATCAGGTCGAATCATACCGCGCACAGGGTGCTGCCAGCGCACCAGTGCCTCCAGTCCGCAGAGTTCGCGTGTGGTCAGGTGATATTGAGGTTGATAATGCAGCTGGATTTGTTGCGTATTCAGCGCCAAGCGCAGTTCCTGCTCTAGCTCAAAATCACGCAGCATCTGCTCTGTTTGTGCTTGTTGATAAATCTGGTAGGTGTTCTTGCCCAAACGCTTGGCCTGATGCAGGGCTGTATCGGCATTGCGTACCAGGCTATTGAAATCCAGTCCATGATCGGGCGTCCACGCCAAGCCAAGGCTGATGCTGGTTTGTAAGACCAAGCCATCTATCTGCATGGGGTGGCGGCTCAGCTCAAGCAGGCGCAGGCTCAGTTGTTCGGCTTCAGTACGGCACTGCTGTAAAGCGGGTGCGCTGAGTAACAAGGCGAATTCATCTCCACCTAAACGATAAAAGGTGACCTCGCTGGCAGAATGGGCAAAGTGCTGCTGGGTTTCTTGTTGCCAGCGTGCAGAAAGCTCGATTAATAGATGATCGCCAGTTAAATGTCCTAGGCTGTCATTGATCAGTTTAAAGCGATCCAGATCAATAAAGATCAACGCCAGATGGGGGCAGGGTTGGCTGAGTTGGCGTTGAATATCATTTTCTAAGCTGATGCGATTAGGAAGCCCGGTCAGCGCATCATGGTGAGCCTGAAAGCTGAGTTTCTGGGTTTGTTGCTGTACGCGCGTTGCCAGTTCGCCTTCGCGCTGATAACGATGCAGGGCAAGGCCACAGGCTAAAAAAGCACTGAGGCACAACAAAGCATGAAAAAGCAGTAGATGCTGTTGTGCCTGAAGAGCCAGATATTCAGGTGTGGATTGGATATGAAGCTGCCATTGCTGATCGCCCAGCTGTAAGGCGAACTGGGTGCTAAAGCGTTGACTGGATGACAGGGGAAGTCGATCTAACCCGCCCTGAGAATCTTGCCATTGATAGAAGGCTGCTGTCGCTCGGTTTTGATAGGCCTGTAGATTGAGTGCTTGTAGTTGGCTGGCGCTCAGCGCGGCTTCAATCATGCGATTGACGGTAAAGACCCCAGCCATAAAACCCACCAGGCTTTTTTGGCCTTCTAAAGGCGACTGCTGATCTTGGGTGGACTGGGTGGTGTAAACCGGTTGTAGGATCAGAAAACCTGGCTCGTCTGGTGCCTGAGTGAGACGCAGAATATCGGTATTCACTGGACGTCCGCTGGATTGGGCCAGCAGAATCCAATCGCGCCGATCATCGAGTGACATCAGATTAAAGCCCAAGGCTTCTTGATTGGTGGCACGTGGCTCCACAAATTGCACCACGATTAACGGGTCGCGCTCATCCAGTGCTGCACCATAGATGGCAAAGTCTTCCTGCCCGAGCAGTGCGCGTGTGAGCTGCTCAAAAGCGGCTTGCTCTTGCTGATGCACCAAAGGGTCCCATGAGTAGGCGAGTACAGAAGGATTGCTGGCCAAGATGGGAAGCGTCAGCTCACGAAACAAAGAAGGGGTCAGTGCGGAAGAGTGGCGGGTAAAACTGCGTTCGAGTTGGCTCAGATCAGCCAGATTCTGCTGGAAGAGGCGATGTAACTGGGTATCGAGCAGCGCGACATCCTGATTGAAGCGCTCCTGTGCCTGCTGAGTGAACTGCACCAGTAGCAGCTGATGCAGCAGCAGAATAAACGCCAGACTGCCACCCAGCTGATAGAGGGTCGATTGCAGATGGCGGCTAGGCTGGGTTTGGCTGCGCCAGTGCAGCGCAATCAACAGCAGGGGGGTGAGCAAGGCCAATCCCAGCACCTCGCCAGCCCAGTAGCCGAACCAGAAAATCAGCGGGTTGAGCTGCGGATCACCAAAGAGGTGGGCCAATATCAGGCTATCCATCAAGCTGTGGATAGCGGCAAGTGACAAGACTGGCCACAGAAAAAAACGGATCAGGCTGCCTTTTTCGGATGTTTTCAGTGGATGGGCTTGAAGTCGCAGAATCAGCCACCGACCGGCTGCGGCCTGTCCTGTTGCCGTTGCACTGAGTAATAAAGCGCTGATCAGGTTGGGCCACTCTAGCAGAGGCGCGGGAGTGAGAAGCGCCAGTGAAAAATGGGCAAGCAAGGCCCCCAGTGCAATACCATATAAAGCGCGATAACCAAAATGCAAGACACCGGCCAGAGCCAGCCCACTGGGCAACCAAACGGAAAAGAAAAAAGCAGGCAAGGCGGCATTCAGTGACAGAGCGCACCAGAAGGTCAAAAGGTAGCCAAGAGTCAGGAGCAAGGTATGGCGGCTTGTATGAAGCCAAGACATAAGGAGTCCTCTGGTGATCAGCAGAGAAGAAAAGATTCGGGTGCTACAGGGTAAGAATCCCTTTTCTTCAATGGCAGGATGCCCAAAAACATGTCAACTTGATGCGTCATAATACAGGGGCAGTTGCGAAAGTAACATCATTTGCATCATAAAAAACGCAGTTTTTATAAGTCTACTCGCCGCTGTTGAGACGGATAGGCTGAGAAGGTGCCTCTAGCTGCCTTTTCTTTGCCTTTTTCTGCAGCCCTGTACCTGTTGTGCTGCGCTCGAGCACAGAAGTGGTTTTTTCAATGCGACTTTACTTGGCTTTGTGTGAAGAAGGCTGCTATAATCCCGCTTCTTATGTGATAGCCCTGAACGGCTATTCCCTGCATCAGGCTGTCGTTGCCCTTCCTTAATTGTGTATCGGGCCCGCGCCCGCCTCTGCGTTCCCTCTGTACCACAGGTATTATTGATGTCTACTGACGCGAATTTGCCCGCTTTTAACGAGCTGGGTCTTCCTGATTTTTTGCTTTCTGCTATTGAATACAACCAACCTTCTCCTATCCAGGCACAGACGATTCCTCTGCTGCTGGAAGGACACGATTTATTAGGCCAGGCCCAAACCGGGACGGGCAAAACAGCGGCCTTTTCTCTTCCTTTATTGGCCCGCCTAGATGTGAACGCACGTTCACCTCAGGTTTTAGTTTTGGCACCAACGCGTGAATTGGCGATGCAGGTTGCCGAATCCGTTGAAAAATATGGCGCGAACATGAAAGGCGTGAAGGTGGCTAACCTTTACGGTGGCGCAGAATACCGCGAGCAGATGCGTGCCCTGAAATCTGGCGCACAGATCGTAGTCGGTACGCCTGGCCGTGTGATGGACCATATGCGTCGTGGCAGCCTGGATATTTCTCAGCTGAAAACACTGGTGCTGGATGAAGCCGACGAAATGCTGCGTATGGGCTTTATTGATGATGTGGAGTGGATTCTTGAGCAGACGCCAGCTGAGCGTCAAGTGGTGCTCTTCTCGGCGACCATGCCAGAGATGATCCGCCGCATTGCCCAGCGTCACCTCAAAGATCCTAAAGAAGTGCGTATTGCGGCAAAAGCGCGTACCGCTGATACCGTCACTCAGCGAGTGTGGATGGTCAACGGTCTGCCGAAGCCTGAAGCCCTGACGCGGATTCTTGAAGCTGAAGCCACAGATGGCATCATCATCTTCACCCGTACCAAAGCCAGCTGTGCTGATCTGGCCGATTTCCTGAATAGCCGTGGCTTCCGTGCCAGTGCTTTACATGGTGATATGGCACAGGCGCAGCGCGAACAGGCTGTGGATAAGTTAAAGAAGAGCCAGTTGGATATTCTGGTCGCGACCGATGTGGCCGCGCGTGGTCTGGATGTTGAACGCATCAGCCACGTTATCAACTTTGATCCGCCCCATGATAGCGAGTCTTATGTGCACCGTATTGGCCGGACAGGTCGTGCGGGCCGGAGCGGTCAGGCGATTCTTTTTGTTACTCAGCGCGAAAAGCGTTTGCTGTTCAACCTTGAGCGCAGTACAGGTCAGCGCATTGAGCCTATGGAGCTGCCAAAGGCGGAACTGATCAATGCCAAGCGCAGTGAGCGCTTTAAAGAGCAGATCATTCACTCTTTGCAAGCTCGTGATATCGAACAGTACGAGAAGCTGCTGCAAGAAGTCCACAGCGAAACCGATACCGATCCGCTGCGCATTGCGGCCGCTTTGGCCAAGATGTTCCAAGGCAACACGCCTTTGTGGGTTGAAGAAGTGAAGCCGCGCCCGATGCGTGATCGTCCTCGTCGTGAAGATGATGCTGGTGGCCGTGGTCGCCGTGATGCTGCTGGCCCGCGTGGACGTTCGCGTGATCCAGAAGCAGGCATGAAGCGCTACCGTATGCCGATTGGCCGCTCGCATGGTGTCAAGCCAGCCAATATCGTTGGAGCGATTGCCAACGAAGCGAATATCTCTAGCCGTAACATTGGCCGTATTGATATTCAACAGGATTTCAGCACCGTCGATCTGCCAGAAGGCATGCCGAAGGCTGTATTCCAGGCGCTGGCCCGCGTACGCATCTGTGGTGTACCGATGAACCTGAGCAGCTCAGCCGGTGGCAGCAGTGCGCCACGTGCTGCAGAAGATGACGCTGGCCGTCGTCCACTGCGTCGTCGCCCAGCTTCAGCCTAAATGGCGTCAGCCAAGGGCATCATTGCCCTTGAGCGCTGGGTGTGGAGTTCAGCTCGCCACCCAGCAGGCTTAAAATAGGTCATAAAAAAACCCTCTTGCGAGGGTTTTTTTGTGGCTAAGAGTCAGAGAGGGGCTGCTCAGGGCGCTTCTTGCACCACATCAACATAGTAGCCATCCACGCCGTTGACTTCTTCATGCACCAGACCATGTACATCGGTTTCAAAGCCAGGAAAGCGCTGGTTGAAATCACGTACAAACTTCAGATAGCGCACGATGGTGGCATTAAACTTCTCGCCGGGAATCAGCAGTGGAATGCCGGGCGGGTAGGGGGTGACCAGCATCGCCGTAACACGGCCTTCAAGGGCATCGATTGGGCAACGCTCAACCTGACGGTGCGCCATCTTCGCCCAGGCTTCGGCAGGCAGCATCGCAGGCTCGATATTGGACAGATACATATCAGTGGTGATGCGGGCCAGGTTGTACTCCTTGTACACCTGATGGATCGCATGGCATAAATCGCGCAGCCCCGTTTTCTCATACTGAGGATGGCGCGCGGCAAATTCAGGCATCACCCGCCAGATCGGCTGGTTGCGATCATAGTCATCTTTGAACTGCTGGAGCTCAGTCACCATTGAATTCCAGCGGCCTTTGGTAATGCCAATGGTAAACATGATGAAGAAGGAGTAGAGGCCGGTTTTTTCGATGATAATGCCGTGCTCTGCCAGATACTTGCTGACAATCGCCGCAGGAATACCCTGAGCATCAAAGTTACCATCGACATCCAATCCGGGGGTGATGATGGTGGCTTTAATGGGATCGAGCATATTAAAGCCGGTTTTGATGTCCCCAAAACCATGCCAGGTATCTCCGGAATGAATCACCCAGGCATCTCGATCACCTATGCCTTCTTCCGCGAGTTCTTCTGGACCCCAGACAGTAAACCACCAGTCATCATCACCGAATTCAGCATCGACCTTGCGCATCGCGCGGCGGAAGTCGATGGCTTCATGAATGGATTCTTCGACCAGGGCTTGCCCACCGGGTTCTTCCATCATCGCTGCTGCCACATCGCAGGAAGCAATAATCGCGTACTGGGGGCTGGTGGAGGAGTGCATCAGATAGGATTCATTGAAGCGATGGCGATCCAGCTGACGGGTTTGGCTATCTTGGACCAGAATTTGTGACGCTTGAGAAAGACCCGCCAGCAGCTTGTGGGTCGATTGGGTCGCAAAGACCAGTGTTTCTTCCGAACGCGGACGATCGGCACCGATGGCATGCATATCCTTGTAGAAGGGATGAAAAGCAGCGTGAGGCAGCCAGGCTTCATCAAAATGCAGCGTATCGATGGTCTGACCCAGCTGGGCTTTGATCTCTTCCACATTGTAGAGAATACCATCATAGGTAGATTGGGTGATGGTCAGAATCCGTGGCTTGTCCTTATTGACGGCATGGCGTGCGAAGGGATTGGCTTCGATCTTGGCACGTATCGTGGCCGGATCAAATTCACTCTTCGGGATGGGGCCAATAATGCCGTAGTGGTTGCGTGTGGGCATCAAAAAGACAGGAATCGCCCCCGTCATGATGATGGAGTGCAGAATCGATTTATGGCAGTTGCGATCAACCACCACCACGTCTCCAGGGGCGACAGTGGAGTGCCAGACCACCTTGTTTGAAGTCGAGGTGCCATTGGTGACAAAGAACAGGTGATCACAACCAAAAATCCGCGCCGCATTATGCTCACTGTCGGCAACTGGGCCGGTGTGATCAAGCAGCTGGCCCAGTTCATCGACGGCGTTACAGACATCAGCACGCAGCATATTCTCACCAAAGAACTGGTGGAACATCTGCCCGACGGGGCTTTTTAGAAAGGCCACCCCCCCTGAATGTCCTGGGCAGTGCCAGGAGTAGGAGGAGTCGCTGGCATAGTCCATCAGCGCAGTAAAAAAGGGCGGTGCCAGCGCATCAAGGTATTTTTTGGCTTCACGAATAATATGCCGTGCCACAAACTCAGGCGTATCCTCAAACATATGGATAAAACCATGCAGTTCACGCAGGATGGCATTCGGAATATGGCGCGAGGTGCGCGTTTCGCCGTACAGAAAGATAGGGATATCATGATTGCGCTTGCGCACTTCACGAATAAAGCTGCCAATCTGCTCTAAAGCACGATCGACACCCTCTTCCTCATCGGAAAATTCCTCGTCATCAATGGAGACAATAAAACAGGACGCGCGGCTGGCCTGCTGCGCAAAGGCCGTGAGATCACCATAGCTGGTGTAGCCCACGACCTCCATGCCTTCTTTACCTATGGCTTCGGCGAGATCACGAATACCGGAACCAGAAATATTTTCTGAACGAAAATCTTCATCGACCACGATGACGGGGAAACGAAATTTCATCATTTTACGCGAGAAACTCCGTGCTTTAGCTCAGAGTGGAAAACGTAACCTTGATAGAGGTCTCGTTTTACCTGTTCTCGCTTCTCCTTTATGTTCTTAGAACTGTTGAAGTTTGGTGGTAGCCATAGCCATCACCACGTTGAAGCATTCGGCAATATTTCCAGCTGATGCCCTGAATAATCTGATCAGGAAGCTGGATATTAAAACTGCCTGTTTTTCTGATAGCGACACGACCCGTGTGAATACCCGCCTTCTTGCCTGATGGTACCTCGGCCTTCACCAAATCACCCGTTTGAAAACCTTGCACGCTTTTCTGGCGCATCAAGTAACCGCGAGGGAAGCCAAAACGATCTAAGCGAGTGCGCTGATAGCAGCCCCTTCCTGATGCCTTGATCGTTAAGGTGGGTCGCTGCCAGCCTTCAATCTGTTCAATCTGGCCTACGCAAACCGCATCCAGCGCGTGAGTTTTTGGTATACCAAGGCGCTGGCGATTGAATTTTGTTTGGCCGCCAGTGCCTGTTAAAACAGGTAGATCTATTTGCTTGAGTGCATTCAACAATGCCCAGCGAGTCGCATTCACCGCAGCTGCATCTTTCAGTGGCTTTTTACATTGCTTCAGTACACGGCCCAGCTGCTTTTCAGCCGAGAGACCCTGTTTCTTCAAGCGGCGCTTTAAGCCTTTGTCCTGCTCAAAAAAGACTGCAATCGGCTGATTATTCTTGGCTTGATTGCACTGGTGGCAGGCCAGCGTCAAATTACTGATGCGATTTGATCCACCTTGGCTTTTCGGGTGAATATGCTCAATCTGGAGTGGCACGTCTTGGGTGCCGCAGTAAGCACATGCACGGCCCCACTTTTCCAAAAGATACTCGCGCACTTCATAGCCCAGCAAAGTGCCTTGCTGATACTCCACGCCGCTGATCTCGGGATTATCGAGCCTCTGCGTATCAAAGCGCACCAGCTCTTGCTGAATGCTGGTGATCGGGGTTAATTTTATGATCCGCTGCACCCAATCTACTGTCGTATCCACCCGATGCTGTAAGCTTGGAGCCAGCCAACCTTTGGGCTTGGTGCGATTATCAAAACGCGCAGCACGGTAGCGGAGCTGATTTCTACGGCGGCGGCGAAAAGCACGACGCTGCTCTAAGGCTTGCTTGATTTGAAATCCACGATGAATCAGCTCAAACAAGCAGAGCACGACCTGTCTTTCGGGCTGCTGTTCATCTTCGCGCACTACCGCTAAGCCCGTGATTTTGCTGCCTGGATCAATCTTGGTCTGTAGTGGCTGAAAAGTGGAGTCAGCGGCCAGTCGATCTTTCAAGCGAATCGTGAAGGGGCGCACTTTGTGTACCACTGCACGCCCACGCACTAATAGCTGCCGTGCTCGTTTTTCAGAGCAGGGCATCAGTGGTGTTTTACGCTTGTCCAGTACAAAAACAGCCATGCTGTTTCTCCGCTATTCAACTTTCAAGCCTTCAAACTTTAAATTCAGCCCTTACGGGTTCTAGTGACGCAGGGCTTACGCCCTGTCTCCCCTCGGGAAAGTCAGCAATCGGCTCCCACTTCTTAAAAGAAGTGGCGAACAGAACCTTCGGCGTTTTACCTTGCGCCAGCATGATCCTGTTCTTCCAGAGCAGCGAACTGAGGAAGCATTCGCTGGTGGGTCTTCACGACCTATTGCTAACGTAGCGGATTGGTTGCCGCTTTCCCTGGTCAACCTAGCTTGCTTTCACAAACTCCTGCCTTCAGGCTGGGGTAGTTGACGCGCTGAGCCTATCCTCAAGAAAGTGAGACTGAGTGGGCAATCTAACGCATCCCCTGTTAACTCGCTAGTGAAATTCTTGTGGAAGATGACCAGTTCAGCGGCTCAGGTCCTGCTGGCGTTACGCTGGCCTCTGCAGCGGCAAAAAACTGGCCCGCCAGAGGACGCAGGAAGCAGCGATCACCCCTTTGTGGCTGCCAGCTATTAAAGTCCTGATGGCTGATGGCCACTTCCCAGGGTTCGGCGCTGGACCAGCCTTGCGGTAGCAGTTCAAGGCGGACTTCGGCACCGATCAGGTTGATGGCATTGATCTGCATGGGCAGATGGGCCTTTTGCACTGGCTCGCGGCTGAGGGCCAGCTCATGCGAGCGCAGAAAGACTTCACCTTGCTCAGCTTTGAGAGGGTGAGGCAGTTCGATCCAGGCTTCGCCCTGAGACATCTTCTTGCCTTGCACCTGCCCAGAGAAGATATTGACCTGACCTAAAAAGTCATACACAAAGCGTGAGGCTGGCTGATGATAGAGTTCCTGCGGCGTAGCCTGCTGCTCGATGCGTCCTTGGCTCATCACCACTACACGATCGGAGACTTCGAGCGCTTCTTCCTGATCATGGGTGACAAAAACACTGGTAAAACCCAGCTCGTCATGGAGTTCACGCAGCCAGCGGCGCAGCTCTTTACGCACCTTCGCATCCAAAGCGCCAAAGGGCTCATCGAGCAGCAGCACGCGTGGCTGCATGGCCAGCGCCCGAGCCAGCGCCACACGCTGCTTCTGACCACCAGAGAGCTGAGTGGGGTAGCGTTGGGCCAGATGGGGGAGCTGAATGCGCTCCAACAGCTCACTGACGCGACGCTGAATCTCCTGCTGTGGTGGCCGCTGGGATTTGGGCAGCACATCCAGACCAAAGGCAATATTCTCGGCCACGGTCATATGCTTGAACAGGGCATAGTGCTGAAACACAAAGCCAACGCGGCGGTCGCGCACATGCTGGCGGGTGACTTCTTGATCCTGAAAGAAAATTTTCCCTGTATCGCAGCTTTCTAAACCGGCGATCATGCGCAGCAGCGTGGTTTTGCCTGAGCCAGAAGGACCGAGCAGTCCGACCATTTCGCCATCCTGGATATCCAGATTCAGTGGATGCAGGGCTTGGAAAGATCCAAAGGATTTACTGACTTGTTGAATCCGAATGCTCATGACTCGACCTCTTTCATTTGACGTTGCTCCAGCCAAGCCTTCGCGGCAAGCGTGATCAGCGCGAGGCAGGCGAGCAGGGCGGCGCTGGTAAAGGCACCGACGAGATTATAATCCTGGTACAACAGCTCAACATGCAGGGGTAGGGTGTTGGTCTCACCGCGAATACTGCCTGATACCACCGAGACCGAGCCAAATTCTCCCACCGCACGGGCATTGGTTAAAATGACGCCATATAACAAGGCCCATTGGATATTGGGCAGCGTGACTCGGCGAAACATCTGCCAGCCACTGGCACCAAGGCTCAGCGCCGCTTCTTCTTCGCTTGAACCCTGTTGCTGCATCAGCGGAATCAGCTCACGTGCCACATAAGGGCAGGTGATAAACACCGTGACCAGCACCAGGCCCGGCCAGGCGAACATGATTTGTAGGTCATGGTCCATCAACCAGCCACCGAGCCAGCCTTGACTGCCGTAGAGCAGCAGATAGATCAAACCAGCGACCACCGGCGAGACGGCAAAGGGAATATCAATCAGCGTCATCAGCAGCTTGCGCCCGATAAAATCAAAGCGGGTTACCAGCCAAGCCAGCAGGACACCAAAGACTAGATTGATCGGTACCGTCAGGGCGGCGACCAGTAGAGTCAGTCCGATGGCGTGTAGGGTGTAGTGATCGGTGAGGTTCGTCCAAAAACCGGACCAGCCCGCACTGAATGCCTGCACAAAAATCGCAATCAGTGGCATCACCAGCAGTAAAAAAACAGCCAGCAAGACCAGGCCAATCAGCAAGCGACGCAGCCAGGGCTGATCACCCACGCGCTGGCCTTGCGCCTTGCTGGTTTTTTTCTGCGGCTTCACGCTGCTTGCACTGGGTGGGCTGAGAGTGGAGGAATCCATATTAACGCCCCTGAATACGCTTTAAGTAGCGGGTTTGCCAGATATTGATCAGCAGCAGTGCCGTGAGTGACGTCAATAAAATCACCGAGGCGATGGCGCTGGCTGCCGCATAATCAAACTCTTGGAGACGAATAAAAATCATCAAGCTGGTTACTTCGGTCAGATAGGGCATATTGCCGGCAATAAAGATGATCGCACCAAACTCACCCAGGCTGCGGATCAGTGACAGGCTCACCCCCATCAACAGCGCTGGCCAGAGTGCTGGAAAGAGCACCCGTCGAAAGACAGTCAAATCTGACGCGCCTAAACTGAGCGCCGCTTCTTCATCCTCTTGTGCCAAATCTTCAAGAACAGGCTGCACACTGCGAACAACAAACGGCAGGCTGGTGAACAGCATCGCCACCAGTATGCCGGCTGGTGCATAGGCGACCTGAATGCCGACTTGAGACAGCAGCTGGCCATACCAGCCATTTTCTGCAAACAAGGTGACCAGCGTCAGGCCTGCAATCGCCGTAGGAAGCGCAAAGGGCAGGTCGATCATCGCATCAATCAGGCGCTTGCCAAAAAAGTGATAGCGCACCAAGACCCAGGCCAGCAGCAATCCCAGCACCCCGTTGATCAGTGACGCTCCGAGCGCCATCAAAAAAGTGACGCGATAAGAGGCGACAACGCGAGGATCAGAAATCACCTGCCAGTATTCCTGCCAGCTCATGCTACTGGTTTGTACGATCAGACCCGTGATCGGCAACAGAAGAATCAGGCTGATAAAAAGCAGTGACACCCCCAGGCTGAGGGTGAAACCGGGCAAGACTTGCTTGCCCTGAACGCGAAGATGCTTGTGCAAAAAGGTAGGCATGGAGGGGGGTCCTAGCGGCGCTGATACTGATCCAGCTGGCCACCATTGGCAAAGTGGTGCTGCATGGCGGCTTCCCAGCTACCGGCGATGTCTTCAATACCCAGCAGCTGCAAGGCTTGGAAGCGATCTTGGTGAGCGGCGGCGACTTCAGGATGATGCACACGCAGGTTAAAGCGCGCTAAAAGCTGCTGGGCTTCCTCGCTATAAAGGTGCTCAAGATAAGCGCGTGCGCGTTCTAGATTGCCATTGCGCTGTGCGTGGCGCTCTACAACGGCGACAGGAAACTCGGCGCGAAAGCTAATCGAAGGCACCACAATTTCAAACTGCTGCTCTGGGAAGGCTTCAATAATACCGAGGATTTCGGATTCAAAGGTGATCAACACATCACCGATATTGCGCTCAACAAAGGTATTGGTGGCACCGCGCCCGCCTGTATCAAACACGGCAACACGATTCAGCCAGCCGCGCATAAAAGTATCTATCGCTGCTTGATCCTCGCCAAAGGTTTGCTGCGCAAAGCCGAGAGCGGCCAAATAGGTGTAGCGGCCATTGCCTGAGGTTTTGGGGTTTGGCAGGACGCTGCTGACATCGCTGCGGGCCAGATCATCCCAGTCTTGAATATTGCGTGGGTTATCGGCACGCACTAAAAAGGCCATGGTGGAGTAGTAAGGCGAGCTGTCATTGGGCAGCAGTTCACGCCAGTTGGCAGGTAGGAGATTGCCGCGCTGATGCAGAATATCGATATCCGTGACCTGGTTATAAGTCACCACATCGGCTCTGAGACCTTGAATAATGGCCTGTGCCTGGCGTGAAGAGCCACCATGAGACTGGCGGATTTCGATCGCTTCACCTGTGGTGTTTTGCCAGTGCTCGGCGAACAGGACGTTGTAATCGGCAAACAGCTCACGCGCAACATCATAAGAAGAATTGAGCAGGCTAGAGGCTTGAGCCACACTGGCTGTACCGGCCAACAGAAGAGCCAGACTCAAGGTTTTAACGCGCTGTAAAGGTGATGGCGCAGAAGACTGTGGAGCGTGTGTTTTTAGCATGGTTCGACCCCGATAAAAGTAGACCTATTCAAGAATAGGGGACAGCTTAAATCGAGATCGAGTTATAACAAAGCTATTTCTTAGAGCGTTTGGTTATCTGCTCCTAACTGAAACATGCGCGGCTCAGAGTTGCAGCTGGCGTTCTTCACGCAGTATTTCGCCCTGTTGATCCTGCCAGATAAAGCTAGCTTGCGTACTGGCTGGCAGGATCAGACCAAAACGGAAATAGGGATTGGCCGCGACGCCTGTGTGTAACTCCAGATGCAAGGCTGGCTGCTGATCGAGCTCAAGGGTGAAGGATTCAATCAGGTTTTGTGCGCGTAGCGGTTCGCCGATTACCTGAGTGAGCCCTGTTTCCATGGGGTGGTTGATCAGGGTGCGGATATCGATGCTGCGGCCTGCTTGCAGACGACGCGGCAGCGCGATGCGTGGTTGCTGCATACTGGTGATCTGGGTTTCATCGCCGCCGATCAAACAGCCGCTGACGGTCACTCGTACCTGCTGTTCTGCGATCCAGAATTGGCCTTGTTGGCTACGCGCGACGGCAATCACGGTTTGGCTTTGGTTCAGGCGTATCCGTGTGGACAGCTGAGGTTCAACCCGTGCATCCAAAAAACTGGCCCGCAGGATATCTGCGCGTGGATTCTCTGTGGCAAAAAGGGTGATGAATTCTAATTGATCTCCCTCCGCCAAGGCTGCATCAAAGCGGAGGCTCAGATCAACTGAGGCCCCATTATCTGCGACTAAGGGGAGTTCAAGTGTCAGCCCTTGTGTTTGAGGCGTAGCGCCTTCGAGCAGGGCTTCGACGGGGGCAAAGCGCGTTGCTGCTGCTGCCGAGGTAGAGATCAGCAGCAGAAGCAGGCTGAGAAGACTCCAGTGTTGCAGATTCAATCGCATGATCAACATCCTATCTATGATGAAGGGTGAGAAGAAGAAAGGTGTCTGCGCATGGCCCAGCGGGTACCCAGTAGAATGCCGGCCAGTGCAAAGAAGCTGGTCAGTGCCAGAGTGGAAAAGCCACTCAGCCCTTGCCCCACGCTACAGCCCAAAGCCAGTACCCCGCCTACACCCATCATGAATCCACCGAGCAAAGAAAAATGGGTTTGGCGGGTGGAATCAAAGCCTTGCCAGCGAAACTCCTTCGCCAGCAGCGCCCGCACCAGCGCGCCGCAGAAGACACCCAGAACCAAGACCACCCCCAGATTTAGGCGGCTGCCTGTGGACAGCAGTAGGTACTGCTGGGTTTGTGCAATGGGAGCGATAAAGCTCAGCGCTGAGGGGGCCTGAGGTTGAAAGGGGTCTTGCGCTGCCCAGCCTGTCCACCACCAGCTGAGCGCGATCAGCAGGCCAAGACTCAAGCCGCCGAGGGCATCGCGTCCATCTAGGGCTAAGCGTCGCCCAGAGGTGCGGCAGCGGGGACAGCTTAAAAAGCAGAAGGCCAGCAATACCAAAAGTAAGAGGCTGATCAACACCACCATCGCCCAGCTGGATGCAAGGCCGAACAGTTCAGGTAGTGTGACACCACTGAGGCGTGGCAGAGGCAGGCCATCCAGTAGCAGGCGCAGGGGGGCTAAGATGCCGGACAGGGTCATGCCCGCGCCCAGTGCCAGAGCCAGCAGGGTGACGGCCGAGCGCAGATTGCCGCTTGCCAGCAGGACCACACTGCGCGCACCGCAGGCGTTGGCCAGCGTCATGCCATAGCCAAAGATCACCCCACCGAGCAACACAAGCAGCGGTGAGAAATCGCGTGGAAAAAAGACGCTGCGATCAAGATCGAGATCAAAAAGAACCCGTGCCAGCTGAGTGAACAGCAGACTGGTCGCCATAGCGAGGGCAAAGGCTTGTAACTTACGGCTATCCTGATGTTGCCAGCGATGCAGCAGACCTCGAAGCAGGCAGAAGCGGCTCCATTGTGCAATCAGGCCATAGGCGATGCCGATCAGTGCCATGCCCAAAAGCAGCAGCACTTGCGGTTGATCAATGAGGTCAGCAAACCAATCAGACATGAGGCGTCTCACTTGCAGCAAAGGTGAAGGCTGGGATCTTCTGCTGATCAGAAGAGCAAAAAGCAAGAGATGGTTTCCCATCCCTTGCTCTTGATCCGCTCAACAGGCTGAGATACGCCGGTGCATTAAAGCTGAGTGCCCCAGGTATCTTGGCTGATCGCATTATACCAGCCAACGGCATAGGCTGCCTCATTGCGGCGGAACTGCGCACTGGCCTCCATCGGGCTGACACCACCTGAGCCGGGAACACTGATGACGCGCTGGTTTTCGGCACGATAAACACCAGCAACGGTGATGCCATACTCAGGACCCACCAGGCTATAGCAGGTGTTGGCCCAGTAAGGATCAACTGGCTCAAAGCCACCCAGTGAGGCCAGAATCGCGGCAGCGGCCACCTTGCCTTGCGCATTGGCGGCAAAACCAGATTTGGGCATTGGAGCGGCAACAGTGGCATCGCCAACAACATAGATATTGGCAACCTGCTGAGATTCAAAGGTATTGGCCTTCACTGGTACCCAGCCAGAAGCATCGGTGACGCCTGCGCGTTCGGCAATCCAGCCTGCTTTTTGTGGCGGCACCACATTCAGGACGCTGGCGCGATGACGCGTGCCGAATTCGGTTTCGACTTCTAAGCGCGTCGCATCCACACGGGTGACTTCGCCATCCTGAGCACGGCCAACCCATTCGATGCGATCACCATAGAGTTCACGCCAGCCCTGCATAAACAGGCCCTGCTTAGAGAAGTTGTCCTTGGCATCGAGGATCAGAACCTTTGAGCGAGGCTTGTGCTGGCTAAAGTAATGCGCGATTAAGCTCGCACGCTCATAGGGTCCGGGCGGGCAGCGGAAGGGGTCTGCCGGTACGCTGAGGACAAAGGTGCCGCCATCTTCCATCGCTTCGAGTTGACGACGCAAAAGCTCGGTTTGTGGGCCGGCTTGCCAAGCATGGGGAGCCAGTTGTGCCGCGGCTTCATCATAGCCTTCGATCTCGTTCCAGCGCATCGAGATGCCAGGTGACAGCAGCAGACGGTCATAGTCTAAGCGCTGACCATTCGACAGCACGACTCGCTGTGCAACCGGATCGACATCTGTGGCTGTTGCATGAATGACGCGCACGCCATAAACCTGCTTCAGCTCATCATAGTTGTGCGCAATGCTGTCCATCGAACGCTCGCCAGCGAGCACCAGATTTGAAAAAGGGCAGGTGTGGAAGACACGCTTGGGTTCTACCAAGGTGACCTCCACTTGTGGATTACCGCGCTTCAGATACTTGGCGGCTGTGGCCCCACCAAAGCCACCACCGATGACCACGACCCGACCGGCTGAGCCTGAACGAGCACCTAAAGCAGCACACCCACCCACCAGAGGAAGTAGACCTGCGGCACCACCGGCTTTTAAGAATTGACGACGAGAAAACTGAGACATGACACTCTCCTGAAAAGTCGGATTAAGGCTGCGTAGGACGATAGGCTTGAGGCTGAGCAAAGTAGCGGGCCAACAGGGCCAGCTCTTCATCGGTATAGCCGCGCGCAAGGCGCTCCATTACCGTGGTATGCGGTGTCTCGCCACGCTTAAAGGCCAGCAGCTGGCTTTCTAAAACAGAAGCTGGGCGCTGCGCAATGGCTGGGATCACACCGCTTAAACGGCCTTCAGTGCCGTGGCAGCTGGCGCAGACACCCGCCAGAACTTGGGCTTGCAGGGCTTCGCGCTCAGTGAGTGGGGCTTCTTGTGCGAAGACATGACTGGAGAGCAGGGCCAGCAGCAAGGTCAAAAAAAGGCCTTGCAAGGGACGGCAGAGAGCGGAATGCTTCATAGTGGTTCCTCATCGTTTCTAGCTAGTTTGATTGTTCTATTTTATCAAGATGCAGAGGGGTTCTGCTACAAGACGCTGAAGCAGCTGGAGCCAGAGATCCGCCGCGCCTGCTTGGCTGACGGATCTCTGCATCACCTTGGCGCATTAATCAACAAAAGCCCGCTCGATGACATAATCACCGGCCTCACCCATGCGTGGTGAAATCTGAAAGCCACGTGCATCCAGCGCAGCAGAAATATCGCGCAGCATCATCGGGCTGCCGCAGATCATCGCGCGGTCTGTCTCTGGATTGAGTTCAGGTAGACCCAGATCGCGTGCCAGATCGCCGCTGGCCATTCGCTCGGTGATTCTGCCCTGCTGTGCTCGACCTTGATAAACAAAAGGCTCGCGCGTGACAGTGGGGTAGTAGATGAGTTGCTGAGCAATCTGTTCACTGAGATAGGGGTGTTCAAGCAGGTCGCCAGTGATGAACTCACGGTAGGCCAGATCTTTTTCATGGCGAACGCCATGCAGCAGGATGACCTTTTCGAAGCGCTCATAGGTGTCTGGATCCTGGATGACGCTTAAAAAAGGTGCCAAGCCTGTGCCGGTGCTAAAGAGATAGAGATGCTTGCCGGGTTTTAAATCGTCTAATACCAGTGTGCCAGTCGGTTTTTTACTGACAAATAAAGAATCGCCGATCTGCAAATGTTGCAGGCGCGAGGTCAGGGGGCCATCTGGCACCTTGATGCTGAAAAACTCCAGCTCTTCTTCATAGTTGGGGCTGGCAATGCTATAGGCACGCATCAGCGGCTTGCCTTCGACTTCAAGGCCAATCATCACAAACTGGCCGTTTTTGAATCTCAGTCCATCACTGCGGGTGGTTTTGAAGCTGAACAGGCGGTCTGTCCAGTGACTCACATGGGTAACTTCTTCTGCATAAAACTTGCTCATGGAACTGACCTCAAGGCGCCTGAAAATAGGAATAAAGGATAAAAAAAGCAGAGGATGGCTATGCTAGGGCTTTTTATAGCCGAGGTTAAATGGTTTGTTTTTATAATCTTATGCAAAAAAATATCTTCTGCTTTAGATCGAAAGGCTATAGAAGCCTGAGTGAAACAGTCGGATTTTATCACCGAAGAGTGAAGCTCGCCAGTTGCAGGGAAAACGCTGGGTTGGCACTTCTGTTGAGCAGAAGAAAAAGAGGGGTGACCGCTGGTGAGGCCAGCGGCCGGAAGTCTCTAGGGTTTGCGGGCGATCATCACGGCCCTGAGTGGGGCTGGGTAGCCTTCACGCGTGCGGCTGGGATCTTCTGGATCAAGAAAGTCAGCCAGAGATTGAAAGCGCATCCAGTCTGTACTGCGTTGCTCTTCGGTTGTGGTGCGGTTCAGATCAACGCAGCGTACATCAGCAAAGCCAGCTCTTTCTAACCAGAGGCTGAGGGCCGCGACAGAGGGCAGGAACCAGACATTGCGCATCGCTGCATAGCGATCTTGTGGCAGGAGCACCTGCTGCGCACCACCTTCAACCACCAGTGTTTCCAGTACCAGCTCTCCTCCTGAGCGCAGGCAGGCTTTGAGATCCAATAAATGATCGATCGGTGAGCGGCGATGATAGAGCACGCCCATCGAGAAGACGCTGTCAAAGGCTTCGAGCTGTTCCGGGACGTCTTCGATGCCCAGCGGCAGATGGTAAACCTGCTCGCAAAGCTGCGGCCCAAGTAGCTTTTTGACGGCTTCAAACTGGGCAAAATAACGGGGGGAAGGATCTATGCAGAGAGTCAGTGCTGCTCCTGCGCCTGCCATGCGCCAAGCGTGATAGCCACTGCCGCCGCCAACATCAAGGATCAAGCGTCCGCGCAGATCGCTCAGGTGGGGCGCGACGCGCTGCCATTTCCAATCTGAGCGCCATTCAGTGTCGATCTTGGTGTCATGCAGCAGAAAAGGCCCTTTACGCCAAGGGTGCAGATTATCGAGCAGTCCTGTGATGCGTTTTTTTTCGGCATCACTGAGCGGGCCTGCTGCCGTCTGGCCTGCACCAGCATAGAGGGCGTCCTGGTTCAGATCATATTCAGCGGTGCTGAGCTGGGGGAGCTGTTCTATTCTTTGCCACCAGCCATGAAACTCAGGGTGTCGCTGTGGCGAGAGGGCGCGGCTGAGCTGTTCAGGCAGGCGTGCAAGCCAGCGGTGCAGACCTGGGCGTGCCTGCCCCTGTTGTGCCAAGGTGGTATATAAATGAGAAAAATCAGGAGAGGCCATCAATTAGCTGCCTTTCAGTGCAATAAAAGAAGTGAAGTTCAGATACTGGAACCATTGGCTGACCAGACTGAAGCCCGCCTCACGCAAGCGCGAGATCTGGATTTCAGGGGTATCGGTACGCAGTACATCTTCCAGCGCTGTGCGCTTTTGTGCGATTTCGAGATCTGAGTAGCCATTGGCGCGTTTGAAATCATGGTGCAGTTCATAAAGCAGCTGAGCTTCACGCTGATCTTGAAGATGGACCTTCTCACTCAAAATCAGTATGCCGCCGGGTCGCAGCGCGGCAAAGAGGCGCTCGATCAAGGCAGCTCGATCTTCAGGTGCGAGAAACTGCAGCGTAAAGTTCAGCAAAATGGCATCGCAGGGCTGATAATCGACTGTGCGAACATCCGCACACATCAGTTGGCAGCGGCGAGCGGGTAAGGCCGCTTCGAGCACTTGGGTGGCCTGTTCGATCATCGCAGCAGAGGTATCGATGCCGATCAGCTCGAGTTGCTGGTGTGCTTCAAGCTGTTGTGCCACACACAGCAGCCCCGCGCCAAGCGAGCAGCCTAGATCATAAATACGTCCGCCTTCGGGCACATAGCGCTTGGCCATCACCCCAGCCATGCTGAGCATCTGTGAGTAGCCAGGAACAGAGCGCTTGATCATGTCAGGAAACACCCGCACAACCTGTTCATCAAAACTAAAGCGTGCATGCTGATCCAGAGGATGAGCAAAAAGCGCATCTGGAGCAAAACTCATTTGATCTGTCCTCCTCGCGCCCAGTACACGGCGTAGCGGCCATCCTGAGCATATTCTTGATACTGGCCGAAGCTGGCTTCGAGCAGTTCAGGCCAGGGTAGAAAGCGGTTCGCAACCAGCCACAACTCGCCTTGTGGATGGAGGTGCTGCGGGGCCTGACGAATCAGGCGTTCAGCGAGGCTGTAATCTGTGCGCTGCCCAGTATGAAAGGGTGGATTACTGACAATCCAATCAAAGCGCCGCCCATCTAAAGAAGAATAGATATCGCTCGGCAGGACTTCACCTTGTAATCCATTAGCCGCAAGGGTGGCTTGTGTGGCGGCCAAAGCCAGTCCGTTTACATCCGTTGCGCAGAGCTGCGCTGCGCTGGCGTAGTGTTTGAGCAACCAAGCGCCGAGCAGACCACAACCACACCCCATATCCAGCAGCTGCTTGGGTCGAGCCTGCCCCAGCTGCTGATGAGCTGGCTCTTGTAGCCGTTCGCGCCAGACTTCCAGTAAGAGTGCCGAGCCCTCATCCAGGCGTCCGTGGCTAAACACGCCAGGGCGGCTGATCAAGGTGAGTTGATCTTCTGTCTGCCATTGGCTGGCCTTGGCGACGGGGGCCAGTGTGCGTATCAGGGCCAGATCCTGTGTCGGCTGATCAGAGAGCTGAAGGCGATAGAGACTGGTGCGCTTGGCTGTATCCACCTTGTGAATGCTGAGCCCAGCTTGAGCGAGATTCTTCGCAACGGCCTTTAAACCGCTATGGTTATCTCCCACGAGATCAAGGCTCGGCCAGTGTGCCAAGGCCTGCTCAAGCCACCAAAAGCCCTCTTCCTTGGCTTTAGGCCAGAATAGCAGCGGGTGGCTGGGTGGGCTCAGTGGATCAAAGGTCTCTCCCACCAGTTGAGCGGCGATGCCCTGCTGTTGAGCTTGGAGAACTTGTCGCCAGTCTGCACTGAGGCTCAGCGCGACAGGCGCAGAGAGGGCGCTTAGTTGAAGCTCTGCTGGGGGGGCAAGCAGGCAGAGAGGCTGCTGCCAGCGCTCGCGATGGCGCTGTAAAAAGGCATTGAGATCGCAATGAGAAGAGGACATAGAGTGCCGATGGGTCAGAAAACAGGTCGGATGCTGCTACTCACTGGGCCTGCTGTGATGGCTGCAAGTCGAGCCAGTGTCTGTAGCTGAAAAGCGCATAAGATAGTCGTTTTAGCTCAGGATGACCAGTCTTGCTCTATTTTGTGTGGAAATCCGCACGCGGTTGATCTTGGTTGCGCGGACTTCCCTACATGACTAGCTCAACCTGGATTAGACTTAAGTCTGAATCTTTTTTGCTACCTGTATGATTATTAACGACTATTCTTGATGTGGCGCGCTAAGTGCTTTAGTCATTCAAATCAACAACACAATAACTATTCATTGACGGGAAGAGACTATGTCGAATGTCGATCAATCGCTCGATGGCTTGAGCCAAAAAGAAAAAGAAAAGCTGAAAGAGTTGATGGAAAAGGACGCCAAAAGTGAGCGACACCTGAATCGCCCTTGGACTCTCCTCGTCGCACTGCTTAGTGCAGCGATGGTGCTGGTCTACTTCTATGGCGCTGGCGTGGCGCCTCTCTCCATCCAGTATCATCTGGGTGTCTATGTGCTGATTACCTTTGTGCTGGTTTTTCTGCTCTATCCCGCTGGTCAGAGCCAAGCCGCGCGTATCGGCGCAGCGGTGCTGGCTGGCGTCGTTGGCTCTGTGCTGGTGAGCAGCTTTGTGGTCTATGATTCTCCCACCGCCTTCTACCAGCAGGTGCAGATGTTTAAAGAAACGCTGGAGTTTGATGGCTGGGCCGTGGCATGGGAGCAAGATCTGGATCGTCTGCATTATTTTGTGTTGGCGATTTTTCCTCTGGCTGCTGTGGTGCGTTTTTTGGATCTGTGGATGGAAAAAAATGCGCCCAATAGCCCATCGGCCAGTGATCTTTTTCTGGCGCTGGCGATTGGTGCTGCAGTGGTGTATTGGATTCATCAGTTTGAGCAGCTGAACTATCGTGCTGGTGCAGAGAATGAGCTGGATATGCTGATCAGCCTAGTGGGTATTCTGCTGTCGCTCGAGGTCTGTCGCCGTGTGCTTGGCTGGTCGATTACGCTGATTGGCCTTGGCATGCTGGCTTTTGGTTTGTTTGGTCCTTATCTGCCAGAGCTTTTTGCGCATCGCGGCTTTAGCCTTGATCGTCTGGCCACCTCTCTCTTTCTCACCACCAATGGTCTGTTTGGTGTCATGGCCAGTGTTTTGGCCACCTATGTGATTTTGTTTATCTTCTTTGGTGCCTTCCTACAAAAATCAGGTGCAGGTCAGTTCTTTATCGACTTGCCGCTGGCGCTAGCCGGTCGCTCAACGGGCGGGCCAGCTAAGGTCGCGGTCTTGTCTTCGGCTCTGTTTGGTTCGGTTTCAGGCAGTGCGATCGCCAATACCGTATCTTCAGGTGCTTTTACCATTCCGATGATGAAGCGGGCAGGCTTTAAGCCCCATGTGGCTGGTGGTATTGAACCTGCAGCGTCGATTGGCGGTATGTTCTTGCCTCCGATTATGGGGGCAGGCGGCTTTTTGATGGCGGAACTCACCGGAACACCTTACTCAACCATTATGCTGCTCTCCATTGGTCCAGCGATTCTTTATTTCTTGTCGATCTACTTTATGGTGCACTTTGAGGCCAAAAAGCAGGGACTGGTTGGGATCCAAGGAGAAGAAATTCCGCACTGGAAGCAGGTGCTGAAATCAGGCTGGTACTTTGCCTTACCGCTGATCATTATCACGATTCTGCTGTTGACAGGGCGTTCGGCGGGTAATGCAGCCTTCTGGGCCACCCTCTCTTGTATTGCCGTCAGCTGGGTACAAAAAGAAACCCGCATGGGACCCAAAGAAATTTGGGAAGCCATTTTGCTTGGCGCGCGTAATACGCTTGTTGTCGGGGCCACGATGGGCGTGATCGGGGTGATCGTGGGGGTGATCTCCTTAACGGGCATGGGCTTGAAATTCTCGGATCTGATTATTTCTCTGGCCGGTGGCAGTCTGATTATTGCCTTGGTCTTGATCGCGCTGGCTTCTTTGGTGCTGGGGATGGGTGTACCTGTGACTGCCGCTTACTTAATTGTCGCGGTGCTGGCCGTGCCGGCCCTGGGTGAATTTGGTGTCGCGGTGATTGCTGCGCATATGATTGTCTACTGGCTGTCGCAGGATTCGAATATCACGCCTCCTGTCTGTGTGGCCGCCTATGCCGGTGCCGCGATTGCTGGCTCTGATCCTTGGAAAACCGGTTGGACAGCCTTTAAGTTTGCCAAGATGCTCTATGTGATGCCGATGCTCTTTGCCTTTGTGCCTGCCATTTTGATGGACGGCAGTTTTACTGAGATAGCGCAAGCCTATTTCTCTGCGACTTTGGGTACGATTGCTTTTGGTGCCTTTGCGATGGGATATCTGCGCCGTACCACCACTTGGGTAGAGTGGATTCTGCTGGGCGTAGGAACCTTCTTGCTTTACTGGCCGAGCCTCTATACGGATGCGGCTGGTTTGGGCATCATTGCTCTGGTGTGGTTCCTGCAAGGCCGAGCCTCAGGATCACCTCAGGGTGTGGCACAGCCAACCCGCTAAAGCAGGCTGGCGCTGGCGATCCCAGTGCCAGGATATGACTCAATAGAGAGAAGAAAAATGTTCACTTATAAAACCCTCATGTTAGCGACAGATTTTTCCGAAGGTGCTGCCAAGGCTGCACAGCATGCCGCCAGTTTGGCGCAGCTCTGCCAAGCGCGTTTGCATGTGGTGCATGTCATCACCGAGCTGAGCGATAAGCGCCGTCGTCGCTTGCCTGCTGCGGTTGTTGAAACCTTTGTCCGTGAAATTGAAACCCATGCTTTAGAAGATATGAATCACTTTGTTGAACAGCATTTTGCTGATGCTGGGCAGCAGGGATATCAAGTGACATCCGATGTGGTACTGGGCGCGGACTACCACGCCATTCTAGAAGAAGCCACTAAGGTAGGTGCAGATTTACTGGTGATGGGCACACATGGCCGCACTGGTATAGAGAAGGTATTAGTTGGATCAACAGCAGAGCGTGTCGTGCGTAGTGCCTCGATTCCTGTTCTGACGGTGAGAAGCCACTGATACTAGGCGGCCTTGGCCAGGCTACTTGTGCTTGTCAGACCGATTGGATACTGCACAGCCAAGTTGCCTGCCATCAGCTGCTGGATCGCCAGATCATCTATAGCCTCAGCCATGGATGATCTGGCAAACAGCAATCAGCGACCTTGCTGCTCTATTCGATAGAAGGAGCGTTCTTCCTGCCTATGTTGCAGGTGGGTAGAGGGGATTGGCTGCTGTCGCAAGATAATAATCACAAAGTGAAGATCGATAAGACGAGGAAAACAAGAATGCTCAATAAACTCACTTTCAGCCAATTCCTGGCTAAACCCCTGACCTTCGCCGCCGCTGCGGTGACTGCTGCAGCGCTGGCAACAGCACCGATCAGTGCCGAGGCCCGCACTGAGCGTCTGGCCTTCTCAGGTGGCCCAGATGGCGGTACTTTCCAGTATTTCTCGAATGGCATTGCGACACGTTTATCGCGTGAACTGCCTAATGTTGAAGTCTCCAACATGGCCTCTGCGGGTTCTGTTGAGAATCTGCGCCGTGTGAACTCGCGTGATGCGGATTTCGGTATTGTCTACTCAGGTGATCTCTATCTAGGCTTGAATGGTCAGCTGACCAATGACACGCGCCGTTATCGTAACGTGCAGGCCGTGGCCTATATGTTTGGTGCGCCTGCGCATTTGATCGTGCTGGATAACTCAGGGATCCAGAATCCACAAGATCTGGTTGGCCGCCGTGTTGCTGTTGGCCCAGCTGGCTCTGGTGCGGCCGCTTCTGCTCAGCGTTATTTTGAAGGTTTAGGTATTTGGGATCAGATTCGTCCCCAGTATATCGGTTATAACCAAGGCGCTTCCGCTTTAGGTGATCGCCAGATTGATGCCCTGTGGGTCTTTGCTGGCTTCCCTAATGCTTCAGTAATTCAGGCGGCTTCTTCTAACCGTGTTCGTTTGCTGCAAACCTATG
This sequence comes from Marinospirillum alkalitolerans, assembly GCF_045055655.1. Lineage (NCBI taxonomy): Bacteria > Pseudomonadati > Pseudomonadota > Gammaproteobacteria > Oceanospirillales > Oceanospirillaceae > Marinospirillum > Marinospirillum alkalitolerans. The sequence goes on along the minus strand of NZ_JBANFI010000003.1, from coordinate 145,209 downwards.
AAGCGGCCCGCGCTGGTAGCCTGTTTGAGAATCACCCCTACTATGCCCAGGTCACGATTCCTGCCGGCACCTACCCAGGCGTGGACTATGATGTCGTGACGATTCAGGATTCTGCCTTGTGGGTGACAGGTCGTCATGTATCAGAAGAGCGGATTGGCCAAGCGTTGGGATTGATCTACTCAGATGAAGGCTTAGCCTTTATGCGCAGTGTTTCTAATGCCGCGCGTGTGATGGGTCGTGATACTGCACTGACAGGTATCGTTACGCCGATGCATGCTGGCGCACGGACCTATTGGGAAGCACAGGGTTTAGAGTTGAGCCCAGCTCAGCGTTAAGTCTGAAACTTGCCCGATAAAAAATCCCAGCCTAAAAGCTGGGATTTTTTTATTTGAGGCTGCTTCGCCTTGATGCTGGCTGCAGCCTTGGAGCAGGTGATTTATTTTGCGCGGTAAATAATCCCGGGCCGACATTGCACCATTTCATACAGATCCGGCATGTTAGAAAGGGCTTCAGAGGCACCCAGGAACAAGTAGCCACCGGGTTTGAGTGTGGCATGGATGCGCCGCAAAATATCTTTCTTCAGCTCAGCTGAGAAGTAGATCAGCACATTGCGGCAGAAGACCACATCAAATTTACCCAGCATATTGTAGCTATGCAGCAGGTTCATTTGACGAAACTCAGCTCTTTTTTGGATGCCGGGGTTGACCTTCCACTTGCCTTCACCGGTTTGTGTGAAGTGCTGAGTCAGGCGCTCTTTAGAGAGGCCGCGTCCAATCGCCAGCATTTCATACATCCCAGACTTGGCTGTCGCCAGTGCCGAGGTGGAAATATCAGTCCCGATAATTTTCTCGCCTAGGCGAAAGGCGGTGGGCGAGGTTTTCTTAAACTCCTCAAGCACCATCGAGATGGAGTAGGCTTCTTGGCCTGTCGAAGCCGCTGCAGACCAGATGCGTAGCGGTTCACGGCTATTTTGTGCTGCCAGCTCGGGCAAGACGCGCGTTTGCAAGATGTTGAACGGATGGACATCACGAAACCAGAGGGTTTCATTGGTGGTCATCGCATCAACAACGGCTTCTTTTAAACCAGAACGAGGATTGCGCTGCATTTCGCGCATCAAATCGGTCAGGCTGGCGAGGTTTTGCTGCGCCATGATTTTACCAAGGCGGCTGGTGACAAGGTACTGCTTATTATCGCCGAGCAAAATACCGCAAGCCTCTTGGAGGAACTTGCGGAAAGCTTCAAATTCTTGTGGAGCTAAGACTCTTGTTGTCGACATCCCTCACCACCATTCATTGAGTCAGGACTAAGAAAAACCCGAAAAATGTATTTTGACCACTCAAAGCATAATAGCTGCAGGTTCTGATAAAAACCAGAAATTAGCAAGGCTTTTAACCACGCTTTAAGCCTGCAGCTGCTTTTATCTCGTGAATCACCACCTTAGCCAGCTCATCCGCATCGTATTTAGCTAAAAAGTAGTTGGCTCCCACTTTTTTAACCATGGATTCATTAAATATCCCGCTTAAGGAGGAGTGGAGCAGCACCGTCAGGTTGGTCAGTTTAGGGTCTTGCTTGATGTGCTTAGTCAGGGTGTAACCATCCATCTCAGGCATCTCAATATCGGAGATGATCATCAAAAACTCATCATTGACCTTCTTGCCCTCTGCGGCCATGTTCTGCAGAAATTCCAGCGCCTGCCGACCATTGGTCAGGCTGGTAAACTTGACGCCGGTTTCAGAGAGATTTTTTTCAACCTGATGCCGAGCGACGGTTGAATCATCCACCAAGAGAATATGGAACTGAGGTGCGATCTGTTTGATTTCATCAGTCAGTATCTCTGAAGAAACCGTTTGCGCGAAAGGATCGACACTGGCGATGATCTTCTCAACATCGATGATTTCGATCAGTTGATTATCCAGTTGGGTAATCGCGGTTAAAAAGCTGTCTTTACCACTACCTGAGGGTGGTGGATGGACTTCTTCCCAGTCAATGTTGACGATGCGATCGACTTCTCGCACTAAAAAGCCCTGAGTGCGGCGATTGTACTCAGTGACGATCACAAAGTGGGTTTCTGGTTTTTGCATCGCCGGTTGGCGGATCGCCATGCCCAAGTCGACCACGGAAATGGTACCATCACGCACATGGGCGACACCACGCACTTCAGGGGTGTGGTGAGGCAGGTTGGTCAGGCGTGGGCAGGGAATAATCTCCTTGACCTTGAATACATTGATACCATAAAGCTGTCTGCCATTGAGGCGAAAAAGCAACAGCTCCATGCGATTTCCACCCGCGATTTTGTTACGAGCGGTGAGTTTGCCTGCTGAGTTGGTCATAAGCACAAGTCTTTAGAGTAGGGAGTGGGCATTCGTGTCAGAGTATAAACTGCATCCTTTGAGGTTGATAAGCATCCTGCTTGCGAGTTTTTTGCTCGTCTGGCCTGCACTCGGTTTCAGTAATCAAGCAGCCCATAATATGCTTGAGTTGCGTGATGAAGTCTATGACTGGGTTGAGCAGCAGCTGCGTGAAGAGCAGCTACAGCGTTATCAGATAGAGCTTAGCACAACTCAAGGTGGCTTAAGGTTGCCTGTCTGTGAAGAAGCTTTACAGGTTGAGCCTCATGGACGGGCAGAGTTGCGCGGTCGTGTCAACTTGCGTGTCGCCTGTGCTGAGCAAGGCTGGTTTATCTATGTCACTGCCAATATTACTGTTTACACTCCAGTGGTGATTGCACGGACAGCCTTGCCGCGCCAAACGCAATTGACGCGTTCGATGCTGGAATTGCGTGAAATGGATGTCTCGCGCCTCCGTGGCAACTACTATACTCGGATTGAGGATCTGGTCGGTTTTCGTTTGCGCTCACGGGTGAATGAAGGGGCGGTACTGACAGATCAACAGCTGATCGCCAGTCATGCAGTGAATCGCGGCGATCAGGTGGTCATTCATGCCATTGGCAGCCAGTTGCAGGTCCGCATGCAGGGTGAGGCGCTTGATAATGGCCAGGTCGGCGATCAGGTGCGGGTAAGAAACTTACAATCTGGGCGTACAATTCGTGCACGGGTTGCCGCACGGGGCGTGGTTGAAGTCCATTTTTGAGCTGACAGAAATGGGCTACACGGCTTGCAGAAGACCCAGCAAAAGACTCAGATAAAAAGGTCAAAAAAAATTAAAGTTTTGTAGACTGAGGCCGAAAAGCTGAACATAAGTCAATACATTAACCTATGGGAAACCAGACTATGGCTATCGAACTCAATGGAGTAGGGAATCATCTCAGCCCAAGGGTTCGTGGTGGTGAGCAAGTGACCACTAAGAGCAGCAGTAGCCAGCCTGCCGCTCAACCCGCGGATCATGCACAGGATCGTGTTGAGCTGAGTAGTCAGGCGCAGCGTATGCTAGCGGCTGATCATACTGAGCGTTTTGATGAAAATAAAGTGGCGGCTCTGAAGCAGCAGATCGAAGACGGTCGCTATCAGGTCGATGCACAGCAGGTTGCAGCGCGTTTGTTACGCTTTGAAGCCGATTTCTAGATCAATTGATTCTCTCTGTTCTGCTTGCCTTAGGATGAGCAGGATCAACCCAAGGCTGAAAAGTCTTGGGTTTTTTTATGCCCTCCACAGAGGTTTGGTTTGATCGCTGAATCCGCTACACTGGCAAAAACTGGTTCACGATGAGGCACACAAGATGTCCGCAGCAGCTCAAGAGTTTAAGCCCCTATTAATTGAGGCCATCCAGCACCTACAGCAGCTCCATGCCCTTCTATTGGAGGAGCATCAATGGTTGCAGCAAGCTGAAAAGCAAGGTGATGGCCTGGATGCCTTGACAGAAAAAAAGCAGGCCTTGTTGCAGCAGGTAGAGCAAGACGTGCAAGCGCGTCAGGCTTTTTTAGAAGCGCAAGGTTTGACACCAGATCAAGCTGGACTGGATGCTTTTTTTGCACAGCAGGATGAGCGGATTGCTAAGGCCTTGAGCCAAGGCTGGACCCAACTGGTTCAGCTTTTATCTCAAGTGCAGGAGGCCAATCAGCTGAGCGCGCGTTTGATTCAGCGTGGCTTGCGTCATTTTGATCTGCTTTTTAAAGCCGTCAAAGCCAGCCAAGGTCAAGTCAGAGTGTATAACCCAGCAGGCGGTGCAGGTGATTTATCGATTCCTCGCCACCTAGGTCAGGCCTAATCACGATGGATGAGCATCTTCTGAATCGCCCAGCTGAGATCGCCAGCTTACTCAGCAGTCTAGAAAGGCACCGCAGTCCGCTGACTTTGCATTTTGCCACCAGCGGTCAAGATCATGCGAGCCTAGTGCTGGGTGTCGACCGTGAAAAAGAAGAGTTTTATCTTGATCAGCCGAGCCTGCTTGCTGGACAAAAAGCAGCCGAATCAGGTGAGCCTTTTACTGTTCGTGCTGTAGATCAAGGAGTGTCTATCTTCTTTAGTGGCTGTCAGGTTAAAGAGGTGGTTGAGCTGGCTGATGGCCCAGTGTATGTCGTGGCCTTCCCGCGGCAGTTGATTCACAACCAAAAACGAGATGCCTTTCGTGTGCGTATTCCGCTCTCTTATGAAATTAAAGCTGACTTATTGGCTTATGAGCGCAAGGCCCCTTTAATCGCTCAATTGGTTGATTTATCTCATACAGGCTGCCAGCTGCTTTTTTCTTATTTGGTGACGCCCCCCTTTCAAAAACGAGAAGTTTTTGAAGAATTAACACTCGATCTACAGGCCTTTGAGAAAAAAGTCACGGTTGCCGTGGAAGCCCGTCATGCACGCTATGATGATAAAAAACAGAGAACGCTGTGCGGTTTCCGTTTTATTCATGTGGATGGCAGCACTCAGGCTGAGATCGATCGTTTTGTCATCTTTTTGCAACGCGAGCAGCGACGACTTGGCCTTTAGAGCCTGATCGCAGCACGAGAAAAGAGGCCGCGTTGTCGCTGATCGAGCAAGTGGTTATAATGCTCGCCCTTCTGTTTTGTCTCCGTAGCTCAGCTGGATAGAGCGTCCCCCTCCTAAGGGGAAGGTCACAGGTTCGAATCCTGTCGGGGACGCCAATAAATTTTCTGCATTGTTCACTCTCTACCACCTATCCGCCAGTGCCAGTGGCTGTCATTAATCCGCTCGCGCGCTGTACCTGATTGCTGAGGGTGGATTGCAAGACCCGTTCCTCGCTGAAAACCAGCGTGAAGGCTTGACTGGAGCGGGTGATGCCTGTGTAGAGCAATTCCTTGGTCAGTACAGGGCTGGGCTGGTCGGGTAACACAAGTGCTGTGTGCGTGAATTCCGAGCCTTGAGATTTGTGCACTGTCATGGCAAAGACGGTTTCCACGCCCTGTAAACGACTAGGCAGGACCCAGCGAATCCCTCCCTGACCATCCGGAAAGGCAACGCGTAGCAAGCGACGCCCAGGATTTTTAGTGGCTTGCGGCCATTCTAGGCAGATGCCGATATCGCCATTCATCAGTTTTAGGCTGTAGTCATTGCGTGTGACCAGCACTGGACGGCCTGAATACCAGAGGTTGTCTGAACCCTCCAGTAAATCTTTGAGGGTGGCCGTGGCGAGCTCGTTCATCGCCTCCACGCCCCAAGGGCCACGTCGCACGGCGGTGAGCAATTGAAACTGACGATGTGCTGCAAAAACCTGCTGTGCCCAGACATCCAGCGCTTCGCGGTTGACTTCTCCATCCGCGTGGCTCGCTGGCTGCTCGTTTCTGATGACTTGTAGATAGGCTTTATAGCCCTGGCGGAGCAGTTTTTTCAGCGCATCCTGATCTGAATTCGCTGGTGGCCTAGAGCGGGTCAGCTGCATCAGCCGGAGATTGTGCTCACGAGTGAATGGGCTTTCATCTTGGCGTTGATAACGCTCAAAAATGGCTTTGATCTCTTTCACGCTGGCCTGACCTGAGTTCACCGCCTGTGCCAGCGCGCCAATGCCTGGATAGTCGTTAAAACGATAGCTGTGCTCAAGCAGGCTGGTGTATTGGTTGGCATCGGCTGAGCGACACAGATCTCCCAGCACTGATCCGGCTTCCACTGAGGCCAGCTGGTCTTTATCCCCAAGAAGAATCAGACGTGTCTGAGGTGTGAGTGCCAGCATCAGCTTGGCCAGCATCTCTACATCCACCATCGAGGCTTCATCGATAATCACCAGATCAGCCGGTAGGGGGTTGGCAGCATGATGACGAAAATGCCGTGTTCCGGCTTGGCTGCCAAGCAGGCGGTGCAAGGTGGTGACTTCGGTTGGGATATGGTCGCGGCAAGCCTGTAATGTTTCAGGCAGGGCGATCTTTTGCAAGCTGCCAGCCAGAGATTCACTCAAACGCGCCGCCGCCTTGCCGGTGGGCGCTGCCAGACGAATGCTCAGTGGTGGCAAACCGGCTTGCTGCTGTAAGCCTTGCAGTAGTGCCAGTAGTCGTACCACGGTGGTGGTTTTTCCTGTGCCTGGCCCACCCGTGATGATGGCAAAAGAGGATTGCGCCGCCTGTGCGCAAGCTTTTTTCTGGTAGTCAATGGCTGTGGGTGGCGCTTCAGGGAAGAGTGCATCCAGCAGGGGTGTGATCCTTGCTTCTGCAAGGGGGCGGGTATTTTGTAGTTGCTGATCCAGATAGGCCTGAATCTGACGCTCATAGAGCCAATAACGCCTGAGATAAAGCAGAGGTTGAGTTGCAGAGCCTGCTAGGACCAAGGGCGTCGAACCAGCACGCGGCGCGGGTTGATCACGCTCATCGCTGACAGCTTCACTGGCTAATAAGGCCTGCACCCAGCTTGTCAGGGTCCAGCCTTGCAACAGCTCAGCCAGTTCTTGTCCGGGATCTGTGCTTGTTGCTTGAAGCGGGAGAGGTTGGTCACGCTCATTCTTGGCAAGCTGTTGTTCTGGCTGCTCCAGCAGGGCTTGAAGATCCAAGCAGACATGCCCGCGCCCATTGGCTTCACTGACTAGGGCAGTGGCCAGCAACAAGGGAGCGCTTGCCTCGGGGCATTGTTCTTGAATAAAGCGCATCAAGGCCAGATCCAAAGGGCGCAGGGCACCGGCTTCAATCCAGTGAATCAGTCGCTCGTCCAGCTGGCTCATGCTTGTGCTCCTTGTTCTGCCTGGGGGTGATCTGTTTTTTTCAACATCGCATCCAGTTGTTCAATCAGTGCTTTGGGTGGTTTATCGCAAAATAGTCCCTGAGTTGGCTGGTGATCAGTCCCACGCAAGAACACATAGATCGCCCCGCCCACATGCTGGTCATAATCGTAATCAGGCAGGCGGGCTTTGAGCAGGCGATGCAGGGCCACCAGATAAAGCACATATTGCAAGTCATAACGGTGCGAGAGGATTGTGTTCAGCATGGCCTCTTGGGTGTAGGCTGCATCCTGAAATCCAAGGCGGTTGGATTTCCAGTCAATCACGAAGTAACGCCCCTGATGCTCAGCAACCAGATCAATAAAGCCTTTGAGCAAACCATTGAGCAGGTGGCTTTGAGCAGGCGGTCGCTCTAGTTGATGCAGTGTCTGGGCGCGCACAGCTTGATCCAGACTGCTGGTCTTGACCCAGTGACTTTCCAGCATAAACTCCATTTCGACCGAGATTTGCGTTGGCTTTAAGTCTTTTAAAGCCAAGTCAGGGATGTCTGATCCCAGTGCTTTGAGTGTCCAAGGCGTGTGTACAAAGTGGATCAACCACTGCCACAGGGGTTCAATAAACCTAGGCTGAATACGACGTCGGGTACAAAAAGCACCGAACTTTTCGCGGCTGGCAGTGTTGTCCTCGACCAGGGCGGCAAAGCCTTGGATGCTCTTGCCTGGTGTCTCTATGTACTGCTGCACCGCCGCCCACTCCAGCAGGCCATGCAAGAAGGTGCCCCAGGTGGCACCCGCCGGAAAATGGTGCAGGACGTTTTGAGCATTCAGCTGCCCCTGCTGGGCGTTCGTAGGATCTAAAAAAGCGGTGGTGTGCCCCTGCTCTTCCTGGTTGAGTTGATCCTCTTCATTGTGCTGCTCTTCTTTGGAGGTTGCTGAATCCTTGTCCTGCTGGATCTGAAGGTTTTCTTCGGGTGATCTGGCCGTGCTTGCCTGGGTTGCCATAGATTGAAATTGAATCGCTGAATAGCTGGCAATCCACCACTGATAGAGATGGGGCAGCTGAGGTGAGGGCCGCGCCTCTTCTAACTCTTCCTGCTGCTGGATAGACAGGGGGCGTGTTTGGGGCAGGGGGGCATTTTGCAGATGAAAGTGCGTTGATTGCTGGGCCAGTTCCTGCAGTTGTGCCTCATAGTCCTCGGTTGTTGCGACTGGCTGCCCGCCATTGAGCAGATAGCCCCAAGCTGAACGCTCGACCTGAGGTTTCTTGGCTGCACCCCCCTGTAAGGCGGCGACACCGAGCCAGAGCGCATGGCGTGCACGGGTGAGGGCAACATAGAGCAGACGCATGTCTTCACTGATACGCTCATCATTGGCTGTGTTCCAGGCCTTGGGGAAGCACTTCTGACCGGAAATTTCCTGATAGCGCCCTTCTTCTCGTAACCAAGGGACTTGTGGCGTATGACCATCGATTTCTTTCCAGCTGGCGATAAAAGGCAGCAGCACCAGTGGATATTCCAACCCCTTGGATTTATGGATGGTAATCACCTTGATGCGTTCGGCATCGCTTTCGAGGCGCAGCAGTTGTTGCTCATCGCCTGCTTCCAGGTGTTCGGCGAGATGACGGATCAGAGCCTGTTCCCCATCCAGTTCACGACTGGCTTGTTGTAGCCATTCGGCGAGATGCAGGATATTGGTCAGTTTGCGCTCACCTTCAGCGCTTTGGATCAGCCGAGCGGGTAAATCAAAAGCCTGCAGCAGTTGATAGCTCATCGCCAGAAGACCCTGGCGCTGCCAGATCCAATGCAGTTGCTGGAAGGTGTGCAGCTGTGCCTCCCAAGCGAGTTCATCCTCCTGCCAGACAGCCAGCTGCGCCAGTGGCAGGTTCAGTGTATTGGTGCCCAGTGCCGCCTTGACTCGCCCTTCGTCCAGAGGATTGGCGCAGGCATGCAACCAATGCAAAAAATCCTGGGCTTCTTGGCTAGAAAAAACGGATTCACGATCAGACAAATAAACGCTGGCGACCTGGCGCGCTTGTAGTGCTTTGCGGATGGCTTGAGCTTCAATACTGGTTCGGACCAGGATGGCGATATCCGCTGCTTGCAGAGCTTGGGTCACCTGCCCGTCTTTGCCAAAGCCAGCTTGACCTTGGGCTGCTGCTTCAAGCCATGTGACGATCTGGCTGGCGGTTGCTTCAGCCGCCAATTGTCGTTGGCGCTTGATGCTTAAGGGCTTGGGTCGGCCCTTGTCATCCTCTTCTTCGGGAGGAAAATACCAGAGATTGAGCGGATGTACGCCCTCTAAACCTGAGCCAGGTAGATAGAGGGTCTCCTCCCGTCCCTGGGCTTCAACGGGGGTAAAGGGAATGGGGTTGTGATCATCCTGCTGAAAGCGAAAAGCCGCACGCTCGTGATGCTCAGCGTATTGGAAGAGTGTATTGCAGGCCTCGACAACCCCCTGTGTTGAGCGAAAGTTCTTCTTCAGAGTGGAGTGGCGACCGGCAGTCGCGGCTCGTGCTTGCAAATAGGTATGAATATCCGCCCCACGAAAGCTATAAATCGCCTGCTTGGGATCGCCGATCATGAAGAGTCCTTGATCCTGTCGGTTCTGTGCGATGCCATAAATACGATCAAAAATGCGGTACTGGATTGGATCTGTGTCCTGAAATTCATCAATCATGGCCACCAAAAAGCGACTTCTCAGGCTTTCAGCGAGGCGTGCCGCCGCTTCAGGTGCGATGGCTGGATCGAGGGCGCGATCCAGTTCCAGTAAGAGATCATCAAAACCCATTTCTGCGCGCTGCTGCATGCGTTGTTGAAAGGTTTTTTCGACCCAAGATCGAGCATGCGCCAAGATGGCCGCCTTCAGGGGGAGATCAGGTTGCTCAACCTCAGGCTGCGCTGGGGTGGCACGTTCGAAGTATTCTTTGAGTCGTTTAAAGGCTTCGAGAGGCTTTTCCTGCTGCCAGTCTGCCCCTTTTTTAAATTTGAAAGCACCTGCGGCATAGTTTTTTAGTTTACTGGGTGCTTCTGCATTGCCTATGGCCCAGGCATAAATCTGATCCAGCAGCGCCTGATATTTTTCTGCTGTTGTGCTGTCGTGCTGTTGCCCATTCAGACTGGTGCGCAGCTCCAAAAGATGCGCTTTAATCTGAGCCCAATGCTCTGCCCAGTGGGCCTTGACTTGAGCCGCCAGAGCCAAGCGCTCTTCTTCGGCTTGCTGGAAGGCAAGATCCGCTGCGGCCTTGGCTGTTTGATAGTGATGCGCTCCGGCAAGGTGCGCTCGCAGGTCGTCTACCTTGAGTGGCTCGCCTTGGAAACTCGGCCCTAGACTGCCCATACTCAGCAATCCCTTTAAGGCGCTGTGCAGCTCTTCTGGGGATGCAAAGGCTTCTTGAATCAGCGTGGCTGCCTGAGCCGCATCTAAAGCATAAAAGTGGCAGCGCCAGTAGTCTCTGACGACCTCGGCCAGCAGATCATGGATATCCGTGACCAGCTGGCGGTTAAACAGCCCACGGGTATCAAAAGCCTGCTCAACCAAAACACGGTGACACCAGCTATGGATGGTCGAAATGCGGGCTTCATCCATGCTTTGTGCCGCCACTTGAAGCTGCCAGGCGCAGTGGTTCCATTGCTCCTTTGGATAGTCTCGGCGCAGCTGCTCCAGCGGGTCCTGCTCTGATTTGTCAGCCTCGGCTTGTAAAAAGTAATCTGCGGCTTCAACCAGACGACAACGTATCCGATCACGCAGTTCTTCGGCGGCTGCATCGGTGAAGGTCAATACCAGAATATCTCTGGGAGTCAGTGGCTGATGAAACGCAGTCTCTTGAGTGCCATGACCCAACACCAAGCGCACATACAGCAAGGCCAGAGTGAAGGTTTTGCCCGTACCTGCACTGGCTTCGATCAAACGGCTGCCCTTTAAGGGAAAGCTCAGCGGGTTGAGTTGTTCAGTCATGGGTAGCGGCCTCCTGCTGACTTGAGTGGAAGACATGGATCAGTGGTTGGTAGAGGCGTTCAGCCAATGTATAAAAGGCCTCTTCTTGCTGGAGGGCGTCATAATCTGGCCAGAAGCGCACAAAGGCTGGGTGTTCACTGATTTCTCCCCGACGTCGATAACCTGATTCATAGACGGTGGCCGGTTGCGTGCTGGCCTCTAGCGCAGCAAAAGCGGTTTGGCAAGGGAGCGGCAGGAGTTGTGTCATGCCTTGTTGGAGTGCCAGCAGCTGTTCTTTGAGCCAAGCTTGGGCCTTGAGGGCCGGAACGGGTGCCAGCGTGAGATCTGTGTCGGGTCCTAAAATGCGGGTGCGGGTCGGGGCTTGGAGTTGTGCGAACAGATGGGCAGGCCACTGGCGAATCAGCTGATGCCACTTGCAGCTCTTGCCTTGGTGAAGGCGGCTGGCCTGGATCAGCAAGCGCAGATGTTCACCCTGTTCGTTGATGCGCAAATCCGTTAATTGATCTTCCAGTAGAAGGGTATCACTGGCTTGCAGGCGGCCATGCATCCCAGCAGCAGGTCGGGTTGTTCTCAGAAGCTCGGCGTAGCTTTTTAAAGGTGGCGCTAGCTCTTGGTGGAGCTGTTCACCTTGCAAAACTCCAAAGGGAGGAAAAGCCAGACGACCTCGTGCCTGCAAGCGCTGGCAGGCGTGTTCTAAGCGTGAGTCCAGATCCGCGTGAGGCTGGCTGATCAGGTCGTGTATCACTTGTTGAATGACCTCATCCTTCACCGACCAGTCATCCAGACCTGTCAGCGCAAAGGCTTCGTCATCCTGAAGCACTTCTTGCTGATGAGACCAGTGAACCCCAAGGCGCTGACTGTAAAAGGTTTTGACCGGATGTCGCAAAAAGGCAGCCAGTTGCTGCAGCGTGATCGGTGCTTCTGGCTGCCATAGGGTGAGTGGCGGCTCAGCCAGGGTGGATTCAGTGGACTGATAAAGCTGGCGCCATTCATGGGCATAGGTAAACAAGCGTGGATCTCGATCCGGCTTAAAGTAATCACGGCTAAAGGGCTGCAATGGATGTTCGCTGGTGAGTGCGTTGAGCAGCGCCGCCCCTGCCGAGCGGGTGTTTTGAGGGTCGTGGCCTGCAAGCCGCCAACCAGCGGCCAGATGATCGCGCAGCTGGCCGACCAGCACAGAAGGTGGACGTAGACTATTGTCACGAATGTTGCGCCCCACCCAGCTGATGACCAGTTTTTCGCGTGCTGAAAGCAGGGCCTCCAGAAAAAGATAATGATCATCTTCACGGCGTGATCGATCACCCGGTCGGTAATCTTGAGCCATCAGATCAAAATCGGCCGAGTGCACGCTGCGCGGATAATCGCCGTCATTCATCCCCAGTAGCCAAATCTGCTGGAAGGGAATCGCCCGCATCGGCATCAGCGTGGCAAAGTTAATCGCGCCACCGAGGAATTTCTGGGTCAAGGTTGGCTGATCCAGAGCACTGAGCAGGGCTTCGCGCACCACCTCAAGAGGGAGGCAGGTTTTCACCAGACTGCCTTCTTGCCAATGCGTGTCTAGGGCATCGAGTTGCTTATCCAGATTGGTGAAAGCCCAGGCATCGGCGCTGCTGGTGTCTACAAAAAAGGTCTGGATCAGCTGATTGAGCTGGTCAATCCATTGTTTGGGCGTGTGGCGCTTTTTTAACATCTCGCGGGTGCTATGCAGGTCTCTGAGCAGCTGATCTAAAGGCCCCAGTAGCGCGGCCTCTAATCCGGCGACTTCATCGTGGGGCTCAATCCCCATCCAGGCCTCACTGTCACCGGCAGCAAAGCCCAGCAGCAAACGGCGTAGGCCAAATAACCAGGTATTTTGTTCGTTGGCAGGCAAATCCAGGTCAGCGCGCTGCTGTGCATTCAGCCCCCAGCGAATATTGGCCCCTTGAATCCACTCTTTTAAACGGGGCAGATCGGTTTCTGCCAGATCATAGCGCGCGCGCAGTGCAGGGGTATCCAGTAGATCCAACAGCTCACTCACAGTCAAGCGCGCACTGGGCAGGTGGAGGATTTTTTCCAGTGCAATCAATAGAGTGTTCTGGCCGCGCTGTCCTTGGTCGGCAATATGAAAGGGCAGAAAACGCGGATCGCACTGATCTCCCTGTGCGGCATAGCGACCAAACACCGCTTGAATATGAGGGGCATAAACATGGATATCTGGCACCATGACCAACACCTCGCGCAGAGGCAGGTTGGGGTTGTGCTCAAACTCAGCCAGCAGTTGATCATGCAGGATTTCTACCTCGCGCTGGGGCGAATGGGCGATCAAAAACTGCAAGCTGGTATCTGTCTGTGGATCGATATGGCTTGGCTGAGCTTGGCGCTCTTGCAAAGAACGCAGGTTGAGAAGGTCTGACTGGAGCTGCGTTAGCAGGCAGTTTTTCTCTTCTAAAGGGTCGCGGTAGAGATCAATGTTCTTCTGCACGGCTTTCCAGACCCGCTCTTGATAGCGGGTGGGCTCATCCTGTTCATCGAGTAGGTGCAAGTAATCCCGCCCTTGTTTGCCCCAGGCCGCCAGTAGAGGGTGACCCGCAAGATGCAGGTCTTCTGGATTGAGGCTGGCATCGATTTTGCGATCCTGAATGCGTCGGTATTCGCGGCGCAGCAACGCCTTGCCTTCGACCAGATCACCCCAATAGTGCTGGCAGGGGTTGTGGGCAAAGATCATCAATTGGGTGAAGGGCGAGATGGCCTGCAATAGCTCCAGAGTTTGGCGAGGTAGAGAAGAAATCCCAAACACCAGCACCCGACGAGGGAGACCTTCGGGCCGCTGATCCGGAGTGTAGTGAGCGCACTGTTCAATCACGGCTTGGTGAATGCTGGCGCGACTGGTGCGTGCCCATTTGCCCGTCCCCAAGCGCGGATCGGCCTCGATATCTGCACACAAATAGCGCCAAATCAGAGGCTGCCAAGCATCAGCTGGGGCTAATTCCTTTTTGCTGCCATCTGGTTTGATGATCCAGTCGGGTTGGTGTTCATCCTTATTGGCTTCCCAGGCTTCAAGCCAGTCTGCTCGATAGACCTGATACTGGTCATACAGATCAGCCAGATTCGCCGCCAGCTGGTGCAAACGCCGTGGGTCGTCATCTTGACTCAGAAAACCTTGCAGCGGCTTGAGTTTTTCAGCGTCGGCTTGCAGTGTGCCGAGCAGGCGATACAAACGCCAGGTGAGAGGGGCCTTATCAAAGGGCGAGATCTCTGGCAGTTCAGCAAAAATACTGCGATAGGCTTGCCATAAAAAACGTCCTGGCAGCCCTACCTGCATGGCGGCAGCGATACCACAGCCTCCTTGGTCGCGTGCCAGTGCCATTTTGAGCCATTGAGCGATACCGTTGCTCTGCACTAGAAAAGTTTCATTTTCCAGTGGATTGAGCGGATGCTTTTGAATCCATTGGGTGAGCAGATCACGTTGATCTTCAAGGCGGTTGCCCTGAAGAATCATCAGGCCAGGTTCAAGAGGGTGCAGAGAGGCAGGCATGGGGCGTCCTTGTGTTCACCAGTGGATAGGTGGAGATCGAGCGCGCTGAAATCGAGGTATCTGGCGACCTAAAGGCAGCCGAGGCAGCGTCTTTTCATCAGAGGTTTCTTAACTCGAACGGGGTTTATATTGTGTTGGGCAGTAGGCACGCAGCATACCGGGTTCGCGCTTGTGCAGGTGCTTGGTGACGCGTCCACTCACTCTTTTGCGCCACAGCTTAAAGCTGCTCGAGGTGAGCTGTTGACGCATCAGCTTTTTGACCTGAGCCTCGTTGAGAGCAAACTGGGCTTCGATGGCTTCAAAAGGAGTCCGGTCCTCCCAGGCCATCTCAATAATACGCGAAAGGTCTTCAGGTTGAAGCAGGGTCAGGGGGTGTGGTTGAGACATCAAGGACTCCCAAAATAGTACAAGCAAAGAGTGCAAGCAATAAGAGAGTCGATTGTAAACAACAAGCATCAACAACAACAGCGCCTTGAAACTGGCGCTGAGTGTGCGTTGAAAAAGAGAGAGGTCAGCAGAGCCGACTGTGCGCTTGGGGCACAGCCGACTCAGTGGCATGAGGTTTAGAAGCGGAAGCGGCCGAGTTCGGTTTCAAGGCGTTTGACCAGTTGCAGCAGGTTCTGGCTTTCCTGGTTGGCATCCATCGCGCCTTCGGCCACCAGATTGCTTTCATCACTGATGGTAATGATGCTGCGGGTGATGTCTTCAGTCACGGCGCGCTGTTCTTCAACAACACTGGCCATTTGGGTGGTCATGTTATCGATTTCCGTGATTGAACTGACCACCTGTACGAGGTTGGCTGAGGCTTCATCGGCTAAGGCCAAGCAGGTGTTGGATTGCTCGTTCCCCTCTTGCATGGCCTTCAACGCGCTGGCGCTACGGCGTTGGAGTTGATCAATCAAGTCCTGAATCTCTTGCGTTGATTGCTGAGTTTTTGAGGCCAGACTGCGCACTTCATCCGCGACCACAGCAAAACCGCGTCCTGCTTCTCCAGCACGGGCGGCCTCAATCGCCGCATTCAGCGCGAGCAGGTTGGTCTGCTCGGAAATCCCGCGAATCACTTCAACGATCTGGATGATATTGTCGCTATCCTGCGCCAGTTCGCTCATCAGCTGACTGGTTCGCCCAAGCTGCTCGGCGAGGGTGCGAATGGCTGTGGCACTTTGCTCAACATTTCGTGCACCGTTTTCAACGCCATCTGTGGCCTGATTGGAAGCGCTGGCTGTTGTGGCGGCGATTTCTGCCACCTCGCCCGCCGAGGCGGCCATTTGGTTAATGGCCGTGGCCACCTGATCCATCTCGGCGCGCTGCTTTTCTATCCCCTGAGAGCTGTTTTCTGAAATCTCGGCTGCGCGCACGGCTGAGCTTTCAACCTGCTTCATCTCTGAGGCAATATCACGCACGATGGAGTGGGTTTTGGCGATAAAAGCATCAATTCCTTCGGCCAGCTCGCCGACTTCATCCTGGCGCTTCATGTTCAGGCGTTGGGTTAAATCGCCATCTTGTGAGGCCAGTTGGTGAATCATCTGTGCGGCTTGACTGATCGGCGCGGCAATGCCGCGTGCAATGATGGTCAGCAGCAGCATACCCAAGCCAACAATACTGAGGCCAAGAACAAACTGGGCAATTAAACCCGCTTGGAAGGCCGAACTCATGTTTTCTTGCGTGGCCTGCGCACCAGCAAGCACCAGATCACGATCAATACTGACTAGAATAAACCAGGGGTTGGCGACATTCGGCAGCTGAATGGGGCTGATCACCACAAACTGACCGCCTTCGCTAAGGGTGATCGACTCACCGCTGCGCGCAACCTGCTGCAGACGATCTCGTAAGGGGTGGGTGAACTCAGCGCCCAATTCTAAGGCGCCAGTGGAATCCGCGCCGACCTTGCCTTGTGTCGTCAGCAGGAGAATCCGCCCTTGACCATTGTATAGATTGCGGCTGGCTTGTTCAGCGATGTTGCTGAGAAAGGTCAGCTCCAGATCGGCGCCGACCATACCGACAAGACGACCATCGATAATCAAGGGTTGAGTGATCGAGGTACCCAGTACCGTACGCCCAGCCGCTTCCCAGGTATAGGGTTCGGTTAAGCAGGTTTGGCGTGTTTCAATCGGGCAGGTGTACCAATAGTCGCGTGTTGGGTTTAAGTCCTCACCGGTCACAAAGCGGGTAATATTGAGCGAACGAATGCCCAGCGTATTATCTGGATTGCGAAACCAAAAGGGTGAGAAGCGGCCGCTTTCATGGGAGTGCGCAGCTGGGTTGGCACGGTAAAAGGCATCTTGACCATCGACCGCGTTTTCAAGCCAAGCGGTATATAAGCCTGCCATACCTGGGTAATGGCTCAGCAGTGAGCGAATATATTCACTGTACTGGGCGCGCGAGACCAGTTGATTGTCTTGGCTGGAAAAGCTTTGAATCGTCTCATTCAGTCCACGGACCACAAACAGGGTTTCATTGAACTCGCTGAGCGCGCGTTGGGCTTGAGCTTGGGCCAGCGCTTGGAGTTGCTGCATGGCGGCGCTTTCAAGCTCATGGCTGACTTGAGCCAGGGTTTGTCTTTCTAAGCGATGGTTCTGTACCGCCGTCACGGTGAGCAGGACCAAAATGGCACTGAACAAACACGCACCTGTGGCTAAAGCGATTTTATTTCTGATCTTCATGCGCTTTCCTCATAGTTGACCCCGAGTACACCCTCTCAATGTAGCTCCTCTGTTGCAAAGAGTAAATAAATTGTTTTTTTATGCTGCTTCCGCTGCAGTCTTGAGTGAGATGCTGGTTGATATAAGGTCGGCTGATAACAAGGTTTTTGAAGAGGCAAGCAGCAGAAATAAAAAAGCCCGCTCAGTCGATCGCTGGCGGGCAGAGGTTAAAGCAGAGATGAAACTTAAAACACTTAGAAAATCAGGTGCGCGATGCCAGCAATAATCGGCAGGGTGATTAAGGTGCGCAGAATAAAGATCACAAACAATTCCACGATATTGACTGGAATACGGCTACCCAGCAGCAGTGCACCGACTTCTGACATATAGATCAGCTGCGTGACCGAGACTGCAGCGATGATAAAGCGCGTCATATCACTTTCGATGGAGCTGGCCAAAATCGCGGGAATAAACATATCGGCAAAGCCAACCACCAGTGTTTGTGATGCGGCGGCGGCTTCAGGGATGGCCAGCAGCTCAAGTAGAGGGATAAAAGGCTGCCCCAGCAGACTGAACAAGCTGGTGTATTCGGCCAGAATCAGGGCGATAGTCCCGAGGCCCATCACCACCGGCAACACGCCAAAAACCATATCGACTGCATTGCGTACGCCATCTTTGAAGACAGAACCAACGGAGTGGACTTGAGCCGCCCTTTGGCGTGCAAGATGCAGGCTCCAGGTCCAGGTGTTATAGCCAGCTGGCAACACCTGAGCGTCTGGGTGGGGAGCGCTGCCATCAATATAGAGGTCTTTTTTCCAGCGTAAAGGGGGCAAGCGCGGGATGATCATGGCCGCAGCAAAACCGGACAGACAAATCGCGGCATAAAAAGGCAGGAAGAGATATTCGAGCTTCACCTGTGCCAGCACCACAAGACTGAAGGTGATCGAAACCGCAGAAAAGGTGGTGCCGACGACCACGGCCTCACGCTGGGTGTAAAAACCCTGCTCATACTGCTTGCTGGTCATCAAGATGCCCACACTGCCATCCCCGAGCCAAGAGGCCATGCAGTCAATCGCACCGCGTCCAGGCAGGTTAAATAGCGGGCGCATCACCTTACTGAGCAGGCCACCAAAAAATTCGAGCAGACCAAAGTTCAGCAGCAAGGGTAGCAGCAGACCCGCAAAGATAAACACCGAGAAGAGAGTCGGGAGTAGATCGTTGAGCACCAGGCCGCCAGTATCGTCATGCCAGATGGCCTCTGGACCAAACTGGAAGTAGGTCATCACCACGGCAGCACCGCCAAGCAGACGGATGCTGAGCCAGAACCAGGAGGGGTTGAGCAGGTTATGGATAAAAGGAAAGCGTTGCAGGCCTTGTGGCTGAAGTAGTTTAACAGCCAGCGACAGGATAGACATCAAGGCAATAATCAGTGTCACCACACCGATCAGATAATCACTCATCAAGGCCTTGAGGCCCTTGGCCAGCAGCGCAACCGGGATGGTGATGCTGTCTTCGTAACGAATCGGCACCATAAACAAAAAGAGGCCGATCAAGGAAGGGACAAGGAACATCCAGAGACGACTGGATGGTGGCGTTGGGGCAGTTTCTTGCATTGTTTTCTCGTATCGTCAGTGAAAAAAGCGTTTAAAAAAAGAAAATCGCTCAAAAAGCGTCTTTTTTGAGCGAATCAGTGGTCATGCCAATAAGGATGAAGAAGCCTGATCCATACGACGAGCGCGGGTCGATTTCAATCGAGAGCAAGTCGTGAAGCTGGTTTCTTAATCGCGTCCTAGGTTATCCAATCCCTGTTCAGCCATCGCAACGGCGCGCAACACGGCGCGGCCTTTGTTCAGTGTTTCTTCCCACTCCAGTTGTGGCACTGAATCCGCCACCACGCCGGCACCAGCCTGAATATGGACCTGCTGGTCTTTGATGACAGCGGTGCGGATGGCAATCGCGGTATCCATCGTGCCATGCCAGCCAAGATAGCCCACGGCACCGCCATAGACGCCGCGTTTGACTGGCTCCAGCTCATCGAGGATTTCAAGTGCGCGAATTTTGGGTGCGCCTGATAGAGTGCCAGCCGGGAAGGTCGCACGCAGCACATCCATTGCTGTGAGTTTAGGTTTTAGCTGCCCGACTACATTGGAGACGATGTGCATCACATGGGAGTAGTGTTCTACGGTCATTGAATCAGTGACTTCGACACTGCCGGTTTGAGCAATGCGCCCAACATCATTGCGGCCCAGATCAATCAGCATCAGGTGTTCTGCACGCTCTTTAGGGTCGGCGAGCAGTTCTTCTTCTAGCGCCTGATCTTCTTCGGCTGTACGGCCCCGCTTGCGCGTGCCAGCAATCGGGCGCACAGTGACTTGATTGTCTTCTAAGCGCGCTAAAATCTCAGGCGAGGAGCCCACTATCTGGAAGTGATCCAGATGCAGATGGAACATATAGGGCGATGGATTTAAGCAGCGCAACGCGCGGTAAAGATCCAGTGAAGCCGCTTGATAGGGATGGCTCATGCGCTGCGATAGGACACACTGCATGATATCGCCAGCCAGAATATAGTCCTTGATCTGCGCCACGGCCTGCAGGAAATCGGCTTCTGAAAGACCTGACTGAAAATCATCTTCTGCAATGGCTGGACGTCCTGTGCCTGGGCTGGTGGTGGTCAGGGTAGCCGTGCGGAGTTGGATTTCTAAAGACTCCAGTCTTTCCAATCCACGTTCATAGGCTTCTGACTGGGCTGGATCAACATGGGTGATAAACAGCAGCTTGCCAGAAAGATTATCAAAGACCACCAGCTCTTCTGAAATCATCAGCAGGATATCCGGCACTTGGAGCGGGTCCTGTTGCTCACGGCCTGATTGGGCTAAACGTGGCTCGATATAGCGGATGGTTTCATGCCCAAAGTAGCCCACCAGTCCGCCGCTAAAGCGCGGGAGTGCCGCGATGGGCGCGACCTTGAACTGCTGCTGAAAAGCTTCGATCTCAGCCAGTGGGTCCTTGACCTGCTCATTGCGCAAACAAGCACCGTCACGCCAATGCTGGATGTGATGCCCCCATACCTCGATCCGCTCGTGACTGGGTAGACCGATAATCGAATAGCGTCCCCACTTTTCTCCACCTTGGACGGATTCCAGCAGATAGCTATAAGGCTGCTGCGCGAGCTTCATATAGGCGGAAAGCGGCGTGTCTAAATCAGCCAGAATTTCGCGTGTCAGTGGAATGCGGTTGTAGCCTTGTGCAGCGAGCTGAGCAAAGGTATCAGGCGTCATCATGTTTATCCTATTCGATCAACAGCAGATTCGATCAACAGCAGATCGTTGAGAGAGCCCAGCATGGCATCAGGTTGGCTGAGGCTTAAATCTTCGCCATGATTATATCCGGCAGGCAGGCCAAGGCTGATAAAGCCAGCGGCGCGTGCAGCGTGGATATCATGACGTGAGTCACCGATCATCACACTGGTGTGGGGCGAGCAGCCCAAATGGTGCGCAGCATACAGCAGCGGGGCAGGGTCAGGTTTGCGTTGCAACAAGCTATCGCCACCCAGCAGCAGATCAAACTGGGTGTCCAGCTCAAATAAAGCCAGCAATGTGGGCAAATAGGCGCTGGGCTTGTTGGTAATCAGCGCCAGTTTTTTGCCACACTTTTTGAGATGCTGCACACTGGCCAGCGCACCAGGCAAGAGCTGGGTCGTGTGTCCGTTTACCTGTTGGTAGTGGTGCAAAAAGGCCTGATGGAGGCGCTGCACTTCATCCGCCTCTAAAGGCAGACTTGCGGCGTGGTCAGACCCATCTAAGGATTGATAGTGTGCTTGTACACACTGATGCGCCAAGCGCAGGCTGCCTTGGCCGACCCAATGTCTGACTTGGTCTTGGCTGACCTGTGGCCAGCCCAGATCCTTCAATCCTCGGTTCAGTGCCAGCGCCAAGTCTCCGACTGAATCCACCAAGGTGCCATCCAGATCAAAGGCAAAGAGCTCGGCTTGTTGCAGGCGCGTTAACAGCGCTGCACTGAGGCTGTTCATCTTTGAACCTGCGCCAGTTCTTGGCGTAGGGCGGCAATAATCGAATCATAGCGATGGGGATCGCTTGCTTGAGCGGCACCAAAGATCGCCGAGCCAGCAACAAAGCTATCCGCGCCTGCCGCAGCGACCTGGGCAATATTACCCAGACCAATGCCGCCATCCACTTCAAGACGCAGCGCGTGGCCTGAGGCATCAATCATCGCTCGGGCTTGCTCAATTTTTTTCAAGGTGTGCGGAATAAACTTCTGGCCACCAAAACCTGGGTTGACGCTCATTAAGAGCACCATATCCATCTTGTCCATCACATGTTCCATCAACTGCAAGGGCGTGGCGGGATTAAAGACCAGCCCCGCTTGGCAGCCGCCATCACGGATCATTTGCAAGCTGCGATCGATATGCTCTGAGGCTTCAGGATGGAAGGTAATGCTGGTGGCACCGGCTTCAATAAAGGCGGCAATCATCGCATCAACCGGCTTGACCATCAGATGCACATCAATCGGCGCGGTGACGCCATGATCACGCAGAGCACGACACACCATCGGGCCGATCGTCAGGTTAGGCACATAGTGGTTATCCATCACATCAAAATGCACCCAGTCTGCACCTGCCGCGAGAATATGATCCACCTCCTGACCGAGCGAGGCGAAGTTGGCAGAAAGAATAGAAGGTGCAATCACAAAGGGGTGTAAAGATGAAGGCATAACAGAATCCGTTGATGATAAAGAGCGCCATCTTAACAAAACTTCACGCCTAAGACAGCCTCAGCAAGTGATCGATCACAGCTTCACTTCTCAGGCCGCCTTCAAGATGGTTTCTGCTCTATTTTTTACAAACGCGCTTCAGTGATGTGTCGCGAGTCTCTGGGCTTAGAGGCTACGTAGCCAGCCTTCGACACGCTGGGCAATCCAATGGTCGGTGGTTTCCGCGCGGCGGCCAAATTCAAAGTGAATCGGCAGTTGTGTGGCGCGCGCATAGCCCAGACGGCGATAGATGGCCTGGCGCTCTGCAGCCCAAGCCTGTTGCTCAGCATGGCGCGGATCATAAAGATCAAGCAGCGGGGTGCGCGTCAGGCCCGCCAGTGTTTGACGGAGACTGGCAGCATCGGCCCCAGCGGGAACCTCAACTTGTAACAGAATCAAGGCCGCATTGCGTGGCAGACCGCCAGATTCGAGCCAAGGCTGGAGCCAAAAAACACTCTGGCCCTGCAAGACCAGCACTGTGCGTCCTCGTGTGCCGGATTCACTCAGCACAGCCCGGAGGCGCGCTTCGACTTGCTCGCGTTGTTGTGCCAGTTGTGCTGAAGGGTCTGGGCGTTCGGCTGGGGGGCGAGTGCTTTCTTCTTCAACTGGCGCAAAAGGATCGTTATTCGCCTGCTCTGTTTCTGTGCTGGTCTCGGTGACGAGTTGATCCAAACGCATCAGCAGGGGGCCAGGGGGGAGCGTGCGTTCGGGCAGGCTGGAGGCCTGATAGAGGGGCAGGCTCAGTGCATAGCTATGCCAGCCATATTCAGGGAGCTGGCGTCGCAGTGGGGCAATGCCGCGTGGCCAGTCTGGGTGATAGCCATCGGCAGGCAGCAAAATCACCTGGCCTTTGGGCTGATCTGAAAGGGCTTCGATATGCAGGGTCAGAAAGCGTGCTGGAGTATCGCTGTCGCTTGGCAGAGGTAGCTCCAATAGATCTGTGCCGCGTAGCTCTTGGCGCAGGGCTTGTAAGAGCTGTTGATACTCATCCAAGTGTTGGCGCTCTCTAGGGGGTTCTGCGCTGTCCTCTTCATCAGCACCAAAAAGGGGGTTGGCCCAGCTGGGGCTAGTCAATAGCAGGCTCAGCAGCACAGCCAGTGTTCTGGCGAGAGGTCGAAAAAAAGAGGGCAATAAATGCGGCACGTCAGTGACTCCCTGTAGAGCATCAAGCATTCAATCAATAAGTTGGATTCTGAGTCGATTAGGCTCAGAAGAAAAGCCTATTCGTGTAATTCAAAGTTGTCGCACTTTTTTTAATAAGGCATAAGCCTGCTGGATGTCCTGGGTTTTTTCTGTGGCCTTTTCCAATGCGCGATCGGTCAGGCCCTGGGCCACGAGCTTATCTGGATGATGTTGGCTCATCAGGCGGCGATAGGCGAGCTTGATCTCCTCATCAGAGGCCGTGCTATTGAGGCCCAGCTCATGATAGGCCGCCAGTAACCCCGCTTTTTCTTGCGTGGCCTGCCCTTGGCGGTTGTATTGCTTATGCTGCTGGCGTTGCTGCTGTTGATCGCGGCGTCTTTGTAAGCGTTCGAGTTCCACCAGGCTGAGCTGGAGGATGGGCAGCAGGGCCTTGAGTCGTGCGATCTGGGCCGGATGCGGGCCACCCTTGGCGTAGCTGATCGTCAGCAGATGATCAAGGAGTTCAAGTCGCTTGGCTTTATTGGAGCGGTAGCGCTGGCTGAAGAGCGTGAGGCGACCTTCAATCTGGCTATTGGGCATCTTGCCTTCATTGAACAGCTGAATGGCCTCTTGGCGCGCTTTGGGTTTGAGTTTCAGTTGCTTAAAAATGCCTTCAGCAGCGGCGATTTCTTGTGGGCTGACCCGGCCATCCTGCTTGGCAATATGGCCAAGGCAAACAAACAGAGCGTGGCGATACACCTGCTCTGCTGGTTGCGCGATTTTAAAAGGAGAGCCAAATCTGAGACGTGGCAAACGCGCCCAGAGGTGTTCACGATGGTAGTCAAAGCTATGTCCGAGAATGATCCCCAGCGCAAAGCCGATCCAGCCTCCAAGCAAAAAGCCGATGCACGCTCCGCCCGCCTTGCCTGCAAAGTGAGGCCAGCGCCATTTCATCGTGCGGCCCCCGTCAAGTGTGTGTGCAGTGCTTCTAGCCGCTCAGGTGTGCCGACATCCATCCAGCCTTGGGTGTAAAGTGCAGTGCTGAGTCGCCCTTGTTCAAGCGCCTTGTGCAGCAAGGGGGCGAGCTTAAAAGCCCCTGTTCGTGGCTCACCAAAGGTGGCTACTCGTTGCGCTGTGCTGAGCAGCTCTGGTTTGAGCAGGCTGCATCCAGAAAAGGTGGCGCGCTGCCCTGTGTCTTGCAGCACAAAATCGCCATCAGGATGATGGGGTGGGTTAGGCACCAGCCAGAGCCGACCCAGCTCCTCTGCTTCTAGTTGCGGTGCGCTCGGCAGGCTGTCGAGCCAAATATCGCCATTGATCAACCAGAAGGGGGCGGGATCAAGCAGTGGGAGGGCCTGCAGCAGGCCGCCACCTGTTTCAAGAAGCTGAGCCTCTTCTGAAAAGATGATCTCTAGCTCAACTGGGGCGGATTGTTTGACCCACTGGCGCAGCTGATCAGCGAGGTAATGCAGGTTGATGACCACGCGCTGTATGCCAGCCGCAACCAGGCGATCCAAATGCCAGGCCAGCAGAGGACGCCCGGCGACGCTCAGCAGGGGCTTGGGGCAATCGAGTGTCAGCGGGCGCATCCGCCTGCCTTCGCCTGCTGCAAAAATCATCGCTTGCCTGATCATCTGGATAGATTCAACTCCTGAACATAAAAGGTGGCTGACTTGCCTCAGTCTGATCCTGTCACTGGGTGAGCCGATCGAGCTTGGCATCAAGACGCGGTGCCAGCTGCTCACGAAACCACTGCTCTATAACGGCCAGTTGTGGGTATTTCTTGAGTGCTTGAAGAAGATGCTGGAAGGTCAGTGGTAAATCCTGCAAATAGGCACTTTTTCCATCACGCAGGGCCAGACGCACAAAGATACCCGCGACCTTAAGATGGCGTTGCATCCCCATCCAGTCATACCACTGCACGAACTGTGCTGGATCTTGCTGTTGTAATTGGGGGTGCTGCTGCTGGAAATCGGCGAGCCACTGGGCTTGCTGAGCCGCAGGCCAATCTAAATAAGCATCCTTGAGCAGCGACACCAGATCATAGGTGATGGGGCCGCAGACCGCATCTTGGAAATCGAGCAGGCCGAGTGTGGGTGTGGGGTGATCTAGGCACATCAGATTGCGTGAATGATAATCACGGTGCACAGTGACCTGAGGTTGGGCCAGTGCCTGAACAATCAGTTGCTGCTTCCAATCTGCCCAGCCAGCGGGGCGGGTGTCGATACCCAGCCAGGTGTCTAAAAACCAGTGATCGAATAGATGCATCTCTTGCTCAAGAAGAGCGGTTGAATAGTGTGGCAGCTTGGTGGCTGAGGTGGCGGTTTGTAGATGCACCAACTGGCGCAAAGCGGCCTGATAGTAAGCTTGGCTCTGTGCACAGGGTTGGGTCATGACGGCTTGCATCAGCTGCTGATCACCAAAATCCTCCAGCAGTAAAAAGCCTTGGGTCTGATCTTCAGCCAGTAAAGCAGGGACGGCTACACCCACTGCTCGCCATTGGCGACACAGATCAACAAAGCTGGCGCAGGATTCTTTTTCTGGCGGCGCATCCATGATGATGGCCTGGCGATCTGGCCAGCGCGCGCGAAAGTAACGCCGAAAGCTGGCATCGCCCGCCACTTGGCTGAGTTGGCAGGGCGTGGGATCGATACTGATCAGCCAGGCCTTCAGTTGTTGCTCACGCGTGGCAGCCGGATCAGAGGCTGCGGCAGCCTCCTGGGCGATAGGGTCATAAGCCAGAGGAGAAGCCGACGAATGCATGATGGTGAAAGCCCTTGTGCAAGCAGAGAAAAACCTTGGCAGTGCCAAGTGCGAAGCCGCTATAATACTTGTTTTTCTCTGCTGGCGTCATCTGGCCTCGATCAAGAGTGGGCGTATTCAGTCAGAACCAGTTTTGTGGGGGCTGTCCTTGTTGCAAGCTCGCTGTCTTTCTTTCTTGTCCTTCTTTCCAAGCGCAAGGCGCGTGGCGCGGCTCAGTTGTTATGTGCTGGGTGGCTGGGTGCTGGGTGCCAGCTTAGCGCAAGCGCGTATTCCTGCGGATCTGCCCGCCCATCAGCTTGATTGGCAGCCCTTTGCATCACCGAGCGGTGTCTGCTGGGGTGAGTATGTTTCCCCGCTTCTTGATCTGCCGGAGCCTCATCTGCCGATTGATCAGGCGCGCTTGTTTGCCGAAGCGGATCAAGCAGGCTATTCGCCATCAGGTGGTGTGGATCTGCTGGGGCAGGTGCGTCTACGCCAAGGACCACTGTATCTTCTGGCCGATCGTGCACATTTAAATGCAGAAAGGACGCAAGCCCAGCTTGAAGGACAGCTGGAGGTGCGCCAAAACAATCTGCTGCTGCGTGGCGAGCGGGGTCTGTATCAGCTTCATGATGAGTACCTTCGCCTTGAACAGGCGCATTTTGTGGTGCATGACCAGCGTTTGCGCGGTGCCGCTTGGCAGCTCGAGCAGCTGCCCGATGGCCGTGTGGTGCTGCATCAATCGCGTCTGACCACCTGCGCTCCTGATGATCAGGCGTGGCGTGTGGTGGCCCAGCGGTTGGTGCTGAATCAAGAGAGCGGTTTTGGGGATGCCTGGCATGTGCGTATGGAGATTCAGCGCGTGCCGGTTTTTTACTGGCCCTATTTGCGCTTTCCGATCGATGATCGTCGCCATACAGGTTTGCTGACGCCCTCTCTGGCCTACTCTAGCTCGACAGGCCTAGATCTTGCACAGCCGATCTACTGGAATCTGGCACCCAACTATGATCTGACTTTTTACCCACGTTATATCGAGAAGCGCGGCAGCATGTGGGGTTTGGAGGCACGCTATCTACAAGCCAGTGATCAGGGCTTATTGTTTTATGCGCGGCTGGCCGATGATGAGTTAGCCGAGCAAGATCGCTGGCATTTTTCTTGGCATCATCATGGTCATTGGCCGGGCCAGCCGCTGCGCTATCAGCTGCATCTCGATCAGGTCAGTGATGGGCGCTATTTTGAAGACCTGGCACGCGGCCGCTTTGGTGAAGATGAAGCTGATGATCTTTTACAGCAGGTGCGTGTGGATTATCGCTGGCGGGCCTGGCAGTTGACGGCCAATGTACAGGGCTATCAAAAACTCAGCGTCAGCCGTGATGCACACTATACACTCTGGGATTGGCGCGCCGGACGTGAGGCTGGCAAACAGGATTATTTTCGTCTGCCTCAGCTCGAAGCTCGCACCCACCTGGCTCTTGGCGGTGGTTGGCAGTTGAACTGGCTCAGTGAGCTGACGCGTTTTGATCAGTTGTTTGATGAGCAGGTCAGCGAGCCTGGACGGATCCATCCTACACTGCGTCCCTTGCCCGGTGAATCTGAGGGCTGGTATGCCAGCCATTGGGGCGCCGCGCGTGCATGGCGGCTGCATTTAGAGCCCAGCGTGACGCAAGAATGGCGCTGGCCTTGGGCTTATATTCGTCCACGTGCGGCTGTGCGCTATAACCACTATTGGCTTGATCCCTACTGGAGCGAGCATCAAACATCTGCGCAGCAAGACTGGATAGAGACTGAGCCGGATATGCTGGTGCCGCTGGCAAGCCTGGATTTGGGGTTGTATTTAGAGCGTCAAGATGACCTCTTCGGCTGGCGTTATCGGCAGACCTTAGAGCCACGCCTCTTTGCGGCTTATATTCCTTTTGTCGAGCAGTACCAGATTCCAACGGCGTTTGATTCTGCACTCAGTGAATTTGATTTCAACCAGCTCTTTCGTGCCGAGCGCAGCACAGGCCGCGATCGTCTAGCCGATATCCAGAAGGTGACACTGGGTGTGACCCAGCGCTTGATTAGCCAAGAGGCTGGGCGTGAGGTGGGCAGCCTTTCGCTGGCGCGAGAGTTTTATCTCGACGATCGGCGTATTGCTTTGAGTTATCTGCATCCAGATGAAGAGCCACGTTTTGAGAATCTGCCGGTTGATGAGCGCCCCTATGATCAGGTGCGCCGCGCCTCTAACTATGCTGCCCAATTGAGCTGGAATATCACCACGGCTTGGCGTTTCAACACCCAGCTTTTGTGGGATGAGCAGCTGGGGGTGACAGATCGTAGCGCAACGCGTTTAAGCTACAGTCGGCCCGAAGGGCATCAGCTGAACTTCATGCACACTTACACCTCCAACTATGCGCAGGGGCTGCGAGGTCGCAATCCAACCTCTGAGGATCTGGATCACAGTGGCTGGAGCTATCGTGATCGTGCAGAAGAGCAGT
Organism: Marinospirillum alkalitolerans; assembly: GCF_045055655.1. Lineage (NCBI taxonomy): Bacteria > Pseudomonadati > Pseudomonadota > Gammaproteobacteria > Oceanospirillales > Oceanospirillaceae > Marinospirillum > Marinospirillum alkalitolerans. The sequence continues at coordinate 116,939 of NZ_JBANFI010000003.1, read as the reverse complement.
ATGCGGTGTCGGGTTTATATGTCTTAGATGAACAGTGGCGTTTTTTTGCTAAACTCGGCTACGACTGGAAGCGTGATGAGCGCACCGAAAGCCTAGCAGGTTTAGAGTACAACTCCTGCTGTTGGCAGGTACAACTGGTATGGCGCAACTGGATGACCAATGTGAATGAAGCACCTGGTTTTGATGCTGAATTAGATGCCTTTCCAGCACGGAACCGTGATCGTGGTGTGTTTATTCGTTTTGAATTTAAAGGCTTGGGTGGAGCCGGTGCGGGTGGATCCACACGCGAGTTGCTGGGTACTGAAATCCCAGGGTACACCGATCGCCAGTGACTGCTTGCAGGGTCGCAATCAGGGGCCACCTATTTTGCAGTAGACAAGAAATTTTGCAGTAGACAAGAGCTTGATGCCAATTAAAGAGCGCATGAATAAGGGGCAGTAACTATGGGTAAGCAGCAGTATGCTGAGTGGAACAGATGGCGAGCTTTGGGGCTAGGATTGTTGCTGGGTCTGAGTGTGATGACGACTGTGCAGGCTGAGCCGCGTCTTCTGGATCGCCTTGTTGCCGTAGTCGGCAATGAAGCGGTGATGGAAAGCGAGCTAGAGCAGCGCTTGGAGCAGGTGCGCCTGCAGCTGAATGACCGCGGTGTCAGGCCACCACCTGCAGATCAGTTGCGACAGCAGGTATTGGAGCGCTTGATTCTGGATACTATTCAGCTGCAGCAGGCGCGTCAGGCTGGTATGCGTATCGATGACCAGACTTTGAATGCGACGCTCAATCGTATTGCCCAGCAAAATGGCTTGGATTTGCGCAGTTTTAGCCGTCAGATTGAAGCCGAAGGATTAGATTTTGCTCAGTTCCGCGAGCAGATACGCCAAGAAATGTTGATCGGTCAATTGCGTCAACGCCGTGTTGGTGAGCGGATTCAAGTCAGTGAGCAGGAGATCAATCACTACCTCAGCTCACCTGAGGCCATGGAACGTGAAGGGCGTGAGTTCCGTGTTGGCCATATTCTTCTGCCGCTGCCAGAGAACCCCACGCCAGAGCAAACCAGTCAGACCTTCGCTCGTGCGGAAGCACTGTTGGCGCGCTTGAATGCGGGTGAGGATTTCCAAACACTGGCGGTCTCCAGCTCGTCTGGAGATCAAGCGCTGCGCGGTGGTGATCTGGGTTGGCGTTCGGCCTTGGCTTTGCCCTCCTTATTCGCTGATCAAGTGGTCACCTTGCGTCCAGGTCAGAATGCGGGTCCTTTCCGTAGCCCCAGCGGTGTGCATTTGATCCAGCTGCTCGAAACGCGCGGTGGTGCTCAGCATCTGGTGCAACAAACACGCGCTCGTCATCTGCTGGTGGCGGTGAATGCGCTGCGTGATGATGCTCAGGCTCAGGCTGAAGCGCGTGCCCTGCATGCACGCATTCAGGCTGGAGAAACACTGGCCGATCTCGCCCGTCAGTATTCAGATGATCCAGGCAGTCGCCAATCCGGCGGTGAATTGGGCTGGGTGAGCCCCGGTCAGATGGTGCCTGAGTTTGAACAGGCGATGCAGCAACTGGCGGTGGGCGAAGTCTCTCAGCCTGTGCGCAGCGCCTTTGGCTGGCATGTGATTCAAGTCGAAGCCCGTCGGGAAGCCGATATGACCGCCAGTCATCGTCGTCAGCAGGTGCGTCAGCTCCTGGCTGAGCGACGCTTTGAAGAAGAAGTCGAGCGCTGGCTGCGTGAAATTCGTGCCACCACCTGGGTGGAGGTCAGGGGCTGATGAGTCTTCCGATTCTGATCACCCCGGGTGAGCCTGCAGGCATCGGCCCTGATTTAATTATCCAGCTGGCGCAAAGGGGCTGGTCGAGCCGCTGGGTTGTGGTGGCTGATCCTGCACTTTTAGAGGCGCGTGCGGCAGACTTAGCCCTGCCTTTTCAATACCAGTCAATCAGTGTCGATCAGCTGCATTGGGCTGATCAGCCAGGTGTTGTGCGCGTTCTGCCTGTTGCTTTAGCCGCGCCTGCTCAGGCCCAACAGCTGGATGTGCGTAATGCGCCCTATGTGTTGGACTGCTTGGCCTTGGCCACCGACTTGTGTCTTTCTGGGCAGGCTGCCGCGCTCGTTACAGGGCCGGTTCATAAAGGCATTATTAATCAGGCGGGGATGCCCTTTACAGGGCATACTGAGTATCTGCAAGAGCGTTGTGCTTGTGATCAGGTGGTCATGCTGCTGGCGACGCGTGATCTGCGCGTGGCCTTGGTGACCACCCATCTTCCGCTACGCGAGGTTGCCGATGCTATTACCGCAGAGCGCGTAGAGCGGGTGACCCGAATTCTTTATCAGGATTTGCAGCAGCGCTTTGGTTTGGCCCATCCACGTATATTGGTGTGCGGCCTGAACCCCCATGCTGGAGAAGGTGGACATCTGGGACGGGAAGAAATCGAGGTGATCGAACCTGTTCTTGCTCGCCTTGCTGCTGAAGGCTTAGGCGTGATTGGCCCCCTGCCTGCGGATACGCTCTTTACTGAGCAGCATTTGGCTGAGGCTGATGCCGTACTGGCGATGTATCATGATCAGGGGTTGCCTGTTCTGAAACACCGTGGTTTTGGGCAGGCCGCCAATATCACCCTAGGCCTCCCTATTATCCGCACCTCAGTCGATCACGGTACCGCACTGGATTTAGCAGGTACTGGGCAGGCGCATTTAGGAAGCCTGCTTACCGCACTGGACTATGCGGCCAACCTTCAGGCTTAAGCGGCTGAGTCCGCTTGGCCTTCATTTGTATACAGAGATTATTTTATGACTGCGGCAGTGCATGGTCACCAGGCGCGTAAGCGTTTTGGTCAGAATTTTTTACAAGATATGGGGATGATTGGTCGCATTGTGCGTGCGATTCGTCCTCAGCAAGGTGAGCATCTGGTCGAGATCGGACCTGGGATGGGCGCGATCACCGAGCAGCTGGTCGACTCAGGCGCGCGCTTGGATGCCGTTGAGCTGGATCGTGATCTGATTCCTGGGCTGAGAGTGAAGTTTTTTAATGCACCCAATTTTCAGGTCCATGAAGCCGATGCACTCAAGTTCGATTTCACCAGCCTGATGGATGATCAGCAGCCACTGCGTTTGATCGGTAATCTCCCTTACAATATTTCCACCCCCTTGATCTTCCACCTCTTGAGCTTTGGTACCTCAATAGTGGATATGCACTTTATGCTGCAAAAAGAAGTGGTCGACCGACTGGCGGCGCAACCAGGGACCAGCCAGTGGGGGCGATTGAGCGTCATGACTCAGTATGCTTGTCAGGTTGAATCCCTGTTTATTGTGCCGCCTGAGTGTTTTGTACCGCGCCCGAAAGTCGATTCGGCCATCGTGCGCCTGACCCCTCAACCACCTCAGCATCCTGCTGAAGATCTGCAGCTGCTGTCGGATACCGTTCGGCAGGCCTTTGGCCAGCGCCGTAAAACCCTGCGTAATAACCTGAAGGGCCTAGTGGATGAGGCTGGATTTGCCGATGTGCAGATTGATCCCAGTCGTCGCCCTGAAACCCTGACTGTTGCTGAATTTGTTGCCCTAGCAAACTGGCGCTTTCGGCAGGCGGGGTAAACGCTTCGTAAGACAAGAAGGAAAGCCTATGGCCACCTATGCTGTTGGAGACCTCCAGGGTTGCTATGACGAACTCAAGCAACTCCTTAAGAAAATAGACTTTCATCCTGCACGTGATCGCCTCTGGTGTGTTGGCGATCTGGTGAATCGTGGTCCAGGCTCTTTGGATGTATTGCGCCTGATCACCGATCTTGGCTCCAGTGCGCAGGTTGTGCTGGGGAACCATGACTTTCATCTGCTCGCTGTGGCCCAAGGGCTGCGTAAAACCAAGCGTTCCGACACTTTGGATAAACTACTGAAGGCGAAGGATGCTCCGCAACTCTTGGCCTGGCTCGCGCAGCAGCCACTGTTGCATTACGATGCCGAGCTAAATGCGGTGATGACCCATGCCGGTATCCCGCCGATCTGGAGTCTGGCCCAGGCTCAGGCCTTGGCTGCGGAGGTGGAGCTTGAGCTGCGCTCTTCTCGACAGCGCGATTTTTTAAGCCGCCTCTTTGCCAATGATCCACTTTGCTGGTCAGATCAGCTCACTGGCGCTGAGCGTCATCGTGCCATCGTCAACTACTTAACGCGGATGCGCTTTTGTCGTGCCGATGGCACTTTGGAGCTAGAGACCAAAAGTGAAGCCGCGAATGCGCCCGTGGGTTATGCACCTTGGTTTCACTATCCGAGTCAGATCGCACCGCAGACACGTTTGCTTTTTGGGCACTGGGCTGCATTAAAAGGACGCACGGGGCGTGCGGGGATTTTCTCTTTGGATACAGGTTGTGTCTGGGGGGAGTGTCTCACTGCCTTACGCCTTGAAGATCAGCAGCTTTTTCAGGTACCAGCGCAGAAGAAATAACACTGGGCGTCCAGCATCAGCCGATTAAAACAGGCTAGGGAACCTCTGATCAACGTTAAGAGCGCAGTATCACCCAGCGCAATAGTTAATCAGAGGCTTCCTAGATATTAACAAGAACCAGGAGTCATGAGATGAGTTTTAAAAATCTACAAGCCCATGAAGCACTTGCTTGGCTAGAATCCGATCAGGCCTTGTTTGTCGATATTCGTGATCCCCAATCCTATGCGGCTGGCCATATTCGTGGGGCGCTGGCACTGAATAACGATAATGTGGCTCAGTTCGTGCGCGAGCAAGACAAGACGCGCCCTGTGGTGGTGTGCTGCTACCACGGTATGAGCAGCCAGAATGCAGCGCAGTTCTTGTTTGAGCAAGGATTTAGCGAGGCCTATAGCCTGGCTGGTGGCTATGAGCAGTGGAAACACCTTTACCCTGAGCAGTGTACAGCCTAGGTGGTTATGCTGAGACAAGATCATAAAAAAGAGCCCTAGAGCTCTTTTTTATTGGCGTTTACCAAGCAATGACCAGGTCACCGACTTGTATATTTAGCATCTCAGGTAGGGCACCAAGGCGGCCGCGAGCAAAGTTAGGTTGAATGCGCTCAAGGCTCAGCGTCAGATCCACGGGGACCAGCTCAGTAAAGGGACGCTGTGTTTGATCATAAAAGGTATTCAGTCGATAAACGCTCAGCGTATCTCCTGGCTGGAGGCCAGCATCACTGCCTGCATCAATATAGATGTGTCGATTGTCGGTGCGGGTAATCCGTGCCATAAAAGGCTGGCAGCCCACCTGGACATGTAGATCGGCGACCATCTGCTCGACCAGTTCATCGACCTTCTGACCGAAATCAATTTCCCAAAAACGTGGTGTTGCAAAGCCGACACGTTCGGTACGGTTCTCTGTCCAGTTGCCAGTGGTGGTATAGCGGCGGCTGGTAATCAGCTCACCACTAAAGCCATCGTGGATAAACAGATCAACCTGAAACTCACGTGCAAAGCGTTCCCCACGATAGCGCGTGCGTTCATAAAGTCCAGCAAGAACAGGGCGCTCACTGGCGAGATCTGGGTGGAGTAGATCCAAGCTGCGTACCACGCCAGTCAGCACATATTGAGCACCCAAGCGTGTGGCTGTATCGACAGCAGTGGTTAAACGCCCTTGATCATTGACAGTGGTCGGGATAGAAGACTGATCAGCATAGAGCTGAAAGCGTACGGCATCGAGAACACGCAAGCGTTCTTCATTTTGCAGGCGCTGCAGCAATTCGCGCGGTAGACGCTCGCTGATATCATGCAGTGCGCCCATATTGGCCGACAAGGGGCGCTCTAAGTGGAATTGACTAATCGCCAGGCTGCGGCGATAGCCATTGGCATAGTTGCCGCCCTCGCACTGACCGCTACTTTCAATTCTGGCGCGGACTCTGACCAGCATCATGCCTTGCTGAATGCGCTCTTCAAGAATCTGCATTTCGCTAATGCTGCTTTGAGTGTTAATCGAGAGCTGATCTGTATGGACTTCGCCACGGCTCATCGCTTGGTAGCCATTGATATGCAGCGCACCTTGAAAGCTGGCTTGGCGCAGTGCATCGCGGATAGCAGCACGTCTGGCAGCCACCAAATCCTGGTGTTGCACTACGGCTGTACCTGTGGCTTCAACCCAATAGGCGTGAGCCGGCCAACCCAGCACGACCAGCAGAAGAAAAACAACCAGCTTTGAAAGGACAGATCTCGGCATGAGGCATTCCGTTGATGGGCAGAGTCAAAACAATAAAGGGAAGCCTTGTTGCAGGCCTCCCCATAAAACAAGCATCAGACAAGCTTTGATTGACTCGGTCTATGAGTCATATCAGAGCGGCCGCTGCTAAAAATCAGTTCAGATGATAGCGCTGGCGTGGCTGAGCTTGTGAGACCGGTAGTCGCTGTGAGGGGTGCTCGCCATGAACCGTATTCTGTGAGCAGATCGGATCAGCGGCCATAGAGCTCCCTTGTAGCATACAGTGTTGGAAGCGTGGCTCAAGCACCAGTTCCATTTCGGTTTCAAAAACACCGTTGACTTCACGTGTGGCAACAACCTTCGCACCACGAATGATGTTATCTACATAGCCACGAATATGGTCGTCACGGGTGGCCAGATTCTGAACGGTGGTGCTGCCTTGAATACGCGTACCATAAACACGCTCAGCGAGCGCGCGATAAGCATCCATTTTGGACGCCCGCATTGCTAGGAGACGACGTTGATTGGCGTTGGTTTGCACATCTGTAGCAGCAGACGGCGCACCATGGCCTTGTACGCGAATCACAACGGGATCAAATTGCCCAAGGATATAAGTATGACCTGAGGTTGTCGCCGGTTGTTGCTGGCGCTGATTGGCGCAACCTGCTGTTAAAGTCAGGCCGGCAATGATTAGGCCAGTGCAGAGTGTTTTCTTAAACATGTCGTCTCCCAGATGTGAAATTCTTATTCCTGCTGCAGCACTTGTTGTATTTTATACCCACTGAACCAAAGCCACAGCTTTTTGTTTGTAACAAAAAGAGATTCTTTTGGCGAGTGGTGTATTAAGCAAGAGCAGAGTTAATCTTGTTGAAATTGAAGAGCTAAACTGGAAATCGGCCATCATCGCAGAAAGTTTAGCCCGAAGAGGTCAAGAATGCAGATTTATCTTGTTGGTGGTGCGGTGCGTGATCGGCTTTTAGGCTTGGAGGTTGTTGATCGCGACTGGGTGGTGGTGGGTGCAACACCTCAACACATGCTTGCCCAAGGTTTTCTTCCTGTGGGGCAGGATTTTCCGGTGTTTTTGCACCCCCAAACGCATGAAGAATATGCGCTGGCACGCACAGAACGCAAATCAGGCCGAGGCTATAAGGGGTTTCAAGTGTATGCTCAGGCGGATGTCACGCTAGAGGAAGATCTGCTGCGTCGTGATCTGACGATTAATGCGATGGCACAAACAGCGGACGGCAAGCTGATAGATCCTTATGGCGGTCAGCGAGATTGTGAGCAGCGTTGGTTGCGGCCTGTTTCCGCTGCTTTTGCTGAAGACCCGTTGCGTGTGTTGCGTTTAGCGCGCTTTGCTGCGCGCTTTGCAGATTTGGGGTTTCGTATTCACCCTGAAGCGCGGGCCTTGGTTGCGCAACTCATCGAACAGGGTGAGCTGGCCGAACTGACGCGTGAACGGGTGGCGCAGGAGGTGCAGCGCGCGGTGATGACCAACCACCCTGAGGTTTTCTTTGCTCAGCTTGATGCGCTTGGGGCCTTAAGTGCTCTTTCGCCTGATTTTGCGCACTATTGGCAGGCGCACGCCGCCTTGTTAACCACACGCTTGCAGATGGCTGTCAGCCATCACGCCAAGGTCGAGACACGCCTTGCTTTGCTTTTATATGGGCAAGATCCCGCTGAGTTAACCCAGCAGCAAGCGATTTGGGGCTGGCCTAAGGCTGCGCTTGCCTTGGTGGCAAAGATGCGCACTGCGGCCCAGCATGCGATAGGTCACATACTCACCCCTGAAAACCTGATTGATCTTTTAGATCAGCTGGATGCTTGGCGCCAGCCTGAGCCAGCGTTGCATGCGGTCGAGGTCTTGAGCTGGATACGAGAAGACTGGCCCGTGAAGCCGATAGCCCAGGCCTATCATCTTGCGGCACCGCTTTCGGCCAAAGCCTTTGTCGAGGCAGGATTGCGCGGCCCAGCTGTTGGTCAGGCCTTGCGTCAGCAGCGTCAGGAAAAGGTGGGTGAGGTGCTCTTTGCCAGAGAGGATGTCAAGCTGTCGCCATCCAAGTGAAGGTGACTGGCCGCATCACCTGCTCTGTATGAGCATGGGCTGACCAAAGCTCTGCGTAACTCTGTTGGTAGCCGGCTGGTGATTCATTGGGTATCAGTTCCGCCAGAGGGCGAAGCACAAAATCGTGTTTGAGCAGCTGCGGATAGGGCAGACGCAGTTGCCGCTGCGCCTGATCATCGAGCGGATAATCCCCCTGAAAGTCTCCCCAGCTGATCAGATCCAGATCCAGAGCGCGGACATAGATGCTGCGATCTTCTGGCATCAAGTATTTAGTATCCGCTTCTAGGGATTTAAAAAACCGCTGGAGTTGATCTGGCGTTTGCTGCGTCATAAATCCAGCGACCAGATTGTAAAAGGGGGCGCACTGCTCCACCTTGATGCCAACAGGCTGGGTTTCATAAACACGGCTGACGATCAGTGGGCCAAAGGCGGCTTGCAGCGCATCGAGTGCACGACCTATCTGGAAGTGACGCTCGTGGTTGCTACCCAGGCTGACCCAAGCACGGACTTGGCTGGCAGTGGCTGTGACGGTGGGCGCTGTGACGGCTGATGTTGAACTCATGAGGTGGCTCGCTGGCGAAAAATCCGCGCCCCAACGCCTTGGGCTTGTGGGACGGCTTGAAGTTTGCGTAGTGTGAGCTGTACTGCCGTTATTGGATGCTGCTGTAAGAGATGTTGTGCCATTTTTTCAATCAGCGTCTCCACCAGATCATGATGTTCTGCTTGTGCTAAGGCCATCAGCTCTTGGCTGACCTGTGCGTAATCGACACTCAGGCTCAAATCCTCTGCTGCCGCGGCCGCTTTTAAATCCACATAAAGGCAGGCATCAAGGCTGAGGGGCTGAGGGGTGTTTTTTTCCCATTCATAGAGACCCAGTGAGGCCTCAAAACGCAACTGATCGATCAGAATCTGATCGTGAGTCTCTAAAGAAGAAAGCATAAAAAATCACTTATGAAGTCAAAGAAGAGGTTGCCAGTGGGTTGAGTTCAACCAGTGGCCAGCGTGGGCGAAGTGCAGGAGGTGGACTGGCATCCTGCTCACCTGCGGCAAGGCGGAGTGCGCCCGCGAGTGCGATCATTGCTCCATTATCGGTGCAGTAGGCGAGAGCGGGATAAAAAACCTCGCCGCCCATACCTTGCAAGAGTTGGTCTAGGCGTTGGCGCAGCGCTAGATTGGCACTCACACCGCCAGCCACAACCAGGCGAGTGTAGCCGGTGTGCTTCAGCGCACGCTTACATTTAATGGTGAGCGTATCCACAACTGCATCTTGAAAAGCCCAGGCGACATCGGCCTTGGCCTGCTCATCGAGTGTGTTGGCCGCCTCAAGCTCGCGGATACAGGTGAGCGTGTGGGTTTTAAGGCCGCTAAAGCTCAGATCCAGTCCAGGGCGATTGGTCATCGGGCGAGGAAAGGCAAAGCGATGAGGCGTGCCTTGCTGAGCCAGTGCAGCTAAGCGTGGGCCACCGGGATAGCCAAGCTGCAGTAATTTGGCCGTTTTATCAAAGGCCTCGCCAGCGGCATCGTCAACAGATTCACCCAAGAGTTGATAGCGGCCGATGGCTTCAACCTGAATCAGCTGGGTGTGCCCGCCTGAGACCAAGAGCGCGACAAAAGGAAAAGCTGGAGGCGCTTTGTCGAGCAAAGGTGCAAGCAGATGGCCCTCCATATGATGCACGGCCAATGCAGGGATACCCAGTGCCAGCGCTAGGGCGCGCGCCATACAGCTGCCGGTCATCAGTGCGCCGATCAAACCGGGCCCAGCCGTATAGGCGATAGCATTCAGATCACTGAGAGGGCGCTGTGCCTGCTGCATCACTTGATGAACCAGCGGTACCAGCTTACGCAGATGGTCGCGCGAGGCCAGCTCTGGGACCACGCCGCCAAATTCGGCGTGGAGCTCCACCTGACTATAGAGGGCATCGGCCAAGAGGCCTTGTTCGGTATCATAAAGCGCGACGCCGGTTTCATCGCAGGAGGTTTCTATTCCCAACACTAGCATGGTGATGACCTGTTTATTCAGCGGCTTGGCCTCAAGCTCAGCCGATGATGACACAGCTTGAGAGGGCAAAGGAGGGGAGTATAAAGGAGGGCAGAGCAGGGGAAAAGGTGCAAAGAGAGAAACTCTATTTGTGCTGAGCGCCTTTCATCAGTATAATTTTTGACTTGCTGTAAATGATGTCAAGCCAATTTTGGCTAAGAGTGCTGGTTTTGGCTAAGCGCGCTTTGCTTACAGCATGTCAACCTAAAACTAACTTGTCTCTTAAGGACGGTGATTGAATGCCTGCTGTTAAAGTCAAAGACAATGAGCCGTTTGACGTCGCGTTGCGTCGCTTCAAGCGTTCTTGCGAAAAAGCCGGTGTACTGGCTGATGTACGTCGTCGTGAGTTTTACGAAAAGCCCACTTCTGAGCGTAAGCGCAAGAAAGCCGCTGCTGTCAAACGTCATCAGAAGAAGCTTCAGCGCGAACAGCGTCGCTTCGAGCGTTTGTACTAAGCGCTGCGATGCAAAGGCCTTCGGGCCGGATGTCTGCGGTGAAGTTGTCTTGACCTGAGGCAACCCTGAAAGCGAGTCTTGTGATCAAGGCTCGCTTTTTGGTTTTTAAGAAGATGTGCAGTGATTGAGGTTGGTCATGGCAGGACGTATTCCCCAGGCTTTTATTGATGACCTGCTGGCTCGAACAGATCTGGCTGAGGTGATCTCTGCGCGTGTGCCGCTCAAAAAAGCGGGTCGCAATTGGACGGCCTGTTGTCCCTTCCATCATGAAAAAACACCTTCGTTTAATGTGATTCCTGATAAGCAGTTCTACTACTGCTTTGGTTGTCAGGCGAGCGGTAATGCGCTGAAGTTCCTGATGGAGCATGATCATCTTGAGTTTGTTGAAGCGGTTGAAGCCTTGGCCAGAATGCAAGGGATGGAGGTGCCGCGTGAAGAAAATCGCTCAACAGGGCAGCGCTTGCAAGAGCAGCAGGAAAAAGAACGTCAGGATGCTCGCTATCGCGTGATGCAGCAGGCCAGCCATTTCTATCAGCAGCAGTTGCTGACCCCCGCTGGGCAGGAGGCCTACCACTATCTGATCGAACAGCGCGGGCTGGATGCGTCAGTGATCGAGCGCTTTGCTCTGGGTGTGGCCCCGGCTGGCTGGGATGAGTTGAAAAACCACCTTGCTGCGGCGCATGTCCCTGAAGCCTTGCAGCTGGAGTTAGGCTTGCTGGCACAAAAAGAGGAGACAGGTCGTGTTTATGATCGTTTCCGCGAGCGAGTGATCTTTCCGATTCGAGATCTGAAAGGGCGCGTGGTCGCCTTTGGTGGGCGAGTGCTGGGGGAGGCTAAGCCTAAGTATCTGAACTCACCGGAAACGCCTCTGTTTCAGAAAAGCCAGACCTTGTACGGGCTCTATGAGGCGCGTCAGGCAGCTGGGCGTTTAGATCGTTTGCTGGTCGTTGAAGGTTACATGGATGTGGTGGCGCTTGCGCAGCAGGGGATACACTGGGCGGTGGCGACCTTGGGTACCGCCACCACCAGTGCGCATCTGCAGCAGCTTTTTCGTCTCGTCAATGAAGTCGTCTTCTGTTTTGATGGTGATCGTGCTGGGCAGCAGGCGGCACGCAAGGCCTTGGATGCGGCCCTGCCCTTGATGAGTGATGGGCAGCAGGCGCGCTTCTTGTTTTTGCCTCAGGGTGAAGATCCAGACAGCCTAGTGCGCCATGAGGGAGCGGGTTTGTTTGAGCAGCGTGTCAACCAAGCACAGCCCCTGGCTGAATTTTTGCTGCGTGAGCTACGTCAAGATCTGGATTTGAATCTGCTGGATGATCAGGCGCAACTTGCACAAAGGGCCAGACCGCCGCTCGCTGCGTTGCCCAAGGGTCTGCTAAAGCGTAGTTTGTTGCGCCGCCTTGTACAGCTGACTGGTTTGACAGAAGCGGATTTGCTGGATCATGCCGCGCCAGTGCGCAGTCCTGCGTCAATCGCGCCTGCTGCGCCGTCTTTTGCTGCTCAGTCAACGCATGGGGCTGCCTCTTCGGTGCCTGCTGTCAGCGCACCGAGTGCGTCTGGCTCTGATGCCATCGAGATGCGCCTGATTCGTCAGCTGCTCGGTGCACCCAGTGCACTACAGTGCCTTCCTGATGGTTGGCTGATGGGTTTGCCTGCAACATCGCGGCTCAAGCGTCTCTTTCAACCCTTGCTGGCTGCGCCTCATTTGACGACCCAGGTGGTGCTGGATTATTGGGCAGGCACAGCAGAAGAAGAATGGCTGCTCGCACAATGGAAGGCCAGTGGTGATCTTGGTTTGCCCCTGGCTGTGCGCGAGGCTGAAGTGTTAGCCCTGGTTGAGCGCTATCAGCAGCAGCAAGAAGAGCAACAGCGTGAGACACGCTATCAGCAGTTGATGGCGGCCTCTCAGGCTGGTGCAATCGGTGAGGCTGAGCGACAGGAGTTGTGGAAACTGATCCAAGAGGCCCACCAAAAAAAGCGCGCTCAATAGACGTTCAGCTAAAAATGGGCTATACTTTCGCGCTTATCACTAGGCAGTCTGCATTAAGCGCTGCTGTCCAAATAGAAAGCCATTGATTCAGTAGGGGTTTTATTTGGATAGCAGCGCCTAGGTCGTTCGCGACTGTCCTCTCATCCACGTTTCTTGCATAGCTGAGATAGGGGTTCTATGTCCGGGAACGCGCAGCAGCAATCTCGTCTAAAAGAATTAATCGCCCGCGGTAAAGAGCAGGGCTATTTGACTTATGCAGAAGTCAACGACCACCTGCCAGAGGAAATCTCTGATCCGGATCAGGTCGAAGACATTATCCGCATGATCAATGATATGGGGATTCCCGTCAGCGAGGAAGCCCCGGATATGGAAACGCTTCTGATGACCGACGGCGATTCCTCCGATGACGCCGCCGCCGAAGAAGCCGTGGCCGCCCTCGCCGCTGTCGAAAGCGATGCAGGACGTACCACCGATCCAGTGCGCATGTATATGCGCGAAATGGGCACAGTCGAACTCTTAACGCGTGAAGGCGAAATCGTCATCGCGAAGCGAATCGAAGAAGGGATTCGTGAAGTTATGCATTCGCTCGCCTATCTGCCCGGTGCGGTGGATAGTATTGTTGATGCCTATGATCAGGTCATTGAGGCCGAAACTGGCCGCCTGACTGATGTCTTCTCTGGTTTTATTGACCCTGTTGAAGATCTGCCACCTGAAGCCCCTGCGCCCATCCCTGCCAGTAGCAAAGCTGCTGCCAAGGATGACGATGACGAAGAGGATGAAGAGGAAGTTGAGGCGACGGATGAGGATGAAGAGGCCACCACCAGCGGCCCTGATCCAGAAGAAGCCCGTATTCGCTTTACTGCACTGCGTGAGCAGCTGGCTAAAGTCAATAAGTTGCTGGCCAAGCAGGGTTACCACCACGAAAAAACCCAAGCAGAGATGGAGCTGCTGGGTGAGATCTTTGCGCCCTTTAAGCTTGCCAATAAACACTATGAGCGTTTAGTCGGTCAGGTGCGCGATGCTGTTGGTGATATTCGTAGCCAAGAGCGTGAAGTGCTGCGACTGGCTGTGCGTAAGTCTGGTTTGACTAAAGCTGAATTCATTAGCGGCTTCCCAGGTCGTGAAACCGATACCACTTGGGTTGAAGAGCGCATCGCACAAGATGACGCCATCGCCAAGAAGCTTAAGCTCTATCGTCAGGATATCCAGCGTGCGCAGCGCAAGATTAAGGCTTATGAAGAAGTCTTTAATCTATCGATTGCTGATTTAAAAGAAGTCAACCGTCGTCTGTCGATTGGTGAGGCCAAAAGCCGTCGCGCAAAGAAAGAGATGGTCGAGGCTAACCTGCGTCTGGTGATCTCGATTGCGAAGAAATACACCAATCGTGGCTTGCAGTTTCTTGATCTGATCCAAGAAGGCAATATTGGCTTGATGAAGGCGGTGGATAAGTTTGAGTTCCGCCGTGGCTATAAATTCTCGACCTATGCGACTTGGTGGATACGTCAGGCGATTACGCGCTCAATTGCGGATCAAGCCCGTACGATCCGTATCCCTGTGCATATGATTGAAACGATCAACAAGATCAATCGTGTCCAGCGTCAGATGCTGCAAGAGATGGGGCGTGAGCCCACACCTGAAGAGCTGGGTGAGCGTCTTGAGATGCCAGAAGACAAGGTGCGTAAGGTATTGAAAATTGCCAAAGAGCCGATCTCGATGGAAACGCCGATTGGCGATGATGAAGATTCGCATCTGGGCGATTTTATCGAAGATACCAATCAAGAATCGCCGATTGATTCGGCTACTGGCGAAGGCTTGATTGAAGCCACGCGTTCAGTATTGTCTGGTTTGACGGCACGTGAATCCAAGGTACTGCGCATGCGTTTTGGTATCGATATGAATACCGATCACACCTTAGAAGAGGTGGGTAAGCAGTTTGATGTCACGCGCGAGCGGATACGTCAGATTGAAGCCAAAGCGCTGCGTAAACTGCGCCATCCTTCGCGTTGCGATTCCTTGCGTTCTTTCTTGGATGAATAATCCACGCTGAAATCACCAGAAAGTCTTGAAAGCTCAAGGCTTTCTGGTATGATTTTGCCACTTTGTTTTACCCCTTCTTGATGGGCCTATAGCTCAGTTGGTTAGAGCATCCGACTCATAATCGGCAGGTCGCAGGTTCAAGTCCTGCTGGGCCCACCATTTGCTCTCTCCTCCTTCGTTTGATTTCCACACCTGTTTGCATTTCTTTGCAGATTGCCCCCTTTTTGCATCTTCCTTTCTCGCTTCAAACTGCTAGACTCGAGTGCGGATTCAACTCTTTAACTCAAGAAACCATCGGTTTAACCGAAATAAAAGCACAGAGCTCTCAGGGATCAGCTGTTATCCTGGGGCGGTAGCGTACCTCGGCCGCAGTACATCGGATGTGGCTGTTGAGAGAAAACATGAAAATACTGGTTACAGGTGGTGCGGGCTTTATTGGCTCCGCAGTTATTCGGCATATCATCCACAACACCCTAGAGAGCCTGGTCAACGTCGACAAGCTGACCTATGCAGGCAATCTCGATAATCTAGTCAGTGTCTGCCAATCTCCTCGTTATGCTTTTGAGCAGGTCGATATCTGCGATCGTAGCGCTCTGGAACGTATTTTTAGCCAGCACCAACCCGACGCCGTGATGCACCTAGCTGCAGAAAGCCATGTGGACCGCTCCATTGATGGTCCGGCTGCCTTTATAGAAACTAATATTATCGGTACCTATACCCTGCTGGACGTCGCTCGCAGCTACTGGCAGGGGCTGGATAGCACGCGTAAACAGAAATTTCGGTTTCATCATATTTCCACAGATGAAGTCTACGGTGATCTACCGCACCCAGATGAAGATGCTCAGGCAGCACAAACACTTTTTACAGAAAGCACATCCTATTCGCCCAGCAGTCCTTACTCAGCCAGCAAAGCCAGCTCTGATCATCTGGTTCGAGCTTGGCACAGAACCTATGGCCTGCCGGTCATTGTCACCAACTGCTCCAATAACTACGGCCCTTATCATTTTCCAGAAAAGCTGGTGCCCCACATCATTCTGAATGCGCTGCAAGGCAAACCTCTACCTGTGTATGGCAAGGGGGATCAGATTCGAGACTGGCTGTATGTGGAAGACCATGCTCGCGCACTCTATAAGGTAGTGACCGAAGGCAAGGTTGGTGAAACCTACAATATCGGTGGCCATAATGAAAAACAAAACCTTGAAGTCGTCCAGCTGCTCTGCGAAATCCTGCAAGAGCTCAAGCCTCAGACAAGCCATTACCAAGACCTCATTACCTTCGTGAAAGACCGACCCGGTCATGATCGACGTTACGCCATTGATGCCAGCAAAATTGAGCGCGAACTGGACTGGAAACCGCAAGAAACCTTTGAAAGCGGTATGAGAAAAACCGTGCAATGGTATCTGGATCATAAACCTTGGTGGCAAAGCGTGCTATGTGGCGATGACCAGCTCAATCGCCTTGGGGCACCAGGGATGCAGGGTTAAATTTATGCTGGCCATCTCGATGTTCTATGGAATTCTTATCCGCCTCTATTATTTTGACAATGAAAAGCATCATAAACCACATATTCGTGCTCGCTACTAGAGCGAAACGGCTACTATTGTATTTTCGTCCAAAGATAAGCAGTCTCTAGCACTCCAACTAATCTTATAGGTTTTTATATGCAAAAAGATGCTCTAGCCCCACGCTATGCTCGGCAGTTTGGCTGTACGGGGCCTCGATGCCCGGATAACTGCTGCCAAGAAAACTGGACAATCTCGATTGATCACGATACTTATCAGCTTTATCGCCTTGATCCACAACTTGGCAAGCTGATGCAACCCTATTTGCAAGAAAACAACGATCTAGTCACCAAGGAGTTTTATCCAGCCACCTTAAAACAAAACATCAAAACAGGTGGATGTGACTTACAAGAAAAATCCGGTTTTTGTAAAATCCATAAAGAATTTGGTATTAATGCACTGAGTCATACTTGTGCAGTCTACCCGCGTCAGTATCAGCCTTTAGGAACAGATCAGCTTTTATCAATGAATGAATCCTGCCCTGAAGTTGCTCGCCATTTAATTGAGGATCAAGATGCTTTAGAGCTCGAGTTCGGGTCTGTTTATGCTTGGGATCGCTTGATTCTTGTTGATCAAACTGAGTTTAATGACGCATACCATAACCGCTATGCACTATTACAAGGTTTGATCACCATTTTAAGATATCGCGCAATCAGTCTAGAAAAAAGGCTTTTTATCTGTTCGCTATTAGTCCAGCGGGCAGAAAGAGTAATTGCAGAAGGCCAAGCGAGCGAGCTGAGCATGCAAGAACTGCTCGATCTTTTTAGCCAGTTGATTAATGAGGGATATTTTGATCAGCAGGCGGTCTTATTAAAAGAAAAAAATGATGGCGCGCTGGGTTTGTTTATCTTAAGTCGCCTTCTCGACTTACCTAGTAAAAAAGATAAGTTTAAAGAGGCGCTTGATCAAGTCACATCGGGCTTGGGGATTCATGATCACAAGAAACTGCATATGGATCATATTCAAGCCTTAGATAAGGCCAGAAAAAAGCATCTTTCATCACTTGAGAAGCAGTACCCGTGGATACTTGAAAATATCGTAGTGAACTGGGTTCTCTTTGGCCTTTTCCCTATCCACAAAGAACGCATCAAAGACGGCTGGCTGAGTATTACGACACGCTATCTACTCTTAAGATCGTTACTTAGCGGTATGGGCGCTGCAAAAAAAGGCTTAAAAAAAGAAGATGTTATTCAGCTCACTTATCTTTTTGGGCGCCAAGTTTCTAGTGCACCTCAGAGAATGGCGAGTTTACAACTAGAGCTTATTAACAAGAAGTTTGATGATCCAGCTTCTTTTGTGCGCGCTCTTTCTGAAATATAAATTATAGGGGCTATTTTGAATATCTATAAAGCTTTGGGAAGAAAGCATAGTATCTTTAGTCAAGACTTGGAGGTTTATCGTGACAATCTTGATGAATTAATCTTTTCTTCCTCTTTCCTGATTCTAGGCGGGGCTGGATCTATAGGTCAGGCCGTTGTCAAAGAAATATTTAAGCGTAACCCTAAAAAGCTTCATGTTGTTGATATTAGCGAAAACAATATGGTTGAGCTTGTTAGAGATGTTCGTAGTTCTTATGGTTATATTGAAGGGGATTTCAAAACCTTTTCTTTGGATATTGGTTCAATTGAGTATGACGCCTTCATTAAAGCAGGTGGGGGATATGATTATATTCTCAATCTTTCGGCTTTGAAGCATGTTAGAAGTGAAAAAGATCCCTATACACTCATGCGTATGGTAGATGTCAATATATTCAACACGGAGAAAACGCTTCAGCAGGCTATCCAGGCTAGTGCAAAAAAATATTTTTGTGTATCAACAGATAAAGCAGCAAACCCTGTTAATATGATGGGGGCTTCAAAGCGAATTATGGAAATGTTCTTAATGCGCCGAAGCTTGCAGTTAGATGTCTCTACTGCCCGCTTTGCTAATGTCGCTTTTTCTGATGGCTCTTTGCTGCATGGTTTTAATCAGCGCCTTGAAAAAGGTCAGCCCATTGTTGCGCCAAGTGATGTACGTCGTTACTTTGTCACACCAGAAGAATCAGGTGAGCTCTGTTTGATGTCTTGTCTTTTTGGTGATAATCGTGACATTTTTTTTCCAAAACTCAGCGAAAAACTTGATCTGATGTCCTTTGCTGATATTGCTGTAAAGTACTTAGTACAGAAAGGGTACGAACCTGTTTTGTGCCATGATGAAGATGAAGCTAGAGCACTCGTCAAATCTCTTCCTCAACAAGGTCAGTGGCCTTGTCTTTTTACTTCTAGCGATACAACAGGTGAAAAAGACATCGAAGAATTTTTTACTGCAAAAGAAACCTTAGATATGGATCGATTTAAGAGCCTTGGTATTATCAAGAATGAGGCCATTTTTGATGAATCATTGCTCGCTGATTTTGAAGATCGTATTAGTAAAATGAAGCGAAAGCTATCTTGGTCAAAACAAGAGCTAGTTGACTTATTTCACCACATACTTCCATATTTTGATCATAAAGAAACTGGTAAGTATTTAGATAGCAAAATGTGAGTCTACTTTGAGCAAGCAGCTGATTCAGTTCATTCAAGACTATTACGGGAGTAAGGAGTCGATTCCTTTACATGCGCCAATATTTTCAGGGCATGAAAAAAACTATCTCATGGAGACAATCGATTCTACTTTTGTATCTAGTGTTGGTAACTATGTAGATCGCTTTGAGCAAGAGATCGCAAACTATACCGGCTCACCTCAAGCCGTAGCGACAGTCAATGGTACGGCAGCACTGCATATAGCTTTAAAGCTTGCAGGTGTTGAAGCGGGTGATCTGGTCATTACCCAACCCCTAACTTTTGTGGCAACTTGTAATGCCATTGCTTATTGTGGTGCTGAGCCAGTTTTCGTGGATGTCGACCGTGAAACATTGGGCATGTCTGCTCAGGCCCTAGAGCTATGGCTGAATAACCACGCAGAATTGGATGCAGAAGGTGCATGCCGAGCTCACGCAGATGGTAAAGTGATTCGCGCTTGTGTACCAATGCATGCCTTTGGTCACCCTGCAGATCTTGATGGCCTATGTGAAGTCGCCCAACGCTGGAACCTTGCATTAGTCGAAGATGCAGCAGAGTCGTTAGGCAGCTTCTATAAGGGTCGGCACACGGGGACTTTGGGTACCGTGGGTATACTCAGCTTTAATGGCAACAAAATCATCACAACAGGTGGCGGGGGCATGATTCTGGCAAATGCAGCAACAGGTGCAAGAGCTAAGCATCTCACCACTACAGCCAAAAAACCTCATGCTTACGAGTATAGGCATGATGAGCTGGGTTATAACTACCGCTTACCTAATTTAAATGCGGCTTTAGGCTGTGCTCAGCTAGAGCAGCTTGAGACATTCATCCGTGCTAAGCGTGCGCTGGCAGAAGGCTACAAGGCTTTTTTTCGAGGCTCTTCTTTGCAATTCATCACCGAGCCAGAAGAGTGTCGTTCTAACTATTGGTTAAATGCTGTGATCTGCGAAGACAGAAAGCAGCGTGATGACTTGCTTAAAAACACGAACAATGAAGGCGTCATGACTCGCCCCATTTGGGCCTTGATGAATCATCTACCGATGTATCAGCATTGTCGGCATGATGATCTGACTAATGCAAAGTGGTTAGAAGAGCGGGTGGTGAATTTGCCAAGTAGTGTCAGGTTAGAGGATGAAGTGTGAAGAAAATCACAGTGTTTACCGGCACACGTGCTGAATACGGCCTGCTTTACTGGCTGATGAAGGAGATCGAAAACGATCAAGATCTCGAACTCCAGCTGATTGTAAGCGGTATGCATCTTTCACCTGAGTTTGGTTATACAGTGCAAACTATTGAGAAAGAATTCGCTATCAACGAAAAAGTTGAAATGCTGCTTTCGTCTTCAAGTAGGGTGGGAATTGCAAAATCTATCGGACTGGGTGTGATTGGATTTGTGGATGCCCTCAGCCGCTTAAAACCCGATTGTCTTGTTATTCTCGGTGATCGATTCGAAGCACTTGCTCTCGCCCAAACAGCCATGATTCTTCAAATACCAATAGCACATTTGCATGGAGGGGAGCTTACAGAGGGCGTCATTGATGAGGCGATCCGTCATTCAATTACCAAAATGGCACACCTACACTTTACCAGTACAGAGGTGTATCGCAAGCGTGTGATTCAGCTAGGTGAGTCCCCCAGTAGGGTTTTTAATGTTGGTGCACCAGCCATCGAGAACGCACAACGCTTGCAGCTATTAAACCAAAAGGAACTGGAAGCATCACTGCATTTTGAGCTTGGCGATCAACCACTTCTTATTACTTACCACCCCGTCACCTTGAAAGAGGATGGTGGGATCAATTCACTTAAGAATCTTCTTCAAGCCCTTGAAACTTTGGTTCCAGAGCGTAAGCTTGTGATCACTTTTCCTAATGCTGATACTTATGGGCGTGAACTAATCATGCTATTGCAAAAGTTTGCAGCTAAACATAAGGAAAGTGTTTTATTGACCGAGTCTCTTGGACAGCTGCGCTACTTAAGCCTCATGAAAATTTGCGGTGCCGTTGTTGGCAACTCATCGAGTGGCTTGCTTGAGGCACCCGCTTTTGGTGTCCCTACTGTAGATATAGGAATAAGACAAAAAGGGCGATTCAAAGCAGAGTCAGTCATCGAAAGTGGTGACGAGCTAGAAGAAATCATGGCTGCACTCGCTCAAGCGCTTTCGGCTTCCCATCGAGAAATAAGTAACGCGACTCTTCACCCATATGGTGATGGGCAGGTCAGTAAAAAAATCATTCGGATATTGAAAGACACGGATCTTCAGCCCCTCATTTTCAAGAAGTTTTACGATATCAATTTTCAATAAGAGTTGATCTAACCATGTCTGTTCTTATTATTGCTGAAGCTGGCGTAAACCATAATGGTGACCGCGACCTTGCTTTTCAGTTAGTTTCTGCTGCTGCTGATTCCGGCGCTGATGCTGTCAAGTTTCAGACCTTTAACGCAGAACGCCTGGCTGCAGCAACAGCACCTAAAGCTCAGTACCAAAAAGAAAATACTGAGACATCTGAATCTCAGCTTGCGATGCTCAAAAAGCTCGAACTGCCCGCAAGCTGGCACAAAGACCTGCAGGATTATGCTCAGCAGAAAGGGATCATCTTTATTTCCACTGCTTTTGATCTGCAAAGCCTCGAATATTTGCAGACGTTGGATTTACCTTTTTACAAGATTCCTTCTGGCGAAATTACCAATGCGCGTTTGCTTTGGGCTTTTGCGGCAACAGGCAAGCCCTGCATTCTCTCAACAGGGATGGCAACGATCAGTGAAGTTGAACAGGCGCTGGCAATTCTGGCACACGGCTACTCTTTTGATCGGGAGCCCAGGAGCCTGAATGAAACCTGGGAATTCTGGAGCCAGCCGCAAGCCTATGAAGCAATTAAAGATCAGGTGACGTTGCTGCACTGCACATCCTGCTATCCGACTCCGCTTGATCAAGTCAACCTGAAAGCCATGGATACGCTGAGAGCCACTTTCGCGCTGCCAGTCGGCTACTCTGACCATACACAAGGGTTATTGGTACCTGTTGCAGCAGCAGCACGCGGTGCCACAATTATCGAAAAGCACTTTACATTGGGTCGTCACCTGCCTGGCCCTGATCAGAAAGCCTCTCTAGAACCACATGAGCTAAAGGAGCTTGTTCAGCAAGTACGAGCTGTTGAGCAAACTCTTGGCTCGGGTCGAAAAGTTCCCCAGCCAGCCGAGCGGGATACGCGCCAGGTAGCGCGGCAAAGCCTGTTGGTTGCTCACGCGGTTCAACAGGGTGAAACGCTGGATAAAACAACACTCACCACAGCCAGAACCGGGCAAGGCATCAGTGCCATTCATTACTGGGATTATCTGGGTACTCCTGCCAGCAAAGACTATCAGCCCGGCGAAGCACTATGAGTTTGCCTGTCATTTTGCTCGGTGCAGGCGGTCACGCCAAAGTGGTTTTAAACCTGCTGCGGTTGATGAAGCATCCGGTTTCAGGAGTCATTGACCCGCAGCTTAAGCAAAAAGGCATTACAGAATGGCGAGGGTTACCAGTGCTGGGGGAAGATGCTGATCTTTACCAGTATCCACCCAATACTGTCTTGCTGGCGAATGGTGTAGGTAGTCTGCCGGGAAAAAACCTTCGTCAAAACCTGTTTGAGCAGTTCAAGGAATCAGGTTACTCTTTTATAACCCTGGTACACCCTTCAGCCATCATTGCAGATGGAGTTGAGCTGGCTGAAGGTGTACAGATCATGGCGGGCTGTATTCTGCAACCCGATGTAAAAATTGATGAAAATACACTGATTAATACGGGTGCCCAGCTTGATCATGATTGCAAGGTGGGCAAACATTGCCATCTCGCACCGGGGGTGATGTTGTGTGGTGATGTCCACCTTGAGGATAGGTGCCATTTGGGGCCGGGAAGTTGTGTTGTTCAAGGGCGACATCTGGAGCAAGGTGCTATCCTTGGTGCAGGCTCCACACTATTGACAGATCTACCCGCCGGCCACAAATATCTGGCTGCAAAACCTCAGCAAGCCACCAAGTATTCACAGTGAATAAACCATGAAAAACTGGCAAGACACGCTCGTTCAACCCACGGCCTCACTCGAAGCAGTCATTGAGAAGCTGGATTTATCTGCACAGCAGATTCTGCTCGTAACCGACGAAGATAAAAAACTTTTAGGGACGGTAACCGATGGCGATGTGCGCAGAGCGCTGCTCAAACGCCTGGATTTAAGCACACCCGTTGTTCAAATAATGAACATGCAGCCCAAGGTGGCTACTGCTGACTGGAGTAAAGCGCGTTTACTGTCCTTTATGGAGCAACAACAACTGTTGCAACTGCCAGTTGTAGATGCTGATCAACGAGTAACCGGGCTGGAGACACTGCATGGATTACTGCAAAAACCCCGGCAGGATAACCCCGTCTTTCTGATGGCTGGTGGTTTTGGTAAGCGCTTGCACCCCTTGACCAAAACCTGCCCGAAACCCCTGCTTAAAGTCGGTGACAAACCGATTCTTGAGCTGATTCTGGAGAGCTTTGTTCACTCAGGTTTTCATCGTTTTTACATCTCCACCCACTATATGCCGGAAAAAATTCGTGAACATTTTGGAGATGGCAGTCGCTGGGGTGTGAGCATCACTTATATTCACGAAGAGACACCTCTAGGCACTGCAGGTGCCTTAGGTTTGCTACCCTATGATGAAATTAATCTGCCTCTGTTTATGATGAATGGTGATCTGCTCACAACACTCAATCACCTTAATTTACTAGCATTTCATGAAGAGCAAGGTGGTAGCGCAACCGTGTGTGTGAGAGAGTATGAGTACCAGATTCCTTATGGTGTGATCGAGTCAGAAGATAACAGAGCAACAGGCATCAAGGAAAAACCAGTTCATAAGTTTAATATTAATGCTGGAATTTATCTTCTCTCTCCAGAGCTAGTGAAACGTGTTCCTTTCAATACTAAGATGGATATGCCCGATCTCTTACAAGAAGAAATACAATCTGAAAAAGGTGTTAGCACTTATGCTTTAAAAGATTACTGGTTAGATATTGGGCGTATTGATGACTTTAATCAGGCTCAATCCGATGTTGATCAGTTAATAGAAGAATAAAAATGACTATAAAAATATATGGGTAAAGAAAAAATAAAACGTGCTCTTATAGTAGGATTAGGAAGCATAGGTCATAGGCATCTCCGATTATTAAGAGAAGAGATGCCTAGTATAGATATACTAGTGCTGCGCTCTAGTAATTGCTCTCAACCTCTGCCATATGGCGCACAATGTACACAAGATATAGATGATGCATGTGCGTATAAACCGCAAATTGCTATTATCGCATCGCCTGCACCCTTTCATATAAAAATCGCCAAGAAACTTGCTGAGCACGGAGTTCATTTATTAATTGAAAAGCCAATATCAAACTCTACTCAAGAGATCGATACTTTTCTAGAATCCTGCAAAGAAAGGAAAGTTATTGTTCAGACAGCCTATAATCTTAGATTTCTTAACACACTGCTCCATTTTAAGAAAGAAATAGACAGCAGAATAATTGGTAAAGTCTATTATATAAAGTACGAAGTAGGGCAATACTTACCTAGTTGGCGACCAGGAAAAGATTACCGTACCACAGTATCCGCTCAGCATAAACTAGGTGGTGGCGTCCTCTTAGAGCTAAGCCATGAAATAGATATATTGAGATGGGTGTTTGGAGAGATAGACTGGGTGAGCTGTCGGAGCACTAAGCTCAGTAATTTAGACATAGATGTTGAAGATTGCGCTCAATTAAATATTGGCTTTTCTAATGGGGCGCTAGGAAATTTATCTATGGATTTTCTAAGGCATGATACAACACGATGCTGTACTGCTATTGGTGAGTATGGAACTATAAAGTGGGATGCTGTTTCAGGTCAAGTCAATCTTTTCACTGCTAAGCTAAATGCTTGGCAAATCATAAAGAATGAGTCACCTGATCGTGATGCTACATATCGAGAACAAATTAAATCCTTCATTAAAGCCATTGAAGATGGCAAATCATCAACGACAGCTTCAAGCGGTTATGATGGGCTAGCAGTTCTAAAAATAGTCGAAGCGGCAAAAGAATCATCATCAAAAAACAGCCAATCCATCAGCATAGAAAAAAGTTAAAATGAAGAGAATAACTGCATTTATATTTGCTCGTGGTGGCTCTAAAGGCCTACCAGGAAAAAACTCTCGCCTGTTATCAGGAAAACCATTAATTGGATGGTCGATTGAGCAGGCTCTGGCAGTATCAAGAATTGAGCGTGTTATTGTATCAACTGACTCACAGGAAATTGCCAATATTGCTAAATCATTTGGAGCTCAAGTCCCTTTCCTTCGTCCTGCTAGTTTAGCAACTGATACAGCGGCTGAAATAGATGCATGGCGACATGCTTTGAATTACTTGCTTGATCATGAGGGTACCCTACCAGATATCTTTGTTTCTGTTCCAGCAACGTCACCTCTTAGGCTATCTGAAGATATTGATGAATGCATTAATACTTATGAAAAAAACAATGCTGATTTGGCGGTTGTTGTAACACAGGCACACCGCAACCCTTGGTTTAATATGGTAAAGAAAAATAAAGACCAGTCTGTTTCACTGATAAATTCTTTTGAAAAAGATTTTTATCGTCGGCAAGATGCACCAGAAGTATTTGATTTGACGACAGTCGCTTATGCAGCAAATCCGAGTTTAATTATTAAAAATGAAAAACTTTTTTCTGGTCGAGTTTTCTCGTTCGAAGTTCCAAAGGAGAGGGCTATAGATATAGATACACTATATGATTTTGAAATTGCTGAGTTTCTAATGGATAAGAGGCTTAAATTGAAATAAATTAGCTAGCATTGGTGGCATCTTGATTTCTTTAACCAAAAAAATTTTCTTTGATGTTTCGAGTGATCGAATTGGTCCCGACTGCCCATTTACACATTGGAATCTTTTTTTTAAAAAAAGAGCTCTCTCTTTCTGTAAATCTAAATTTAGATACTTTGGTGAAGGTGCTGAGTTTAGACCTGGATCATATGCTATTTCTTGCTCAAAAATATCTATAGGTAATCGTGTTGTTGTAAGACCGCAAACAATGCTTTTTGCAGACCCTAGGGACGGCGATGAAGGTAGTATAATTATTGAAGATAATGTTATGCTCGGCTCCAATATCCATATTTACACTGCAAACCATAGATTTGATTCAAATTCAATTGATTTGATTGATCAAGGGCATCAGTCTCCGAAAACAGTATTACTTAAAAAAGGATGTTGGATTGGTGCAGGAAGTATTATTCTTCCTGGTGTCATAATAGGCGAAAACTCTGTTGTTGGTGCAGGAAGCGTTGTCAACAAAGATGTTCCTGCAAGATCTCTTTTTGCTGGCAATCCAGCTAAATTAATAAAGTTCTTGGACAA
This sequence comes from Marinospirillum alkalitolerans, assembly GCF_045055655.1. NCBI lineage: Bacteria > Pseudomonadati > Pseudomonadota > Gammaproteobacteria > Oceanospirillales > Oceanospirillaceae > Marinospirillum > Marinospirillum alkalitolerans. Next base: position 90,722 of record NZ_JBANFI010000003.1, on the reverse strand, counting down.
AAAGGTATCCACCCCGTGAATCATAGCTCACTTTATGATAAAAATATTATGATACTAGGTGCTGCAGGTCTTTTGGGCTCGACCTTAGTAAAAGGTTGCTTGAACGCAGGAGCAAATGTGATTGCTATAGACTGCAATTATTCAGAGCTCGACAGAAAGATGAAAACAATCATAGATAGAAATCACCATAACAAGGTGCATCTTTTTGAGTGGGACGTTACAGGTGGAGATTTTATTTTCGAGCTCCTAGATTCCGATATCATCATTGATGGTGCAGTTAACTCGATTTACCCGAGAAATAAAAACTATGGCAGGCACTTTTTTGATGTGGAATATGCTGATTTTAGCGAGAACTTATCTAAAAATCTAGGTGGAAGCTTTGTTTTTTTACAGCAATGTGCTAAATATTTCGAAAAAAGAAAAGAAGACTTTTTAAGTAGAGATAAGTTTTTCTCTCTCGTAAATATATCCTCCATTTATGGAGTCATAAACCCAGATTTTTACCTATATAAAGATACAGGTATGACTATGCCTGTTGAGTATTCTGCAATAAAGTCTGCACTTATCCATGTTTCAAATTATGTTAATGCGTATATTGCAAATAGCCATTTTAGAGTAAACTGTGTCAGTCCTGGTGGTTTGCTTGATGGGCAGCCTGAAATATTTGTCCAGCGTTATAATAAAAAAAGCTATGGGAAGGGCATGCTTGAACCAAAAGATATCTCAGGGGCTGTCAACTTCCTGCTTTCTGATGCATCTAAGTATATCTTAGGTCAAAATATAGTAATCGATGATGGGTTTTCATTGTAATGCAGGTGGGTAAAAACATGCTTGATTATTATAATTCAAGTGATTTTGCGGATTTAGTTTCAAGTAACACATTGTGCGGAAAAAACAGCTGGAAAAGATTGATGAGCTGGCTAGATTTTGATGCTCGATTTCAAGGCTTTATGCAGATTTGGCTTGATGATTTTTCGGATTATTATCATACCGAAAATGAAAATGCAGTTGCTCCCTGCGTAGATGGAGTTTTAGAGGGTTTTTTTGATGATTTATATCCTGCGCAATTTATATTGAGATTGTATGAGTTGACTGATGAGGCTCGCAAAAGGTGGATCTTAACCTCCTTGTCTCCAGAGCAGCAAAAAATTCTTTTGCTTTGGGTAAATGATAGCATGCAAGATAAAAAAAAGGCGTGGTTAGCAGATAACTGGACTTTGCCTTTTGAAAAAGAAAAAAATTGCAAAGAAATATCGATTTTAAAACCATTGAAGTCAGATGTTTTTTCTGCATTGAGTGCCGCTCTAAACTCATCTACAAGGCGAAATCGCTAGGTTATAAAATGAAAGAAAAGAAAAGGGCTATTATCTCTACGATTCTTGATCGGCAAGCGTCGATTCTTGACGCTATTTTGAGCCGGGAGTCCTTTGATATAATAACTCCTCGGTTATTTGCGGAAACTGCTAATTTATATGCCAAAAAGTATGGCGTTTCAGTGTATATTATAGAGGAGTTCTATAGGGATTTAAGGGGGTTAATAAAAGGGATAGAAAGCAATATAGAATATTGTTTGGAGTCTGGTGCTGCTGATTTTGAAGAATGGTTAGAGAAATATGCTGTCGAAGTTCCAGGTACCCTGGTTACAGAAATCGCAAGAAAAAGAATCAATAAGATAGCTTCAATGCGATCTGCTTTAGACTATTTGAATGATAAGCTTGAAGTTATTGCTCTTGTTGTTAATCAGGAATACCTTATACATGAAGCGGTTTTAGTTGATTGGGCAAAAGACAATAATATTGCAAGCATCCATTTTTGTCATAGCCCTTATTTGTCCAGAAATATGGGTAGTATTCGACACTTTCGATCTGACTATGTCACTCTAGCCTCAATGCGTTGTTCAGAGACTCTTGATGATATGCAAACTGGACTCTCTTATAGACCTGTCACGGGGATGATCAATTGGGATGTTTATAGAAACTATAATAGCAATCAAGTGCAAAAATTAAAAAAAGATTTAGATATCCCTGATGATGCTTTAGTGGTTTCGTACTTTACAACATATACAGTTGTAGAGAATGCTACCTCTGATCCAGAAACCTATGAGAAATCATTGGATTCATTCATGGATGCTGCAAGCAATATCATTAAGACAGTTTCTCGTCCAGTGTTTTTTATAATTAAAGATAGGCCGTCGGGTGTTTCTTTTATAAAGGATAGGGTTGAAAGGAGTGCGGAACGACTAGGTCTGAATAGCTGTCTGCGTTACTGCTTTGATCGTTCTGAACCAATAGTTATGATCTCAGATATCACTATCTCATCTGGTTCCAGTATAGCAATTGAAAGCATGGCAATGGGAAAAGCAGTTATAGAATTGGTTATTAGGCATGTTTTCTTAGGCGGGCTTTGTTTTGATGCGCATGATGGTGTTATACAGGTTGACAGTAGAGGATTATTGCCAGCATTAAAGAGAGTAATAGAAAATGATGATTACAGAAAAAACCTGATTCAGATTTCCTCAAATAATGAAAAATATGTTATTCCAACCAAGAGCTCGAAAGCACTCCAACTCTCTACAGCTCTACTGTTCGATGTTTTTGGTTACAGTGATGTAGCTGAAAGTGTTCGTAATGATGACCAGTTTTATGACAATCTTGAACTTTTTGGTGATGATCACCGCTTCTACCAAGTCGATAGCTTTGCTCTGTGGCAACAGCGTATCCGCCCCAATGAACTCACCGCTCAGCTGATGGGCGAGCGCTATAATACGTGGAAAAAGCACCCTAGCTTTCATCTTGTGATGGTCGTTGATCAGTCGCTCTTTAGTGCACTGGCCAGTACGCTAGATTCTCTTGAATTGCAAATGTATCCTCATTTTGGGCTGAGTGTTATTAGTGCTGATCCTTGCCCTGATGCAGAGTTACTCAACCATCCCAAGATACAGTGGATACATGATGAGCAGCCTTTTGAGCAAGTCAACCAGGTCATTGAGGAGGTTGAAGCTGACTGGATCGTAGCGCTGTGGCCTGGAGACGAGCTTCACCCTCATGCACTATTCCATCTGGCGGATTATGCTGACCTTTATCCTGATTGGTTGGTAATGTATGGTGATGAGGTGCTGATTACACCAACGAATGAAGAACTCAGTGATGATGCATCACGCTTTGCCACAAGTCGCGCTGAATCGGGTGTTTTTAAACCAGATTTTAACCTCGATCTGTTGCGTTCAACCGATTATGTTGGGCGATCTGTCGCCTTCCGAAAGGATGCATGGAAAGCGATGGATGGGTTTGGTGATTATGCTTATCGCCAAGCGGAAGAGTTAGTATTTCGTATTGCTGAGCGTATGACGTTGCCTGCCATTGGCCACATTCCACAAATGCTGGTACATCGTTCCACTTTTATGGATCCTTGGGTCAAGAGTTCGGATTACGAGCAACTAGGTGCCTTGATTCGCCAGCAGCATTTACAGCGTTGTGGTTTTGAGAGAGCTGAGGTGTTACCTGGCTTGCATGCTCAAATTTACAATACCCGTTATCACATTCAAGATGAGCTGCCGCCAGTTGATCTTTTAATTGCTGGAGAAGGGCTTGGTGAGCAATTAGCATCCTGTCTACGCTCTCTACAAGAGCAGCAGCTGCCAAGACATACACAACTTTATATCACCAGCCCAGCCAACGAAGCGCAGAATCAACAATGGTTGATTGAGCAAGGGCTAGGTGGGCTTTCTCCAGTTTGGGTGCCTGTTGATGCCCAGCAAGCCAACATTGCGCAGCAATGGCAAGTCTTGATCAACGCCAGTCAGAGTGAGCATTTCTTACTGACTTGGGATCGTTTACGCTGCATTCAAGCGGATTGGTTGACTCCTTTACAGGACCAGCTTGGCAGAGATGACGTCGCGATGGTCGCTCCTCGGCTTGTTTCATCGCGCTCAACGCTGCTGAGCGCCGGACAAATTCTTGGTAAGGACGGTTTGATCGGTGATCTGTATCGTGACTTCTTTTTAGAGCAAGAGCTTAAAGGTTTACCGCGTGCTTGGTGTGAGCAAAACTTTAATGCACTCAATCCTGCCTGCATCTTGATTAAGCGTAGTGCATTGTTAGAGCCCTCCGTTGATTCACGCTTCACTGGGCCTTTGGCAATCAATGATGTGCAGCTTCAGCTGTGTACGCAAGGGAAGAAGCTGATGTGGACACCCTTAAGCAGTGTACTGATGACGGAGTCTATGGGTTTAGGGACTGCCGATGATCAGTGGCAGTTTAAACAGTGCTGGTTCAATCTGTTGCTTATCGACCCTGCGTTTAACCCGCATCTTGAACTGAGAGCAGCAGGGCTAGAGCCAGATATTTTGCTTTCTGCTCCTTGGCATCCTGCTTATCGCCAGCGAGCACAGTGGCTTTGTGTGGTGAGTGATCCTTATGAAGGTGAGCTTGAGGCTGCGGCACCGCTTCTGAAGGCTATAGAGCAGCAGCAAAAGCAGGAGAAGTTACAGAGCCTGGCTTATCACTTCACTCGGTTGGCTCAAGAGCGCCCATTGACGGTGATTGAGCTAGCAAGACGCGCCCCTTCTGTCGTGATCTACTTCGGTCGAGCTGAGGAGCAACTGGAGCTAGTCAAAAAAACAGCGCAGCTAACACAGATTGAGCAATGGGTGGTTGTGACAGACTCAACAGTCTGGAATGAGTGGCAGGCAGCGGCAAGCCACATTCAAGGATATTTAGTCACAGATCCTGAAATTTTTGCTCAGCAAGCAGGCAACTTCCCTTGTGTGCTGATCTCATTCGAGGAGGATGAGCAGTTGAGTCGTGCCCATCTTTGGGTAGAGCAGAAGGTGCGAGAATAATTTTTGAGAAAAAAGCTAAAGGTTCGTCTGGTAGGTCCGATAACACTAATGTCTCTTGACATACTTTCTTAAGCTAAGGAGCACGACTATGTCTCTCGTAATTAATACTAACAATGCCGCCCTGAATGGTGCTCGTAACCTGGCCAATACTCAGGCACAGCAATCACAAACTTTCCAGCGCCTGTCTACAGGCCTGCGTATCAACTCAGCTAAAGATGATGCTGGTGGTCTCTATTTGGCCCAGTCTCAAACTAAAGATATTCGTGGTTTGAATATGGCAACCCGTAATGCTGGTGACGGTATTTCTTTGGCTCAGACTGCGGAAGGCGCCTTGGATCAAATCCAATCTAACCTGCAGCGTATCAACGAGCTGGCGATTCAGTCTGCCAACGGCACCTACAACACTGCTGCGCGCGGTGGTCTGCAAAAAGAAGTTGATCAATTAACCCAAGAAATCAAGCGTATTGTTGAAACCACAGAGTTTAACGGTCAAAAGCTTCTCAACGGCAGTGCCCGTGTTAGTACTATGCAGGTTGGTAACCAGAATGGCTCTGGCTACCAAGTCAAAGTTGGTCTGAAAAGCGGTTTATCCAATAACTTGGCAGGGGCGCAGCAGAGCGCTATCAAGGCTATTGTTAATGGTTCTTTGTCTGCTGTCAAAACTATTGATATTACAACTCAGACTGCTGCACAAAAATCTATTGCATCCACTCGTGCCGGTATTGACGGTGTCTCTACTATTCGCGCTACCTTTGGTGCGATGATGAACCGTTTTGAGTCGGTTATTTCTGGTAACCAGATTGCTTCTGAAAATTTGCAGGCTTCACGTAGCCGTGTTCAGGATGCTGACTTTGCTGTTGAAACTTCCAACTTGGCTAAGCAGCAGGTTCTGCAGCAGGCGGGTGTCGCTGCTCTGGGTCAGGCTAACGCTTCTGCGCAGACAGTACTGGGTCTGCTGTAAGACACTTCGACTTGGATCTTTTAGATCCAAGTTGTCTTGCTCTACAAACCCCCAGCCTTCGGGTTGGGGGTTTTTTAGTTTAAGGGGCTGGCCAGAATTAGGTCTAAAGCTTTACCTCTTGTGGTCGATAAAATAAGCTAGATCAATTCAACCGTGAGGTAAAGGCGATGACCTCGGAATTGCCCCCACTCAGCTCCACGAGCGCTTACACCAGTACAAACGAACCACGTTTGTCTGCAGCTGACAGCGCCACCCAAAAAGTCGACAAGCCAACAGTAATCCAACAGCAAGATGCTCGTTCTTCTAAGGCTCCGCCTTTGGCTACTATATCGCAAGGTCAGCAGACTGATAAGCTGGTTGCTAACCCATTGCAGCAAGCCCCAGTTGATCAGAAAACAGATGAGCAAGAAGAAATGGCCGTTGGGCCTCTTGATGCCGATGAACTGCGTTCATTATTGGATGAGGTGAATAGCACACTTTATTCAATGAATCGGGCACTACGCTTTGAGCTGCATGATCAAACTGAAGAAGTCGTCGTGCGCGTGGTGAACACCAAAACGGATGAAGTGGTTCGTCAGTACCCCTCTGAAGAAGTGCTCGCACGACGCGCACGCTTGATCGAAGGCGATACCAGTTTTTTTAATATGCAGGTTGATTGATCTGATCAGCAAGTTAATCCACTGTAAGCAGCAAACTGAATAGCAGTGGATAAAATTTTTCTTCATGCGCTCAATCATACTGTTGAGGGCTCAAAAGATTAAAGGCGGAGGAGGACAAAGCCATGTCTGGAATTAGTTTTATGGGTGTGGGTTCTGGCCTGCCCGTGAATGACATTATCAACGCCACTGTAGCGGCTGAAGCCCAGCCACTTAAGCGGTTAGAAAATGATAAGAAGTTTTTTCAATCACAGATTAGCGCGCTAGGTCAGTTGACGAGTCGCCTGAGCACCATGCGCACCGCCATGCTGGATCTGCGTGGTCAGGATAAATTCAGCCAGCTAGCCGCTAAGCCAGGTAATGACAAGTTGTTTACTGCCACGGCTGACCATCTGGCGGGTGCGACTGCTGGAAATTACAGCATTCAGGTTTTGGCTGAAGCGCGTAGTTATCAACAGACCTCGGATCCCTTCTCTCGTACTGATTTTTTGGCTCCCGAAGGTGCAGCAGATGCTAAGTTGACTTTTACTGGCTTAAAAGATGCTGATGGTAATGCTATTGATCCTGTCGAAATAAATGTTGCTGGCAAAACGCTTGATCAAGTACGTCAAGAGATTAACAGCAATGACGGATTAAAAGGAAAAGTCTCCGCTAATCTCGTCAATGTGGATGGAGAGAATGCGCGCTTAGTGCTGAAAGCCCAAAAAACAGGTGAAGAGGGGCGCTTTTCTGCTGAGTTTTCTGGTGTTGATCTTGCAGCTGGTTTGAATGCTAAAGTTACAAATTTGTCTTCTCCTGATTTTGATTTTAACCAGGTAGCTTATGATGCTATAACAGATCTAGATGAAAAACGCGCCTATTTACAGGCAAGAACTTTAGATGCACGCATCAGCATTGATGGTATTGAGGCCAGCAATTCAACGAACAACTTTAGTAATGTGGTGACAGGGGTGAGTATTAATATCACGCCTGGCGCAATGAATGAGGCGACTAAAGCCAGTAGCCTAGAAGTAAAACGTGATGACAAGGCCATTCGCGATAATATCGATCAGTTTGTTAAAGCCTATAACGACGTCATCATTCACCTGAATGAAGCCAAAAAAGGCTCTTTGTATGGTGATAACACGATTCGTACGGTAGAGGCAGAGATGCGCAATATTCTCTATTCGCCTACGCCAAGTAATCTTGATTCTGACACTAATAGCTCTGATGACATTGCTGCCGATACCCAGAAAAACTTCCTTGCTTTGATCGGTATTGAGGTTTATACGCCCGGTACTTTTGATCCTGAGAACCCTGATTCTCAAAATGGCACTTTGCGTGTGAATTCAGCCAAACTCAATGAAGCGCTGGAAAACGATTTTGATCGTGTGGCGCATATTTTGGGGGCTTCTGATTTTGCCGATGGTTCTGGAGTTGATGGCTACGCAGCTCGTTTTGCTGATTTGGCCCAGCGTCTGACTTCCACGACTACGCAGAATGGTCAATTGTCTAAAGGCTTGTTAGAAGTCCGTCGCGAAGGTTTGGATAATCAGGTCAAACGTGTTGATGATCGTATTGAATCCACCAATATGCGTTTAAAGCTTTTAGAAGACCGTCTCAAGCGCCAGTTTGCGGCCATTGAAGGTTTGGTAGCGAACTTTAACAGCTCGGGTAGCTTCTTGGCGCAGCAAATGAACAACTTACCTGGCTATACGCGGCCGCAGAGATAAACCAAGAATTTAAAAAAGGTTGATGAGATATGGCTTACAAAAAGCATTTGCGTGGCGTTTTTCAGTATGCGCAGGGCACCAGTAAAGAGTCTGAAATTGAAACGGCAACACCTCACCGCCTGATACAAATTATGATGGAATTGCTGATGGGGCGCTTGGCGGCCACCAAGGGAGCGATCGAGCGCCAAGATCAACTGGCGCGCACTCAGGCTGGTGCTAAGGCTTTAGCGATTATTACTGAATTGCGCCTATCGTTGGATTTTGAAAAAGGCAAGGAAGTCGTCGAAACATTGAATAGCCTATATGACTATATGGGACGACGCCTCAATCAAGCCATGGCGGCTCAGGACGCTACGATGGTTGAAGAAGTCATTCAGTTGATGAAACCAGTCAAAGAAGGTTGGGATGCCATCAAAGAAGAAGCTGAGCGTGTTTTAGAGCAGCAGGCTTCTTAAGCTTTGGCACAGCTTTTGCTTTGTTAACGTAGTTAAGATCAGAAACCTACGGGCAGCACAGAAGAGAGGCAAGTTCTTGCCTACCCAGCGGCAAGTGTCTGCCCAAAATGAAATAGCGATGCTATCCGAATTTGTGAAATAAGGAGCCTCACCCATGAGCCTAGTCCTCAATACTAACATTGCAGCACTCAATGCCACGCGTAACCTATCTTCAACGCAAAATGCGCAAGCGCAAACCTTCCAGCGCCTTTCTACTGGTTTGCGTGTTAACTCGGCCAAGGATGATGCGGCTGGCTTGTACTTAGCTCAGTCGCAGACTAAGGATATTCGTGGTTTGAATATGGCAACGCGCAATGCCAATGATGGTATCTCTATGGCGCAAACCGCTGAGGGTGCCTTGGATCAGATGACCCAAAACCTGCAGCGGATCAACGAACTCGCTATTCAGTCCGCCAACGGCACCTATGATTCAGCTGCACGGGGTGGCTTGCAAAAAGAAGTTGATCAGCTGACCCAAGAAATTGCGCGTATCATCAGTGTGACGGAGTTTAATGGTAAAAAACTGCTCAATGCATCTGCGCAAAATGTTACCTTCCAGGTTGGCTTTAAAAATACGCCTGACTCCCAGATCAAGTTGGAGTTTGCTGGTGGGATAGTAGGAGCGTTAAATAATAATACTGCAGCTCAGGGTGCTTTAAAAGGTATCGTTAGTGGTGGTTTAACAGCAGTTAAAAGGATAGATATTAGTACTCAAACTGCTGCTAAGAGTGCAATTACAGCAAGCCGTGCAGCCATTGACGGTATTTCTGAGACACGCGCTACCTTTGGTGCCATGATGAATCGCTTTGAAGCGGTCATTTCAGGCAACCAGATCTATTCTGAGAATCTCTCAGCAGCCCGTAGCCGTATTCAGGATGCTGATTTCGCGACAGAAACCTCGAATCTGGCGAAACAGCAGGTACTGCAGCAGGCAGGGATTTCTTCCTTGGCCCAGGCCAACCAGTCGAGCCAGGCGATCTTGGGTCTGCTCTAACCAGCGGCTGAAGTGCGCAAATCAGAGCCCAAGGTGTTTCTTGCGCAAGTAAGAGGCCCTTGGGTTTTTTTATGGAGAAAAGCTGATGTCGATTGAAGTCTATTCCCAGTTGTCCCCTTTGCAGCGCCAACAACCGACAGCGCCAGTGGCCCGCGCGCAAGAACTCACCCCATCCGCTGAGCCACAGATCAAAGAAGGCTCAGCGCAAGCCGCGCCGCAGTTGGCTCAGGTGGAGCGTCAATGGTTGGCCGAAAGCTTGGGTCAGGTACAGGTGACGCAGGAAGCCTTGCAGCAGGTTGAGCAGGCTTTACACCAGGCACAACAACTGGTGGAGCAAGAAGCTCATTTAAGTGATGATCAAAAAGCGGCGACGCAGACCCAATTAGATGAAATCGCATTGCTGGTGGCCGAGACGATTCAGCAGGCCCAGTTTAATGGCGAACCTCTATTAAGTGCCGAGGCACCGAGTAAGGTAGTGCCGGAAAGTCTGCTCCCCCAAGCCACGGTGGCTGCTGATCCAGCACAAGCTGTTGCGGCCCAATCTGCTACAACCCAGTCTGTTACAAGCCAGCCTGTGACAATCCAGTCTGCTTCACCCAGCCCAGTGTCGGAGCGACCTGCTGCTCAGGGGCCAGCTTATCGACAACTGGGTTTGCCCGGAGGCTTGGCTCAGGCAGTCAGTGAGCAGACTCGCACGCTCTCTGAGGCTCCAGCTGAGAAAGCTCAGGCTGCTGCCACAGATCCGCTGCATAAAAACCTCAGTATTATGGAGTTTCGCCTGAAAGGGCAGCCAGATATCTATACTGGCGAGATCAAAGAATGGCCGGATTCGCCTTATTTTTCTTCTGGGGCTTATCAAGCTGTGCAGGCTTTTCGAGCCTCTATGGCTGAGATGCTGCAAGCCCCCTTGGCAGCTGAGCCAGATCAGGTGGTGATGGGTGCAGAGCTGGGTGCTGCAGCGCGTGATCTAGTGAATCAGCAAGCAGGCGAGGCAGTCTTAGGTGAGTGGCAGCAGGCTGAAAATCAGGTGCAGGGCCATACCTTACGCCTTGAAGGCCGTGTTGAGCAGAATGCGGATCAACAACTGCAGTTTGATGCAAGCTCGGCTCTGACTTTTGAAGTCAATGGCACCCAGTTGATGATGCAAGGGCCTTTCATCCGTTTTGTTGGCCCAGTGGATGAAGATGCTTTTAGCCTACCCAAGGACGAGCAGGGCGAGCCCTATGTGGCGGTGCAGCCGCAGCAGTTGTTACAGGCACTCAGCCATGCAGAGGCTGATCCACGTCAGTGGATGCGAGTTGAGGATCCAGGCTTACCCGCCAGTCTTGAGCAGGCGGTCAGTAGTGTTCAGCAGCTTGAAGGCCAACTAGATGGGCAGTTGCAGGCGTTGACTGGTCGTGCTGAAGTGAGGCCGCTTGAAAACCATCAGCAAGCCTTGGCCCTAGTGCAGGAAACCCAGAGCTTGATTGAGCAGCAGCAGGCGGCCGCCGTCGCCGCTCAGGGTCAGCTGTCCACTGTGGCGCTGTTGAATCTGGTGGAGCCAGGCAGATGAAGATGAAGCAACCTGAGCGGCGTACCGCTTACCTGATGCAGCGCAAGGCGCAGGCTTGGGCCGAGCAGGTGAACTTTAATCATCATCTGCGCAGTGTGATTGAATCTGCTGACCCGCATGAGCTGATCAACCTGCTCTATAAGGGCCTTGGGCAGCATCTCGAGGCCTTAAAAGGCGCGTTGACTCGCTTTGAGCCAGCGCGCAAAACGCTGCACTCAACCAAGGCTTTGTTTTGTGTGAATGAGCTGCGCTTGTCTTTACGTCATGAGCTTTACCCGCAGCTGGCCGAGAATCTGAATCTACTCTACGAGTACATGACCCGCCAGATTGCCTGGATGCTGCTGCAGCCGATGCATCCGAATTTTTGTCGTGAGGCGCTGCGCCGTCTGGATGAAATCCAGCAGTTGTTACAGCCCTTGGCGGCTTCTTGGCTGCGTTTAACAGAAGGGGCGAAGGCATACCGAGCACGGGTGGATGCCGAGGGGCAAAGCAGCGCGGACTAGGCTCGAATTCTGCTGGGCTTTCCAGTAAGCTTGCGCTCAAGGGCTCCTTCTGAGCGCAGAGATCCACGGTAAGCGACACTTCGCTTGCTTGAGCTATCAGACAAAAAGACCTTGCCGTTGAGGCAAGGTGATGGACAAGAGAATAGACCATGATCAAAAGACGCCACACGCCTTACCAAATGCAAAAATCCGCTGAAGCCTGGGCCTCACAGGTACACAATAATCGTCACCTCGAAGCTGAGGTGGAAGAGGCGGATGCCCACAAGCTGACACTGCTGCTTTACACGGCTATTTTGGCACATATGAAGGATGCACTGAGCGCGATGCAGCGCGATGATCAGGTGGCCAAGGTGAAGTGGGTTAATAAGGCGCAAACTGGCATTAATGAACTGCGCGTGACCTTGCGCCATGATATTGAACCTGAAATCTCCATGACGCTCGATAGCCTCTATGACTATCTGGGTCGTCAGTTGGCCAAGGCCAAAGCAGCCAAGGATGCCGCACCGCTGGTGCTGGAGTGCATTCGTCTGCTGGCACCGATCAAGGAAGCCTGGGAGCAGGTGATGGATGAAGCGCGTCAGTTCCGTGCAGAGCTGGCGACCTATCAGCAGGAGATGGCCGCCAAGGATGAGTCTTCGTCATGAGTGCTCCCGCGATTAAGGATCTCCCCCCCACTCAGGCTCTCAAAAGAGCGATCCAAGCCAGTGAAAAGCTGCTCGCGATGATGAGCCAGCTGGAGGAGCAGGAGGTGGAGGGAGTCGAGAAGTTAGCCCAGATCCGCACTCAGCTGGTGGAGCAGGTGTTTGTCACCCCTTGGACGGAAGAGGCGGTGGCCACCCATCTGGCGGATTTGCAGCGCCTTGAAGCACTGAGTGAAGAGCTCCAGAGCAAAGCCAGCGAAGTGCGCAGCAGCCTGCATGAGCAGCGGGCCAGCAATCAGCACAAGCGTAAGGCGGTGAATGCTTATGGGCAGGCGAAGGGTCAGTTTTCGCGTTAATCAGTGATTTCTTTGCCCCTGATGAACACCTAGGCTCGCGATGTTCATCAGAGGCTCCCTGGCCCCTTGCCAAAAGAACCCTACATAAAATGCGCCCTACTTAAAAGTGCGCCTTATTGAAACGCCCAATGCACTACCTCCTTAAATTGACGCGCAAAGTGCACTGTCAACCCTGTCTTAAGGTAATCCGGTAGTTCATCAAAATCACGTTGATTGGCCAGTGGCAGGATCAGCTCAGTCAAGCCTTGGCGTTTGGCGGCGATGACCTTCTCGCGAATGCCGCCGACGGGCAAGACTTGGCCGGTCAGGCTGAGTTCGCCTGTCATCGCAATGGGCCGTGTTTTCTGGCGGCGTGCCAGAGACAAAAGCGCCGTTGCCATGGTGATGCCAGCAGAAGGGCCATCCTTGGGTGTGGCCCCTTCAGGCACATGCAGGTGGATCTGCTTTTGGTCAAAGAAATCCACTGGTGCGCTTAAATCACCCAGATGGCTCATGACATAGCTATAGGCGATTTCGGCCGATTCCTTCATCACCTCACCCAGTTGCCCTGTCAACTTAAAGCCCTTATTGAGCGCATGCACCTGCGAGGCTTCAATCGACAGGGTTGCGCCACCCATCGCGGTCCAAGCCAAGCCGGTCACCACGCCGATGCCTTTCATCAGCTGATCTGGGCGGAAGGTGGGGGCACCCAGATAGGCTTCGATCTTACTGACCCCCAGGCTGATACTCTTCGGTGGGGGCGCTGGTTCTGCTGTGTTCTTCTCTGCTGCACTCTTCTCTGCTGGACGGGTATTCGCGGTGAGCAGCTGGACGCTGGCCTTGCGAATCAAGCGATGAAGCAGTTTTTCCAGCTTGCGCACGCCGGCTTCACGCGCGTAGCCTTCAATGACTTTTTTCAACGCGGCATCGCTGATTTTGACTTGCGATTTCTTCAGTCCAGCGCGTTTTAAGAGCTTCGGCCAGAGGTGATTTTTGGCAATCGCCAGCTTTTCTTCAGCGATATAGCCAGAAAGACGGATCACCTCCATCCGATCGAGCAGTGGCCCAGGCAGGGTATCCAGTTGGTTGGCGGTACACAAAAAAAGCACCTTGGAGAGATCAACCCGCACATCCAGATAATGATCGAGGAACTGATGGTTCTGTTCTGGATCAAGGACTTCGAGCAGCGCGGAGGCAGGATCACCTTGGTAGCTCTGCCCCATCTTGTCGATTTCATCGAGCAGAATGACGGGGTTTTCTGTTCCGGCTTCTTTGAGCGCCTGAATCAGCTTACCGGGCATGGCGCCAATATAGGTGCGGCGATGGCCCTTGATCTCGGCCTCATCGCGCATGCCGCCAACAGAGAAACGATAGAATTTGCGCCCCAGCGTGCGTGCAATGGATTGGCCGATCGAGGTTTTGCCGACGCCGGGTGGGCCGACCAGCAGCACAATGGAGCCACCGACATCACCCTTAAAATGGCCTTCAGCGAGGAACTCGATAATCCGATCTTTGACATCCTCAAGGCCATCATGATCCTGATCCAACACTTGGCGTGCGAGTGTCAGATCCAGTTGATCGGTGGAGCGGACGCCCCAAGGCAGCTGGCTCAGCCAGTCCAGATAATTGCGCGTGACGGCATATTCTGGTGAGCCAGTTTCCAGCATCTCCAACTTGGTTTTTTCTTCATCAAAGCGTTTTTGTACGGCTTCGGGCAGGGTTTTACCTTCTAATCTGGCGCAAATCGTCTCGATTTCTGCGGTTTTATCATCCTTGCTGATGCCCAGTTCACGCTGAATCACCTTGAGCTGCTCGCGTAGGAAAAACTCACGCTGGCGTTGATGAATCTTCTGATTCACCTCTTCACTGATCTCGCCCTGTAAGCGCGCGACCTCCACTTCCTTCAGCAGCAGTGGTAGCACCTTTTGCATCCGTTGTAGCAGCGGCAGCGTCTCCAGCACCTTCTGCAGTTCACGCCCTTTGGCTGAGGTGATGGCAGCCGCAAAATCGGCCAACGGGCCAGGATCATTGGGATTAAAGCGGTGTAGATAATGTTTGAGTTCTTCACCGTACAGGGGATTCAGCGGCAGCAGCTCTTTGATGCCATTAATCAGCGAAAAGGCATAGGCCTTGGCTTCATCGCTGCTGTCTTCCTGAGGCTGTGGGTAGCTGACTTCAACCAGATAGGGTGGTGTGCGTGACAGCCAGCGCTCAATCTTAAAGCGTCGCAGACCTTGCGCAATAAACTGGATCCGCTGCTCTTCACTGCTGGCACGATGCACCTTGACGGCGGTGCCGATGCTGGGCCACTGATCGATTTCTAGCTGATCAGTGGGCTGCTCATCCACAAAAATCAAACCGGTCACTTGATGCGGCGTGTCGCTCACGCGCTCTAGCGTGGCTTCCCAAGGGGCGCGTGGAATGACCAGTGGCTGTACCTGGGCAGGAAAAAACGGGCGGTTATGGACCGGCAGTAGATAGATGCGCTCAGGCAGGGGCGCATCGGCGGCCAGAAGGAGTTGGCCGGAGGCGCTACCACTGTGCTGCTGGGATGTATCGACAGCGGTATCGGGGAGGGTGTTATCGTCTTCTGTCATGCCAGACCTCATTGATCAACATTTGTGGTCTTAATGAGGCTGGCGCGCCTGTTTTTCAAGGCCGAGGATGTTAAGGAGCCTCTGATCAGCGTCATGAGCGCAGGTCAGGCAAGGCAAAATTGATCGAAAAAGCGGAGTTGACACGGAGTCAATGAGCATTTTGAGACCAATTTTAACGCAGCATCACCAAGCGCAGTAGTTAATCAGATGCTTCTTAATCGAGTTCGCTGAGTTCCTCTTTAAGCCGCTCGCGGGTCATAAACAGCGCGGCAACGGAGCGCCCTTCATGAAAATCATCACGCGCGACCAAGCTATTAAGCTGATTCAGTGAGTGCAGGTGGACCTCAAGCGGTTCTGGCTCATCGCCTTCGAGCTTGCAGGGGTAGAGATCACGCGCCAGTACCACCTGCATCTTGTGGCCCATATAGTTGGGCGCGAGCGAGAGTTCAGTTAAGGGCTCAAGATGATGGGCGCCATAGCCGGTTTCTTCCATTAACTCACGATTGGCAGCGGCCAGTACATCTTCACCGGGTTCGAGCATGCCCTTGGGCAGAGTCAGCACATAGTCATGAAAACCACCGGCATATTCGCGGATTAAGACCACCTCGCCCTGCTGATTGACAGCCACCACCATCACCGCGCCCGGGCCATGGCTGACCAGCCGCTCATAGGTGCGCTGCTGACCATTGCTGAATTCAAGCTCAAGCTCTTCAACACGAAAATAGCGACTTTGGGCGATTTGCGTGCGTTGCAAAATAACGGGACGTCGTGACATGCTGGCCTCTCTGGGTTGAGTGGTTTACCATCTTGCCTACCTTCACCCCTAGCCGCCTCGTGGGAGGGCTTGATGATAGACTGGCAGAGCATCGAAACAGTGCTACTGGATATGGATGGTACACTGCTTGATTTGCATTTTGATAGCCATTTCTGGCTAGAGCATTTGCCCTTACGCTATGCTGAGCTCCACCAGCTGGATGCAGCTTCAGCAAAGGCTGAGCTTATACCACAAATCATGGCAGAAAAAGGTCAGCTCAACTGGTACAGCCTTGATTACTGGTCTGAGCGTTTGGGGGTCGATATTGTGGCGCTCAAAAAAGAGATCCAGCACTTGATTGGCTTTCGTGCCGATGCGCTGGACTTTTTGCAGTGGCTCCATCAGGCCCATCCGCGTGTTATTTTGGCTACCAATGCAGATCGTAAAAGTCTGGCACTCAAGCTGGCTTTAACTGGGCTGGATGCCTATGTCGAGCAGATTGTCAGCTCAGCCGATTGCGGCATTCCTAAAGAAGAGCAGGGGTATTGGGAGGCCTTGCAGCAGGTCGTGCCCTTTGACCCGCAGACCACCTTACTGATTGATGATAACGAAGACGTCCTGGCCTCAGCTGAACGCTATGGCATCCGCTGGCTGATCACCATCAATCAACCCGATAGCCAATTGCCTATCCGCCAGTTGACCGAATATCCAGCCGTCACCCGTTTTGCCGAGCTTGAGCCGGTGAATCGGCCTTAGGCTAGGAGTGGTATCAGAGAGTACGCAAACGCGCCAAGAGCTCCTTGCGGATTGATCTTCGTAGCATTCACATAGCGGGCCTCTGATCAACTTAGATCATTTTTAGCAGCGGTCTGAGTTTGGAGACCGCTTCTGGAAGTCTTTGTTTCAAAAGCAGATCTAGGTACTCATCGGCAGAGAAAGGTGGGTTTTTCATACCTGTTCGGTGCTTGCGAACCGCTTCGATCACTGCACCAATATTCAGCTCTACCAGATCAGAAATAAAGTCATCCGGGTGAATGGCTTTCAGATTGTAACCCCTTAGCACTTCATCAGGAAAATCCTTGAGATTAAAGGTCACAATTGCTTCTGCCCGCGTCTGTACAGCAGCAGCAACAACATGCCGGTCATCTGGATCTGGCAAATCTATAGCAGGTATCAGGCTTTCATAACCTTCAACCAAACAGCCAGGAACATTCTTATTCATCAGGCTGCGAACCTTATCGAGCTGAGCTTCTTTCAAGTCCGGGCGATTTTTAAGTAGGTTGCGTATCCATTCTTTATGGATGTCTTCAGACCATCGAGCACGGAATTGTCCGCTGAGCGCCAAGTACATCAATAGGCTGCGCAGTGGTGCCGGATACATGACACAGGCATCATAAACAACTGTATAGTTCGAGCTCATCAGTAACCCAGCCCAAGTTCCTGATCCAGAGCAGTCAACTCTTCCAGTGCCTGCAGCCGTTTTTGCTCAAGCTCATCTTGATAATGCCGTAAATCTGCAAAGCGCACCTTACGGCGATTGCCAGAACGATGAAAAGGGATTTCTCCATCATCCAACAGCTTAATCAGGGTTGGCCGCGAGACATTGAGTAGGTCAGCCGCTTCTTGAGTAGTCAGTTCTGCATGGATGGGCACCAGCTTAACGGTGTTGCCCTCACCTAGCTCGGTCAGTACATCGACCAGCATACGCAGTGCGCTCACTGGCATGTTCACCGTGTGGGTTTCGCCACTTTGATCCTGAACGGAAAAAGTTTGAACCTCTGCCTTGGTTTCTAAGATGGCAGCTAGCTCCTGACTGCAGAGTTTTGCTAGTGCTGCTTCTTGGGCTGAAGGAAGTTGACTTTGTGTTTGCATGATACTTCTCCTAAAGCGCTTTATTCGAATTATTCGAAAATATCGGGCGTAAAGCAACCACTTTTATCAAATAGTTTGGCAAAAAACAGAGTCAATCCTTTTCGATTCGGGCGGTGGTATCAGGGGATGACTTTGACGGTTTTCTGGGTAAAGTAGTCGCGGGTTGTTGCTTATAGATAAGGCTGGCATTATACCCAGCTTAATGACAGTGGGATCACAAGTGCTTTTGCATTCCCTTTTGAAGAGAGAAAAGAAAATGTCCTCCACGCCTGCTTCCGCCGTGCGCCTTGATAAGTGGTTATGGGCTGCCCGCTTCTATAAAACTCGCTCATTGGCCAAAACAGCGATTGAAAAAGGGCAGGTGCTCTATCAAGGGCAGCGCCCCAAGGTCAGTCGAGAGGTTGAAGTGGGTGCTCACTTGGTGATCACGCAAGGCTGGGATCAAAAAGAAGTTGAAGTGCTGGGACTCTCTAGCCAGCGTGGACCAGCCAGTGTTGCACAGCAGCTGTATCAGGAAACAGCGGCCAGCCAAGCCAAGCGCGCTGCTGTAGCAGAGCAGCGGCGTTTACAGGCTACAGGCTTGAGTGCACCTGAGCAGCGTCCAGATAAAAAGTCGCGGCGTCAAATTCATCGCTTCAAGCGCCAAGATGCGTCTTGAGCTGCTGCTTGGCGCGGGATCGCGGGTCAAAATTGCGCTGTAAGACTACAGCTTAGCCTGCAAGTCAGTTAAAATGGCTTCATCCATCTCCAGGGTGCGCCCTGACATCTTTATTCTCTAACGAAGTGTGATCTCCATGACCAGTCCGACCCTGCCTTCTGCCCTGCCAGATCAGGTGCAGCGTTTTTTATTTGATCAGGCTGCTGTACGCGGTGAGTTGGTACAGCTGCATGCCAGCTATCAAGAAGTGCTGAAGCGCCATGATTATCCGCCGATCATTGAACGCTATTTAGGCGAGATGCTGGCCGCTGCCGCTTTGTTGACGGCGACGGTGAAGCTTGAAGGGACGCTGACAATGGAAGTGCGTGGCTCAGGCGAGCTACAGCTGTTGATGGCTGAGTGTAATACTGGCGCTCAGGGTGGTGATCAGCTGCGTGCCATTGCACGTTTTGATGCAGGTTTGCAGGGTGAGACCTGGAACCAATTGACTTCAGGTGGGCAGTTGGTGATTACGCTGGACCCAGCTGAAGGACAGCGTTATCAAGGCATCGTTGCACTGGATCAGCCAAGTCTGGCGGCCAGCCTAGAAAGCTATTTTGCCACTTCAGAGCAGTTACCAACCCATCTGTGGCTGGCGGCGAATGGACAGTCAGCGGGTGGCTTGCTGCTGCAAAAACTACCTGATGATGCGCAGAACCTTGATCCTGATGCTTGGGAGCGCAGTATTCAGCTGGCATCTACAGTAAAGGATGAAGAGCTACTCGAACTGGATCAGCTGACACTGCTACATCGCCTCTATCATGAAGAGCAGCTGCGTGTTTTTGATCCCAAGCCGCTGGCTTTTGGCTGTACCTGCTCGCGCGAGCGCCTAGCGAATGCTTTGATTGCACTCGGTCCGCAGGATTTGCTGAGCTTGCTCGAAGAGCAGTCTCCACTGACGACCCAGTGTCATTTTTGCAATACCGAATACCGCTTTACGGCAGCAGACTGGCCAGAGCTAGGACACAAGCTGCACTAGGTCGCGTGTTGGCACGGCCGTGCTTCTATCAAGAAAATTGATCTTGATCAAGAATTGATAAGCAGAATTGATGTAGTGGTTGCTGATTAAAAAATGACCACGTATGGGTTGGGGTGCTGAATCTTTGGCTGAGTCTTTTGATTTACAAGCCTTTTGTGTTTGTAATGGTTTTACAAAAGATTTTGGTCACGTTTTTTATCAGATCGGCCACTTCGCCCACCCTGTTTTTTTTGGCATAATCGCGCTCACTTTTCGGGCGCAGTTCAGTGAAACCGTCCCACAATAACGACGAACTTAAACGAGAACGCTGTGAAAAATCATACCAATCTTAGTAATGCTCAACTGATTGAACTGGCCATCCAACGGGGTGAAGGACATCTCGCTACCAATGGTGCCCTAGTCGTAAATACAGGACAGCGCACTGGGCGTTCTCCTCTGGATCGCTTTATTGTTGATGAGCCTTCCACTTCTGCGCAGATCGAATGGGGACAGATCAACCGTCCTTTCAGCGCTGAAAAATTCGCCGCCCTGTGGACGCGCGTTGAAGCCTATCTGCAAGAAAAAGAGCACTTTGTCTCTGAGCTGCACGTGGGTTCTGACCCTGCTCACTACCTGCCTGTGCGCGTCAATACAGAAACCGCGTGGCACAACCTTTTTGGTCGCACGCTGTTTATCCGCCCTGAGGTTTACAACCCCAGCAGCAAAAATGAGTGGACTATTATCAACGCCGCGCATTTTGAGTGTGATCCAGCGCGTGATGGCACCCACTCAGATGGCTGTGTGATCATCAACTTTGCTGAGCGTAAAGTGTTGATCGCCGGTATGCGCTATGCCGGTGAGATGAAAAAGGCGATGTTCTCAGTGCAGAACTTCCTGCTGCCAGATGCCGATGTGCTGCCCATGCACTGCTCTGCCAACGTGGGTGAAGATGGCGAAACCACGCTCTTCTTTGGTCTCTCTGGTACAGGGAAAACCACGCTGTCTGCCGATCCATCGCGCTTCCTGATTGGGGATGACGAGCATGGCTGGGGTGTGGGCACAGTGTTCAATATTGAAGGCGGCTGCTATGCCAAGTGTATTGACCTGTCGCAGAAGAATGAGCCTATTATCTGGGATGCGATTCGCTTTGGTGCCGTGCTTGAAAACGTCGTATTGAATGATCGTCGTGAGCCAAACTATGCGGACGATAGCCTGACGCAAAACTCGCGTGCGGCTTATCCATTGGAGCATGTGGCCAAGCGTGTCCCTGAAAACCGTGCTGGCGAGCCGAATGCAATCATCTTCCTGACTTGTGATATGAGTGGCGTTCTGCCGCCCGTAGCGATTCTGTCTAAAGAAGCGGCGGCCTATCACTTCTTATCAGGCTACACCGCGAAGGTGGGTTCTACTGAGATGGGATCAACCTCAGGCTTGGAAGCGACCTTCTCAACCTGCTTTGGCGCTCCTTTCTTCCCACGTCCAGCGCGTGTCTATGCTGATCTGTTGATGAAGCGTATTGAGGCCTTTGGTTCACGCGTTTACCTGGTCAACACAGGTTGGACAGGTGGTGCCTATGGTCAGGGTGGCAGCCGCTTCAGCATTCCAACCACGCGCGCAATCGTCAACGCGGTACAAAACGGTGCGCTGGCTGAGGTTGAAACGCAAAAGCTGGGTGTGCTGAATATGGAAGTGCCTGTCAGTGTTCCTGGTGTAGATTCTAGCCTGCTCAACCCACGTGAAACCTGGGCTGATCAAGCTGCCTATGATCGTCAGGCGCAAGAGTTGGCTTCGATGTTTATCGAGAACTTCCGTAAGTTCTCAGGTGTGGATGAAGCCATCATTAAAGCAGGCCCTGATCTCAAGGCTTAAGCCGCAGGTTTGACCCATCTGCTTTTTGTGAAAACCGCCGACCTGTTCGGCGGTTTTTTTATGCTTTTTTTCAACCTCCTGTTGGTGCTGGATAAGGCTTTTTCTGTACAACAAAGTTCTGTAAAGACTTGTACAGCTACTTGACCATAACTTGTACAGCTGTCATTCTGCTTGGGTCGTCAACATTCGTTTTATTTGAATCAATGGGAGTGATTTATGGAAGTCTTATCTTTTGGTGCAGACAATATTGAGAATAGCTTGGCCAAGATGTCGGCGCAGCAGTTGGATCAAGTGGCTTTTGGTGCCATTCAGCTGGATGCACAGGGCAAGATTTTGCAGTACAACGCGGCTGAAGGGGATATTACTGGTCGTAATCCAAGTCAGGTGATCGGCAAGAGTTTCTTCAGTGAGGTGGCGCCTTGTACGAATCGTCCTGAGTTTAAAGGGCGCTTTGATCAGGGTGTACGCTCTGGTGATTTGAATGTGATGTTTGAGTACACCTTTGACTATGAGATGAAGCCAACCAAGGTCAAGGTGCATATGAAAAAAGCTCTGACAGGTGATAGCTACTGGGTGTTTGTTAAGCGTTTGTAGTGTATTGCTGTATCCAGAACACCTCTGATTCACTCGTGTGGCTGGTGATACTTTATTGAAGTTGACCAGCGCTCACGATGTTGGTCAGAGGTTCCTGCGTATCCAGCTGATGGGGCTGTTCAGTCAGGTAAAAGTGCAGTAAAGACCAGTGAGGCGAACCATGATCCCACAAGAAGTATCCAGCACCGAGCTGCTGACACAGCCCCTTGTTTTGGCCGTGATCCAATCTCTGGTGGCTGCAGAGCTCAAATCGCTGCGACCTCAGCAGGCCAATCAGATTTTTGCAGAAGACTGGTCTGCGGCAACTCAGCTGCAGTCACGCCCTGGTGCTTCTGCGGACCTGTGTCTGCAAGTGGATTCTATCGAGCGCATGGCTTTGGCAACGGCGTTGGTTGATTTTTTTCAGTTAGCAGAAAGTGGTTTAGAAGACTATCTGCTGCGCTGGAATACCTTAGGCCAGTGGGCCGATTTAGTCATCGAAGCCCGCCGTCGTGGCAGCCAAGATCTGCACTTTCTGACCTCAGGAACAGCGGGTGAGCCTAAGGTCTGCGCACATGCTTGGCCTCAGCTGGTTGAAGAAGTGCGTTTCTTTGCAGCAGAGTTTGAGCGGCAGATGCCAGGCCCGCCGCAGCGTCTTTTGGCGCTCAGTCCTTGTCACCATATCTATGGTTTTCTTTTTAGTGTGCTACTGGCGGCCCATTGGCAGGTTCCGGTGGTTCGTGGTCAGGCTGCTTTTTTTGCTGTGCAGGCGCGGCGCTTAAAGGCAGGTGATGTTCTGGTGGGTTACCCACTGGTGTGGAAGCATCTGGCACGCAACCAGCAGCCTTTTCCGCCTGGCGTATTGGGGCTGACATCCACGGCGCCCTGTGATCCGCTGCTGATCCATCAGCTGCTCAATCAGGGTTTGGGTCAGATGATCGAGATCTATGGCTCGAGTGAAACCGCTGGCGTGGGCTGGCGCTGCCACCCTGAGCAGCCATTTGAGCTTCTGCCTCGTTGGGAAGCCAGCGCTCAGCCGCATCAGTTGGTTGATCACCACACCCAGCAGCAACAGCAGCTCAGTGATGCGCTGGAGTGGCAGGATGCGCGCCATTTTTATCCACGCGGTCGCTTAGATGCTGCTGTACAAGTCGCTGGTGTGAATGTTTTTCCGCAGCGCATTGCGCGTCAATTGGCGGCCTTGCCCGGCGTCCATCAAGCTCAGGTGCGTCTGATGCAGCCACATGAAGGTGAGCGCTTGAAGGCCTTTATTGTTTTAAACCAGCCAGAGCAGCAGGCTGAGATGTTGGTGAAGTTGCAGGCTTATTGCGCAGACCACCTCAGCCCTCCCGAAAGGCCTGTTGCTTTTACCTTTGGTACCAGCTGCCCAGTGAATGCCTTGGGCAAACCCAGTGACTGGCCGATCTCCTCTTCTGCTGAATGGATCAATTCGTGAAGAATGCCAACTCTTGTATCACCCTGGCTGTTGATCAGCCGCTGACACCTCTAGCGCTTGAGCAGATTGCCTTTGGTGCTGCAATGCAGCTTAGTACAGGGCATTGGCAGGCGATTGCACGTTGCCGTGATTTTTTGCAGCAATTGATTCAGCAAAAGCGCCGCATCTATGGTGTGACGACAGGCTATGGGCCGCTGGCCAATACCTATGTTGACCCCGAGGCTTCTGCGGCTTTACAGCAGGGCTTGGTGTTTCATCTCAGTAGTGGCACTGGTCCTTTGTTGAGTCCCATCCAGACGCGGGCCATTATGGCTGCACGAGTGGCAACCCTGGCCCGCGGCCATTCTGCGATTCGCCCTGAGGCTTTAAAGCTGGTGTTGGATTGCTTAGCGCATCAGCTGATTCCGCAGGTCCCTGCTATTGGCACAGTCGGGGCCAGTGGTGATCTGACACCCTTGGCGCATATCACCTTGGCTTTGATGGGGCAGGGGCAGGTGTGGCTGAAAGAGCAGGTGATGCCAGCACAGGAAGCCTTGGCGGCTTGCGGGCTGACTCCCTTGCATCCAGAAGGGAAGGATGCGCTGGCGCTGGTGAATGGCACAGCGGCGATGACGGGTATTGCGGCATTAAATGCGTGTCAAGCCGAGCGCTTACTGGAATTGTCGCTGGTACTGACTGGCGCTTATGGCGAAGTTTTAAACGGTCATCTTGAGGCCTTGCAGCCAGGTTTGGCGATACTGCGCCCGCATGCAGGTCAGCTCTGGGCTCAGCAGCAGCTATTAAAAATCTGTAGTGATAGTCAGCGATTACAACCCGTCACCCAGCCACCGCCGCGCCTGCCTGAAGATCTGCCTAGTGGTCGTGCGCGTCACCAGCAGCCACTGCCGCAAGATGCCTATACCTTTCGTTGCGCGCCTCAGCATTTGGGCGCAGTGAAAGCCAGTGTCGATTTTCATCAGGAATGTGTCGCCACCGAGCTGTGGTCGGTGACGGATAATCCGCTCTTTTTGCCCGAGACAGGCGAAGTGCTGCACGGCGGGAACTTCTTTGGACAGCAGATCGCTTTTGCCGCTGATGCACTGAATAATGCGCTGATCACGCTGGCGGTGCATAGTGAACGCCGCCTCGCACGCTTGACTGATGTGACTTTGAATCAGGGCTTGCCTCCCTTCTTACGTGGCAATCAAAATGGCCTGCATAGCGGCATGATGGGCGCGCAGGTTACGGCCACTGCGCTGGTTGCTGAAATGCGCACTCAGGCACATCCAGCCAGCATTCAATCTATCCCGACCAATGCCAATAATCAGGATGTTGTCACCTTGGGCACCTTGGTCGCACGGCGTTGTGCCACCAGCTTAGAACGCTTGAGTGAGGTGCTGGCGATTGAGTCCTTTGCCTTGGCGCAAGCCATAGAGCTGCGTGGCGGCCCAGAAGCGGGCTTTTCACGCTCAGCACAAGCCCTGCATCGCCGTGTTCGTGCGATCAGCGCGCCCTTAGAAGATGATCGCCCTTTAGCACCAGATATTCAGCGCTTGAGTCAGCATTGGTTGCTGCCAGATCACGGGTTTGTTTAAGGTATCCTAGCGCTTCAGCCCTCGACAAAAGCGCTTTGTCGAGGCACACTAGCGCCCCTTAACTGATTAAATAACCAGTGATGTGAGTTGCCTGTCCTGCGGGCAATTCGCCTCGGTAGGATAAAAGCCCGATGACCCAGTACGATGCCCGCGCGATTGAAGTCCTCACTGGCCTTGATCCAGTGCGTAAACGCCCCGGAATGTATACCGACACCAGCCGCCCCAACCATCTGGCGCAAGAGGTGATTGATAACAGTGTGGACGAAGCCCTAGCGGGTCATGCCAGCGAAATTCGCGTCACGCTGCACGCCGATCACAGCTTGAGCGTACAGGATAACGGGCGTGGAATGCCGACGGATATTCATCCAGAGCAGGGGGTGCCGGGTGTCGAACTGATCCTGACTCGCCTGCATGCGGGTGGCAAGTTTTCCAATCAGAACTATGAGTTTTCTGGCGGTTTGCATGGCGTCGGGGTTTCTGTTGTGAATGCCCTCTCGCATCGGCTCGAGGTCGAGGTGAAGCGCGATGGTCAGATCAGCAAAATGAGCTTTGCCGGGGGTGACAAGGCCAGCGAACTCGAAGTGATCGGTCGTTGTGCCAAAAAAGACACAGGAACGCTGCTGCGTTTCTGGGTAGACCCACAGTATTTTGACTCTCCCCGCTATTCCCTCCCGCGCCTCAAGCATTTGCTGCGCGCTAAGGCTGTCCTTTGCCCTGGCTTACGCGTTGTTTTTGTGCAGGAGCAGGAAGCCACCGAAGAAGTCTGGTGCTATGAAGCTGGGCTCACCGACTATCTGCATCAGGCTTGTACCGAATACACCACCTTGCCTGAAGCGGCTTTTGCTGGTGCTTTTAAAGGCGAAAAAGAAGCCGTGGATTGGGCCGTGCTCTGGCTACCCGAGGGTGGTGAGCTGCTGCAAGAAAGCTACGTCAACCTGATTCCCACGCCACAAGGTGGCACCCATGTGAACGGCTTGCGTACCGGACTTTTGGATGCGCTGCGCGATTTTTGTGAATACCGCAACCTGTTGCCGCGTGGCGTCAAGCTGACAGCGGATGATCTCTGGCAGGATTGTGCTTTTGTGCTGTCGCTGAAGATGCAAGAGCCGCAATTTGCCGGCCAGACCAAAGAACGCCTGTCATCGCGCCAAAGTGCGACCTTTGTCAGTGGTGTGCTGAAGGATGCCTTTTCCCTCTGGTTGAATCAGCACACGCTTGAGGCCGAAGCCTTGGCGGAGTTGGTGCTGAGTCGGGCCAATCGCCGCCTCAAAGCGGCCAAAAAGGTGGTGCGTAAAAAGATCACCCAAGGCCCAGCCTTGCCCGGAAAACTCGCCGACTGTTCGGGAACGGAGATCGCCCAGAGTGAGCTGTTTCTGGTCGAAGGTGATTCGGCCGGTGGCTCGGCCAAGCAAGCACGTGATCGTACCTTTCAAGCCATCATGCCCTTGCGGGGCAAGATCTTAAATACTTGGGAGGTAGATTCGAGCGAGATTCTCGCCTCGCAGGAAGTGCATGATATCGCTGTGGCTCTGGGTATCGATCCAGGCAGCGAGGATCTGAGTGGCCTGCGTTATGGCAAGGTCTGTATTCTGGCGGATGCGGATTCCGATGGCCTGCATATTGCCACCTTGTTGTGTGCGCTCTTTTTGCGCCACTTTCCTGCTCTGGTTGAGCGGGGGCATGTCTATGTGGCTATGCCGCCCTTGTATCGGATCGATTGCGGCAAAGAAGTCTTCTATGCCTTGGATGATCAGGAAAAAGAAGCGGTGCTCGATCGCCTCTCGCAGCGTTCAGGCAAGATCAATGTGCAGCGCTTTAAAGGCCTAGGTGAGATGAATCCAATGCAGTTGCGCGAGACAACCATGGCACCAGATACACGCCGCCTTGTGCAACTGGTGCGTGAAGAAGAAGATCAGGCGATGCAGTTGTTGGATATGCTGCTGGCCAAAAAGCGGGCGGCTGATCGTAAACAGTGGTTAGAAACCAAAGGCAATTTGGCACAGATCTCTGCTTAAGAAGCCTGACCTGCTCTCATGACGTTGATCAAAAGTTTTTAATAGAAACCAAGCCACCCTGCTTGGGGTGGCTGAAAGCCTGATGCTGGGTGCTCAGGAGATGCTTGCGCTCAGGCCAATGGCGGGATTACTCGCTTTCAGAAGCGGATGGCATCGATTGGCGTCGACTGGGTTTGATATCGCGCGCCTTGATAATCTTCACCGGCAAAGTACTGTGGGCGCGCACTATTCCACGGCGTCCTGTAGCAGCAGGAGCACTTTCGGCACCAGGTTTGACGACCTCATCCACATTAGGATAGGTGCTGCGATCGATCTCATTGCCCTGAATGCAATCTGCGATGGCATACATATCTGAGCTGGAAATCTTGAAGGTATCCAGCCCGCCGTACATCTGAAATTCGCGCTTTTTATAAGCACTAAATGTACGGTTGATGCTCTGTGTCAGTGCTTCAACAAAGATGATGTTGGATTGGTTGATGCCGGTGCCAATAATGCTGCTTTTGATGGCTTGAATAAACAGCACATCAATCGGCATGTTTTCAAAGGTTTTTTGGCTGCCTTTGGCGCGAGTGAGCAGAGCATCGATCTGTTGTGTCAGCATCTCACGCAGATTGCGGCTGACATATTTGAACATCTCGATCGGGTTTTGCATCGCGACTTCACGGCCTTTAATGTTACGGCTCCATTCGCCACGATAGTTGACTTCGATCTTGCCATAAATGGTGCGGCTGTTGATCAGCGTAATGCCATAGCTATGAATGACAATATGATCAATATTCAGCGTGCGTTCTTCATCCATCGGCAAGCGGATATCATTCAGTACCAGCACATCTTCATTGTTTTTGAAGGCGTTACGTAGGCGGGTGGCGGCCTCAGCACAGGTTTCTTCTGAGCGAGGATCGGCATCAGGCCGGTGGATGTAGTCTTTTAAAATCATCGCTGCTCTCCCTTGATGGCCTTGGATTATAACCAGCGTCTCAGGGCAGGTATAGCGGCATTGACACAGCGAAACAAAGTTTATCCAGCAGGGGCTTCACGTTACACTAGCCTCTGATTCAAGATCCATTGAAAGGATGGTTTTTCATGACAGATGTGATTGATCGCCTTGACGATCAGTTCGAACGCCAAAGCCTGAGCCAGTACACCGAGAAGGCCTACCTCGATTACTCGATGTATGTGATTTTAGATCGCGCCTTACCCCATATTGGCGATGGTATGAAGCCAGTGCAAAGACGCATCGTCTACGCCATGAGTGAGTTGGGGCTATCGGCCCAGGCCAAGTATAAAAAATCGGCTCGAACGGTGGGGGATGTACTGGGTAAGTTTCATCCCCATGGCGATTCAGCCTGCTATGAAGCTATGGTGCTGATGGCTCAACCATTCAGCTATCGCTATCCCTTAGTCGATGGACAGGGCAACTGGGGCAGCCCAGATGATCCTAAGTCCTTTGCCGCGATGCGTTATACCGAATCCCGCTTGGCACGTTTTTCTGAGCTGCTGCTGAAGGAGCTTGGGCAGGGCACGGTGGATTGGGTGGCTAACTTTGATGGCTCGCTGATGGAGCCCAAGGTATTGCCAGCGCGCTTGCCACATGTGCTGCTCAACGGAGGCAGTGGTATTGCCGTGGGTATGGCAACGGATATCCCGCCACATAATGTGCATGAGATAGTGCAAGCCACTTTGCATCTGCTGCAGCAGCCTGAGGCCACAACAGAAGATCTGCTGCGTTATGTACAAGGGCCAGATTTCCCGACAGGGGCGCAGATCGTCACACCTGCGGCTGAAATGCGTCAGATGTATCGTACTGGTCGTGGCAGCGTGAAAAGCCGTGCGGTTTACCAGCTTGAAGAAGGCGAGATCGTGATTCAGGCACTGCCTTATCAAGTTTCGCCCAGTAAGGTGTTGGAGCAGATCGCGGCGCAGATGCAAGCCAAAAAACTCCCTTGGTTGGCGGATCTGCGTGATGAATCCGATCATGAAAACCCAGTGCGCTTGGTTTTAGTGCCGCGCTCGCAGCGTATTGATGTTGAGCCTTTGATGGCCCATCTGTTTGCCACCACGGATCTTGAAAAGAATCATCGCGTCAATATGAATGTGATCGGTCTAGATGGACGTCCTCAGGTCAAACCCCTGCATCAGATGCTGGGTGAGTGGCTGAAGTTTCGTCGCCATACCGTGACGCGGCGTATCGAGCATCGTCTGAATAAAGTCGAAGAGCGCCTGCATCTGTTGGCGGGCTTTTTGCTGGCCTACCTGCAGATCGATGAAGTGATCCGCATTATCCGCGAAGAAGATCATCCACAGCAGGTGTTGATGCGTCAGCTGGGTTTATCTGAGCGCCAAGCCAATGCGGTGTTGGATTTAAAACTGCGCCAATTGGCACGCTTGGAAGAAGAAAAACTGCGTGCTGAGCAAAACCAGCTGGGTCAGGAGCGAGACCAGTTGATGCAATGGCTAAAGCGCCCAGAAGCACTGGATGCCTTGATTGGTGATGAGCTGCGTGAAGCGGCCGCCGCCTTTGGTGATGGCCGCCGCTCTGCGCTGGTTAGTCAAGCACCCGAGGCCAAAGCTTTGAGTGAAATTGAGCTGCTGGGTGCTGATCCGATTACCGTAGTGGTCTCGCAAAAGGGCTGGATTCGTGCGGCCAAGGGCCATGATATCGACCCCGAGGGTTTGAGCTATAAGAGTGGCGATGGCTTTTTATTGGCCGCACGTGGCAAAACCAATCAGCAGCTGGTGTTGATGGATGATCAAGGTCGCAGCTATAGCCTTGCCGCCCATACTCTGCCTTCCGCGCGTGGGCAAGGCGAGCCCTTGACCAGTCGTTTACAACCGCCTGCTGGAGCTGAATTCCGTGGCTTGTTGATTGGGCAGGACTCACAGCTGACGCTGGTGGCCTCAGATGCGGGCTATGGTTTTATCACCTCACTGGCCGAGATGCAGAGTAAAAACAAAGCCGGTAAGGGTCTACTTACGCTACCGGCAGGGACAGAGGTGCTGTCTCCTGTGCTGCTGCCTGAATTGCCTTTAGAGCAGCTGAAGGTGGCGCTGGTTTCAAATGAAGGCCGTCTGCTGCTCTTCCCGATTACGGATCTGCCTCAGTTGAGCAAGGGTAAGGGCAATAAGATGCTTGATATCCCAACACGTCGGGCCACCAACCGTGAGGAGTTTGTCAAATCCTTGGTGGTGCTGGCCGCAGATCAGCCGTTGAAGGTGCGTTGTGGTCAGCGAGTGCTGACGCTTAAGCCGACAGATCTAGAACACTATCTGGGAGAGCGAGGTCGTCGTGGTACAAAGCTGCCGCGCGGTTTCCAGAAGGTGGATGCCTTGTTTGTTGAGGCTGACTAATGCATTGCGCCCAGCCTGTTCTGGTTTTTGATTCTGGTGTCGGGGGCCTGTCGATTATTCAAGCCCTGCGCGAGCGCCTGCCGGATCAGGGATTGGTCTACGCCTGTGATAACGCGGCCTTTCCTTATGGTACCAAGGATTCGCAGTGGCTGACTGAGCGGATACTGGCGGTGATTGCCCCCCTAGTGGAGCAGGTGCAACCCGCTCTTCTGGTGATCGCCTGCAACACGGCCAGCACGCTGGTGCTCGATCAGCTGCGACAGCGTTATCCTTTCCCGGTGGTGGGTGTGGTGCCAGCGATTAAGCCAGCCGCGGCGATGACGCGTACGGGAGTGATCGGCCTCTTGGCAACACAAGGCACAATCGAGCGCCCCTATACGCAGCAGCTGATCGATCAATTCGCTGCTGATTGTGAGGTGATCAAGGTGGGGGCTTCGGCGCTGGTTGAACTGGCCGAGCAGCAGCTGGCCGGTCAACCCGTTGCACAGGCTGATCTGCTGGCGGTGCTCTCGCCGCTATTGGCCTATCCGCGCTTGGATACACTGGTGCTGGGCTGTACGCACTTTCCCTTGCTCCAGCCTGAGTTGGATCAGGTGGCGCGGCAGGTTGGGCGTGAATGGCAGTGGATCGATTCCGGTGCGGCCATCGCTCGTCGAGTCTTGCATTTGCTGGAGCCTCTGGCGTGCCAAACTACACTGGTGCCGCAGTCGGTGATTCCCACTTGGATGACCGCGCCCTTAGCGCCAAACAGTCGTCTGCCTGTTTCGCTCGCACGGCGGGGTTTACAGCCTGATCCCCAGTTAATCAGGACGCTTGAGGCGGCTCCTCTCTCTCACTCTTTGGTGGCACCTGTGCCGCCTGTTTCTCTGTTTTCTTGCGAAGGATAAAGATGCATGTCTTCTAGTCTTCCTCAGGTGCAGCCTGAGCTTTACGCGTCACTTTTTGCTGCCAAGGCGCAGCGTTTGACGGATTTGCTGGCCCCGTTTCAGGAGGCTGCAGCGTCGCTTGATCTCTTTCCTTCGCCAGTGAGCCATTACCGCTATCGTACCGAGTTTCGTATTTGGCATGAGGGTGATGATCTTTTTTATGCGATGTTTGAGGTAGGTGAAGATCCTAAAAAGGATCGACGTATCGTCCGCATGGACAGCTACCCAATTGCCAGTGAAGCGATTAATGCGCTGATGCCGCGCCTGCTGGCCGCGATCAAGGATCAGCCAGTGCTGCGCCACCGCCTGTTTCAGGTTGAGTTTTTAAACACCCTGTCTGGTGAGATGCTGGTGACCTTGATCTATCATCGCCAGCTCGATGAGGCTTGGGAGCTGGCAGCTCGGGCGTTACAGCAAGAGTTGCAGATCGAGATCATTGGTCGTGCGCGCAAGCAAAAGAAGGTGCTGGTGCGTGATCATGTGATGGAGCGCCTGCATGTGGCCGGTCGTGAGCTGATCTATCAGCAGATCGAAGGCAGTTTTACCCAGCCAAATCCAGCGATCTGTCAATCCATGCTGGAGTGGGCCTTGCAAGTCACGCAAGGCAGCCAAGAGCGTGATCTGCTTGAACTCTATTGTGGCAATGGCAACTTTACGCTGGCGCTGGCGCGGCAGTTTCGCCGCGTTTTAGGGACAGAGATCAGTCGCACCTCTGTTGGCGCGGCGCAGGTGAATATCGCTGCGAATCAGATCGATAACGTGCTGGTGGCACGGGCCTCGGCTGAAGAACTGGCCGCCGCTCTTGCCGATCCTGATTCTTCCTTGGCGGCACGTTTGGCAGTGGCTGATTATGATTTCTCGACCGTGTTGGTGGACCCCCCACGGGCTGGGCTGGATGCAGCGACGCTGGCACAGGTGCAGGGCTATGAGCGCATTGTGTATATCTCGTGCAACCCCCAGACGTTGGCTGACAATCTCGCCGAGCTGACCAAGACGCACCGCTTAGAACGCTGTGCCTTTTTTGATCAATTCCCCTATACCGATCATATCGAAGCGGGGGTTTATCTCGTCAGGCGTTGAGGTGGCGAGAGCGATGGCCAGCGCTGGATAGCCAATGTGATCAAGCGATATTTTGACAAAGGGTTGAAAATGCTATGGTGTTAAAAAATAAACTCCATGTGACTGATCAAGTCGAACTGGCAAAATTAGAAGAAAAAATCAGCAAGCAAAAAGCTCGACAGCTTTTTGATTCTGGAGATATAGAGAAGGCTGAGGTCGGCACTTTTGCTGGCCTGGCTTTTATCCATGCTTATCTCTTTGATTCGATTTATGAATTTGCTGGCCAGATGCGCGATGTCAATATTGCGAAAGGCAATTTTCGTTTTGCCCCTTTGATGTATCTTGAAGTGTCCTTGCAGCACATTGATGCTATGCCGCAGCGTACTTTCGATCAGATTATCGAAAAATATGTCGAAATGAATATTGCCCACCCCTTCCGTGAAGGCAACGGCCGTGCGACCCGTATCTGGTTGGATTTGTTACTCAAAAAGGAAATTCAGCAGGTCATCGATTGGAATCAGGTTGATAAGGAAGACTACCTCTCAGCGATGCAGCGCAGCCCAGTTAAAGATGTCGAAATTAAAGTGCTATTAAAACAGGCGCTGACAGATCAAATTCATGATCGTGCCTTGTTCATGAAAGGCATCGATGTTAGCTATTACTATGAAGGCTATAGTGAATTTAAAACTGAGCACTTGTAGTGAATCAGAGGTTGCCTCATGGCCACCAGCCAAACAGAGCGCTGATACTTCACTCTATCGAGGATGCCGACTCAAGGTTGAGGTGGCTGAGATCGCTCCGCTGTGGCGTTGAGTTCCGGCAAGGGCCGTGTGGCAGGCCAGAAATAACGCCAGCTCAGCGCGGCACCAAGCAGCAGTGCAAACCAGCCAACAAGCCAAAACTGGCTGTTGGATTGGAGATGGCTCAGGCGTTCAATCTCGGCACTGGCCAGCTGCTGCCATTCTTCCAGCAGGGCTGCACCGCTGGCCTGTTCAAGTTCAGTTGTGGTCTGCGCGCGAGCGTGATTCAGTTGTAATGGCTCAGGCTGGCTCAGCGCGACTTGGAGCTGGTGCTGCTCACTATCCCACCAGTAGACGGCCAGTTCTGGTAGCTCCAGTCTGCGTTCAGGCGTGATCAGAAAGCGCTGACGCAGCTCCCCCAGCAGGGCCGGTGTGCGTCCTCGCCTGAGCTGAGCATTGCGCCTTTCGCTGCTGATTCTTTGCACCTGTGCCGGCAAGGCAGCTAAATCCTGTGGATCGAACTCAGGCAAGCGTGCCGCAATTTGTCCTTCCGCTTGCAGCAGAATTTCTAATTCAACCGCTTGGCCTGGTGCCAGCTCGGCGGGGGGATCAATCCAGCGTGCGCTGAGTACGACCTGCTTGGCGACCAGCCAGGGTTGCTCAGCTGGCCATTGACTGGGATAGGGCCGCAGCTGAATATGGATCGGTTCGGCCTCAACTTCAACGAGGCGTTCTGTGCTGGCACCTGGCCAATAGAGATGCGTCGAGAAATAGCGCTCGCCAATCTGCGCGGGTTGGTCTTCCAGATGGATCAAGGCCAGCCAGCGGGCTTCTTCCCATAGGCTGCCTTGCTGGCGAATGGATTGCTCGCGGCCTTGTCCCCAATCTCGTCCTGTGGCGTTATGAAGATCGAGCTGGCTCAGGCGAGGGCGCTGAGGCTGACCCTGATAGCGGATGATCAGCTCATAGATCAGCGTTTGTTGTGGATAGGCGAGACGCGTTTCAACCTGCTGCTCGATCATCACTGGTTCAGTCTGAGCGGCTCGGGCGCGTTGTTGTGCAGCAGCACGACTGGGATGCGCGGGCAGGATACGCAGCTGAACCTCGCTGCTGCGTTGGCCTTGAATCTGGATGGGTGGTAGGCGCAGCTGGCGTTCAATACTGGCCGCTTGGCGATGTTCAAGCAGGACTTCCCAACGATGTATCCATTCCCCGCGCGGGCTGATGACGCCTTGGTGCTGCTGCTCAATCAGCGTGAAGTGGGTTTGCCAGGCGGCGGGCAGCTGCCAGTTGGGTGGCTGTTCACTGGAGCTGCTCAGTTCAAGTTGTAGTGTCAGCCGACTCCCTGCAGTGATCTGTGCTTGACTCAATTGCAGGCTCAGTGCCCAGCTAGGCGAGATCCATAGCAGGGCGAAGCAGAGTGTCAGCAGTCGTGAAAGGCTCATGGTGCTGACTCCTCGCGAAACAAATGACGCAGTAAACGCCAAGGGTCGCTTTCTAGCTGATCAAGACGCTGCTGCCCAGCTTCATCCAGTGGGCTGCTGCTTGAGCGGCGGCTGGCGGTCCAGCGTGCTGAGGCTGCTGTCTCGCTCCCTGTACTGGCGCTGTCTTGTGCGGCTGCTCTGTGTTGTGCAAAATCCTGTCCCTCACCTTCTCCTTGTCCAGCTTGTTGCTCGGCTGAGTGGCCCCCAAAACACTGAGTCAAGGCGGCCTCGAAGGATGTGACAGGGGCTTCTAAAGGATGGGTGATCAGTCGCTGTGCTAGCTGGCTGTGAGCGCAGACGGGTGAAAAATCCAGCTCTTGGGCTTTGTTGAGCCAGTGTAGTGCCTGCTCAGGTTCTCCCGCCATCAGCCAACTGGTGCCTGCATTGTAAGCCCAGCGCTGGGCAGTGGGACTGAGCGTTTGAGCGGCGAGATGATCAGGGTCCTGCGCGGTGATCAGCTGGATAAAAGCGCTGGCGGCAGCGGCATACTGGGCTTGTGCATACAGCTGATGCGCTTGGGCTTCTTGATCAGCGAGTGAGCGTGATTGAGCTTGGCTCATCTCCGCCATAGGCAGCCAGAGCAGCAAGACAAGCCAAGGCGTGAAGCGGCCACGACTGAGCGCCCAGCGTGCGCCGATCAGCAACAGCGCCAGCAGCAATGCCCAGTGGCTGAGTTCCTGAAAAAGGGTGGCACCTTGGAGCAGGCGATCCTGTCGATCCTGGGCTGTGAGCCTTGGCAGGCTTGATGGACCATAAAACTGGACTTGATCGGGCGCGGCGGCAAGGAGTGCGGCGCTGGGTTGGTGCTCCAAGAGCCAATGCAGCCTCACATGAGGCAAAAGGTTGAGGCTATCCAGCTGATGCGCAGTGGGGGCGTTGGCGCTAGTGAGCAGCCAGTCTGCGGGCCGCTCACCGCTGAGCTGGTGTGCCAGTTGCAGTGCAGCTTCTAATCCACCAGAGGATGAACGACTGGCTGAGGGCAGCACCGATGGATGCAGCAGGCTATACAGATGAATGACGGCGGCATGATCTGGCGTGGCGGGGCTGGCAAGATGCGCTTGAGCGGTAAAGACAATCAAGGCAGATTCACCCTGCTGCCTGCTTTGTAACAAGGGCAGAATCCGCCTTTGGCTGGTGTTGAGATGGGCTTCATCACTCAGTTCTTGCATCACCAGCAGCAGGGCCTGATCGCGAGGCTGCCAATGTTCGCCAGGGAGCCAGCCGACACCTGCAAGTGCCAGCGTCAGCAGTGTGCTGGTCAGCAGCGCCCATAAGCGATGCCCAGCAGAGGCAGAGCTGGCCGTGAAAAGACGTTGAGGCACCAGGCCGTGGCTCCAGCTGGGTGGCTTGGCCGAGGTCGCCCCGCCCTTCAGTAGACGCGGTGCCAAGGCTGCAGGGAGCCGCCAGCGGGTTGGGGATGACGAGCAGGTCAGGAACCACCAGGCTAAACAAGGCCAGATCAGTAACCAGTAAGGACGCGCGAAAAAATCGAGCATGGCTAACCTCGTCTCCAGCGCAGCCAAACCGCCAGCAGCAGCGCAGCCAGTAAGGGCCAGATGAGCAGGGCCTGACGCTGGGTGTAGTGGCGTGTAGGCGTGACGGGTTCGAGCTGATGCAGCTGTTGATAAATCTGTTCGAGTTCATCGGCATGGAGCGCACTGAAGCTCTGGCCGCCAGTGGCTTGAATCTGTGCCTCAAGATCTGGATCTGCCACCAGATCCATCAACACCAGATGCGTGGTGATGCCTGCTTGTGACGCCAGCTCCAGTGCCTGAGCGGGTGTGAGCAGTCCAGCGTTATTGAGTCCATCGCTGAGAAGAATCAGGCTGGCGTGCTCTGCATGGGTTTGAAGTTGTGCCACACCGAGCGCTATCGCATCGCCCATCGCCGTTCCTGGCCCAGCCAGATTGACCTTCAAGCGCGCGAGTTGCGCGAGCAGCAGGGCATGATCATCGGTTAAAGGAACATAGACATAAGCCTCACCGCCAAAGACCAGCAGGCCGATTTGATCTCCAGATCGCTGGGTGATAAAAGCGCGCAGCGTCCGTTTGGCATGTTCAAGGCGGGGCAGGCCATCCAGCAGCTCACTCATGCTGCCAGACAGATCCAAAGCCATCATCAGCTGGCGTTGTTCTTGCCGCACCTCGATACTGCCCAGATCCAGTTCGGGGCGCGCTAAGGCGATCAACACCAGCACCCAGAGAGCCCAAGGTCCCCAGCGTCGCGCCGTCAGTGGGGGCTGATCCGCAGCAGAAAACTGCGCCAGTGGGAGGCGCAGCGCATGGGCTTGTCCCCAGTCTTGGGGTTGCAGGCGCCTGATGACCCAGGGCAGCGGCAGCAGCAGCAGCACCCAAGGCCAAGCCCAACTTAGGTTTGCCGACGTATCCATGTGCGTACCAGCTGGCGTAGCTGCTCAGCATCAAATTCCTGCGGCTTGGCGTGATAGGCGCCCCAGGCCAGAATGCGGCCACTGCCTTCTTTAAAACTGGCTTGAGGATCTTTGCTGGGGCCTTTACTCCAGTCGAGGAAGGTTAGCCATTCTTCTCCGGTCAGACTGGCCACATGATCTCGTTGAAAGTTACGCACTGCGATCCGACGCAGCAGCAGGTTGACTTCATATAAATAGCGCGGTGCATCCTGATTGGTGAGATAGCGTTGATAAATAGCTTGGAGCTCCTGATAGGCATAACGCCGTGTGGCCGTCAGCCGAAACCAGCGCAGAAAAAACAACAGCAGCACAAAGCCGAGACTCGCACCCGCTGCCGTCAACCAAACCCAGAGCGGCCAAGTGGTGTCTGGCAAGGGTGGCAACAGCGGTGCCAGCTGTTGTTGAAGTGCATCAAGATTCATGAGTCTTTTTGATCCTTAACATGTCAATAAACATCTTTTAGTTTACCTCTTTGTGCGCCTGAATCCTGTTGTAAACTGGTAAGTCTCTGATTCAGTAGAACAGGCTAGATAGCGACCGCGCCCTTGAACCAGTTGTTGTAGTGCCTGCTGGCGTTGGATAAAGGCCTGCTGCCAGGCTTGGCGCAGGCTGGGTGTCAGCGGCTGCTCCTGTTCATCCGTGCTGATCCATGCCCCTTCCTGAGCCAGATCGATATCCAGTGGATCAGTGAGATGGATCAGCCAGAGGTGCGTGTGCTGGGCCAGGTCTTGTAAGGCACTCCAGCTCTCGCAGCCTTGAAAATCACTAATCAACACCAGTTGTGTATGGCGTGGCAGGCGCGGTCTGAGCTGTGTCAGCAGCTGATCCCATTGCTGGGGTGGGCGCGGTTGCAAGGGGCCCATCTGCTGCTGATGCTGCGCGATAAAAGCCAGGGTGTGCATCCAGTGGCGGCGTTGGTGGTGCTGAGCCTGCCAGTAGCCCTGCTGATCGGTTTCTATCCATAAAGCGAGCTGATCTTGCTGCGCCAGAATCGCCCAGCCCATTTGTGCGGCTAAACGTGCCGCGATCACGGCCTTATTGCCGCGCTGCCCAAACTGCATCGCTGAACTTTGATCCAGCACCAGCACCCAAGGTGTTTGGCGCTCCTGATGATAGAGGCGGGTATAGGGCTGACCTCGGCGTGCTGTCACCTTCCAATCCAGATGACGCAGATCATCACCCGCGTGATAAGGGCGATGTTCTTTGAAATCCAGCCCGCGCCCAGGCAGGGGGTAGTGGGTGCCTTGAGCCTGAGGTCGACTGGCCAGCGCCAGCTGATGTAACCAAGGATCAGTAGCGGCATACCGCAGCGCCAGCAATTCCTCCAGTGTGACACTGAGCGCGATCTGATCCGTCTCGGTAGCGTCTTGCGCATGGCGTACGGCGGCAAGCCTGTTCGCCCAGCGACGCCAAAAGGCCGCCATCATGCGCAGATCACGGTATCAAGCAGGCGTTGAATGATCGCATCGGCTTGGGTGCCCGAGGCCTGGGCCTGATAACTCAGAATCAAGCGGTGGCGCAGCACATCGGGCGCACTGGTGCGAATATCTTCTGGCAAGACATGATCTCGTCCGGCCAGCCAAGCACGCGCACGACTCACCCGATCCAGCGCCAGACTGGCACGCGGGCTGGCGCCCCACTCGATGGCGTGCCCGAGCTGAGCATCATAGCGTCCAGCTTGGCGCGTGGCTTGCACGAGATCAACAATATAGGTTTCCAGTGCCGGTGCGAGATGCACCTGCTGGACAGCCTCGCGGGCCGCGAGCAGATCCTGCTGCGTGAGCCAAGGTGCTGCACGCTGAGATTCAGCCGTGCTGAGCTGATCGTTTTGCTGCGCTGATCTTGTCTCATGACGCACGAGCCGCAGAATCGCCAGCTCTTCTTCGGCGCCAGGGTAGCTGACCCAAGTATGCAATAAAAAGCGATCCAGCTGGGCTTCAGGGAGGGCATAGGTCCCTTCTTGCTCCAGCGGGTTTTGCGTGGCGATCACCATAAATACAGGGGGCAGAGGATAGGTTTGGGTGCCGACACTGATCTGGCGCTCGGCCATGGCCTCCAGCAGGGCCGATTGGACCTTGGCGGGAGCGCGGTTGATCTCATCGGCAAGCACAAAGTGGCTGAAGATCGGGCCCTGGCGAAAACTGAACGCGCCTGTTTGAGGATGAAAGATATCCGTCCCCGTCAAGTCAGCAGGCAGCAGATCAGGCGTAAACTGGATGCGCTGAAACTGACCTTCGCAGGCGCGCGCTAAGGCTTGTGCTGCACGCGTTTTCGCTAGCCCCGGTGCGCCTTCCACCAGCAGATGCCCCTCAGCCAGCAGGCAGAGCAGCAGGTTATCGATGAGGGCCGTTTGACCTATGATCTGTTGGTGCAGGCGATGCCTGAGTGTCTGAAAGGCGGTGTGGAGTGCCATGGTGATCCTGGTGCCTCTGCAAAAATGAAAGAAACGCTGCCATCCAGCGCCGGCAGCAAGGGGCAAGCTTAGCATTCATCAAACGGCATTGGATATGCGGGTCTGGTATGCACTCTTGATTCTCACTGCAAAGGCGCGTTTGATGGCGGGTGTTCTATACTGCTGAAGCAGTCAGCTTCGCGATTGATAATAAGACACTCAGCTCATCGATTGAGCAGAAGACCCAGGAGCAGCACATGACCGAACACAACAGCGCTTTGCACGAGCTTTTGCAACAGCTGGACACCCCGCTTGCTCAGCACTTTGCTGCACAAGAAGCGGCACAATTGCAGCGTTTTACCCAGTATTTTTACCATCATGCTGCGGTGGATGAGTTGGCGCAATGGCCGCAGGATTTGCTCTATGGTATGAGCGTGTCGCTGTGGAATTTTATCCAGCAGCGTGTCTCCGCCCAGCCAAAACTGAGTGTCTTGAACCCAGATTTTGAAGAAGATGGCTGGCAGGCTTCGCACACCATTATTCAGGTGCTCAACCCAGATCGTCCCTTTTTAGTGGATTCTTTGCGGATGGAGCTACAGCGCCAGCAGCTGGCGGTGCACACCATCCACAACGCTATTTTGGCTGTAGAGCGAGATGCAGAAGGGCGTTTGATCTCGATTGGTGAGGCTGTTGAGGGGCCGTATCAGGCTGAATCCTTGATTCTGATTGAAACCGATCGTTTAAGTGATTCGCAAGATCTGGCTGAGTTAGAAGACCAGTTACGCCGCGTGCTGAATGAAGTACAGGTGGTGGTTGAGGATTTTGCCGCCATGCGGGCGCAGGCCCAGCAAGCCAGCCAGTCGCTGACGGCCCCTGGCTCCTTGGCGGCGCAAGACCAGGCCGAAGCCCGAGCTTTTATTGACTGGTTGATTGAAGATCGCTTTACCTTCCTTGGTTATGATGAATATCGCCTTGAGCAGAGCCAGTGGCAGCGTTGTGAGGATCAAGCCCTAGGGCTTTTGAAAATGGAGCAGGACCCAGCGCGCTTGTGTGCCCCAGATCAGCTGAGTGCTGATCAGATCTTTACCCTGGTCCCTGATCTGCTGACCTTTGTGAAATCCGCAGCTATGTCTCGCGTCCATCGTCCTGCGCAGCCAGATTATCTGAGTCTGGCCCAGTATGATGCCAAGGGGCTGCTGGTGGGTGTGAAGCGCTTTATGGGTTTGTACACCTCCGCTGTTTATGCCGCCTCGGCCAGCAGTATTCCTGTGCTGCGTCACAAGGTTGCCGCAGTGATGCAAGCGCTGGATATGGCACCAAGCACCCACAATGGTCGCCAGATGCAGCAGCTTTTGGATGTGTATCCGCGTGATGATCTGTTCCAGATTCCGCTGGATGAACTGATTCCGACGGCATTAGGGATTTTTAATCTGCGTGAAAGACGCAAGGTGAAGGTCTTTGTGCGGGCTAACCACTATGCGCGTCTTTACTCAGCACTGGTTTATCTTCCACGCGATACCTACAGCACGGAGCTGCGTCAAAAAGCGCAGAAGGTCTTGTGTGAGACCCTGAATGCTGAGTTTGTTGAGTTTACGACCTACTTCTCTGAATCTCTGTTGTGTCGTACGCAGTTTATT
Organism: Marinospirillum alkalitolerans; assembly: GCF_045055655.1. Lineage (NCBI taxonomy): Bacteria > Pseudomonadati > Pseudomonadota > Gammaproteobacteria > Oceanospirillales > Oceanospirillaceae > Marinospirillum > Marinospirillum alkalitolerans. The sequence goes on along the minus strand of NZ_JBANFI010000003.1, from coordinate 49,655 downwards.
CTGCGTTTTCAAGGTGAGCACCCAGCAGACTATGATCTGCGCGAGCTGGAGCAGCGCATGGTGCAGGCGACCCGCTCCTGGAATGAAAGCCTGTTTGCCGCCTTGGCCGAGCAGTTAGGTGAAGAAAGTGCCAATCGTTTGCTGCGCCTCTATCGAGATGGCTTCTCTGCCGCCTATTGTGAAGATTTCACCGCGCGCCATGCGGTCAATGACATTCAGCACTTTGAGCAGCTGAGTGCCGAGCAGCCGATCGCACTCAGCTTGTACCGCACGCTTGAAACCGCCCAAGCCCTGCGCTTTAAGCTGTATCTGAAAGGCGAATCCCTGCCCCTTTCTGATGTGCTGCCAGTGCTGGAGCATCTGGGATTACGCGTGCTGGGTGAAAAGCCCTATGAAATTGAGCGTGATGGCCAAACCTGCTGGATTCATGATTTCTCCTTGCACAATGCGCTTTCGGCCAGTGGTGCTTTGGATCTGCCGCAGGTCAAAGACATCTTCCAAGAAGCCTTCTTGCGCACCTGGCGCGGTGAGGCAGAAAGTGATGGCTTTAACCGTCTGGTCTTGGCTGCGGGGCTGGATTGGCGTCAGGTTGCGCTGCTGCGCGCCTATGCACGCTATATGAAACAGATTGGCAGCCAGTTCTCGCAGGATTATATTGCCGCGACGCTGGTCAGCCATCCTGATATTGCGCGTCAGCTGCTGCATCTGTTTGCGCTGCGTTTTGATCCCGCTCACCCAGCTTCTGCTGCGACCTGCGCGCAGGTCGTCGAACAGATTGAGAGCGCGCTGGAGGCGATTACCAGCCTCAGCGAAGATAAGATCCTGCGCCGCTATATCGAACTGATTCAGGCGACCTTGCGCACCAACTACTATCAGCAAACCGAAGAAGGCTATCGCCCAGCGATGAGCTTTAAGCTCAGCCCTAGCGCGATCAGCGATATGCCCCAGCCTTGCCCACGCTTTGAGATCTTTGTTTACTCGCCACGCGTCGAAGGTGTGCATCTGCGTTATGGGCAGGTGGCGCGCGGTGGTTTGCGCTGGTCGGATCGGCACGAGGATTTCCGCACCGAGGTGTTAGGTCTGGTGAAGGCGCAGCAGGTCAAGAATGCCGTGATCGTTCCAGTGGGTGCGAAGGGTGGTTTTGTGTGCAAAAAATCGCCTGATCCACGCGATCGTGAAGCCTGGATGGCTGAGGGTGTGGCCTGTTATCAAACCTTTATCCGCTCCTTGTTGGATGTGACGGATAATCTGATCAATCAGCAACTGGTGCCGCCTGCCCAGGTGGTGCGCCATGATGAAGATGATCCCTATCTGGTGGTGGCTGCTGATAAGGGCACCGCGACCTTCTCTGATTTGGCGAATGCCATTTCTGCCGAGTACAACTTCTGGCTGGGTGATGCCTTTGCCTCGGGTGGTAGCGCAGGCTATGACCACAAGAAAATGGGCATTACCGCGCGTGGGGCTTGGGTCAGTGTGCAGCGCCACTTCCGTGAAATGGGGATCGATGTGCAGCGCCAGAGTGTCAGCGTGCTGGGTATCGGTGATATGAATGGCGATGTTTTTGGTAATGGTCTCTTGTGTTCAGATCAGCTCCAATTGGTCGCGGCCTTTAACCACAAGCATATCTTTATTGATCCACAGCCTGATCCTGCAATCAGCTATGCAGAGCGCCAGCGTCTTTTTGCCCTGCCGCGTTCAGGTTGGGAAGATTATCGCCCTGAGCTGATTTCAGAAGGGGGCGGTGTGTTCCTGCGCGATGCCAAGAGCATCACGATTACGCCACAGATGCAGGCGCGCTTTGGTTTGAGCGCGGCACGCATGGCCCCGAATGAGTTGATTCATGCCCTGCTGCAATCGCCTGTTGATCTGATCTGGAATGGAGGGATCGGCACCTATGTGAAGGGGCGTCATGAAACCCATGCTGAGGTGGGTGATAAGGCGAATGACAGCCTGCGTATCAATGGCGACCAGCTGCGCTGCAAAGTGGTCGGTGAGGGTGGTAACCTCGGCTGGACGCAACAAGGCCGGATTGAAGCCGCGCAGGTGGGCGTGCGCGTCAATACCGACTTTATTGATAATGCTGGCGGGGTCAACTGCTCCGACCATGAAGTCAACCTGAAAATTCTGCTGCAACAGGTGATGCAAGCCGGTGATCTGACGTTAAAACAACGTGATCAGCTGCTCGATCAGATGACGGATGAAGTCGCCGAGCTGGTGCTGCGTGATAACTACTCGCAAGCTCAGGCCTTGGCGATCGCTGAGTTAGATAGTCGCCATAATTTGGGCCACTATCGCCGCTTGATGAATCGTCTTGAAGAAGAAGGCAAGCTGAATCGCGCGCTGGAGTTCTTGCCCAGTGAGGCCCAGTTGCAGGATCGTGAAGCCGAGCAGCTGGGTTTAACACGCCCTGAGCTGGCGGTCTTGCTGGCCTATGCCAAGGCGGATATCAAAAACGCACTGCTGGCCTCTGAAGTGCCCGAAGATCCCTGGTTGGGTCAGGCGCTGGAACGGGCCTTCCCGAAGGTGATTCTGGAGCGTTATGCCGAACCCTTACAACAGCATCCGCTCAAGCGCGAGCTGATTGCGACCATGTTGGTGAACGAGCTGGTGGATCATATGGGGATCACCTTTGTCCATCGCTTGCAGGATACCGCTGGCATGAGTGTGCCTGATATCGTGCGTGGTTATGCGGTGAGCCGTGATGTCTTTGGTGTGGTGGGATTATGGAATGCGATTGAAGCGCTGGATCATCAGCTGGATGCCCAGCGTCAATTGCAGTTGATGCATGATCTGACTCGGATGATGCGCCGTGCAACACGCTGGTTTGTGCGTCAGCGCTTTGTGGGTCTGACAGCCCGCGAGGCGGTGGATTACTTCGCGCCGAAGGTCCAGTTGATTACTGAGCAGTTGGCCGAGCGGCTGAGCGGAGAAGAACTCACCCTCTGGGCTGAGCGCCGTGATCAGCTGCTCGAAGAAGGGCTGAAGCAAGAAGTGGCCGAGCGTCTGGCCGGCATTCCGCAGCTCTACTCTGGCTTGAACATCATTCAGGCTGAGCGTGAAACTGGGCTGAATCTGGCGCAGGTGATGGCGGCCTATTATCAGGTTGGCAGTGTGCTGCATCTGCCTTGGCTGAAGCAGCAGATCGCGGATCTGGCCGTCAAGGATGCGTGGGAAGCGATGGCGCGTGAAGCCTATCGTGATGAGCTGGATGATCGTCATCGTCATCTCGCGCTGAGTGTCTTGTCACTGGATGATGCCGCGTCGCAACTTGAAGAGCGTCTGGCTCAATGGCAGCAGCACTATGCCGTACAGGTTGAGCGCTGGATGAATCTGCTGCATGAAGTGCGCGCAGGCAGCCATGTGGGGTATCCGCTCTTTGCGGTGGCCTTGCGCCAGTTGGCGATCCTGTCTGCAACTGATCTCGAAGGTTAATCCCTCGACCTTGCATCGCTCGAGGATGCGGTGATGGCCCTCTCTAGGGTGCGCTGAAGCGCTCTAGAGAGGGAGCCCGCACTCAGCTGGTTGTGAATCTGGCTGTCGAGGCTGATATTTCTTGCCCCTTTGGATTAATATACGACCACGATCTCAATCAGATGGAGTGGCTCCCTATCATGCCCAGCGTGACCGTGCGTCTTAATGTCAGCGCACAAGAAGTGTTGGACTTTTATCAATCGAGTGCACTCAATGTAAAAACCACCAGTGTTGATGGCCGCAGCGTGGTTTTTCCACGACGTTTGCTGCGCACTATGGTCACCCATCAAGGGATTCAAGGACTGTTTCGTATTCATTTTAATGAGCAGGGACAGTTTGTGCAGATCGAGCGTCTTGCGCCTTGATGTCCACCACTTGCTGATAAAGGATGTTCCCGTGTACCAGTTGCTGATCGCTGATGATCATCCCCTTTTTCGTGAAGCCATGATCCAAGTGATGGAGGCCCATTTTGTGGGGGCGAGGGTGCAAGCCACGGTGGATTTGCATTCGACCTTGCATCTGCTGGCCGAAGAAGCGGAATGGGATCTGTTGTTGCTGGATTTGAATATGCCGGATATGGGTGGATTAGATGGTCTGGTGCAGCTGCATCAGGCCCATCCCACCCTGCCGATAGTGATGATCAGCGCCGAAGAAAACCGTGAGGTGATCTTGCAGTCTCTGGCCAAGGGGGCTGTGGGTTATATTGCCAAAACCTCGCCGCGTGAGCAGATCCTGCAAGCCTTAGAACAGCTGCTGCAAGGGCAGATCTACCTGCCAGCACATTTGATGCGCGCGCAGGAGTCTGAGCCAGCCCCTGCGGCGACCTCACCCAGCTTTTCAGCGGCGGCTCTGGCCTCACTGACACCAAGGCAACAGCGTGTGCTGGCTCGTCTGGCACTCGGTGAATCCAATAAGCAGATTGCCTGGCATCTGAATGTCGCTGAAACCACCATCAAGGGGCATGTGTCGGCCATCATGTCCAAGCTGGGCTGTAGCAATCGTGTGCGGCTGGCCTTGGCCATGCAGCAGCATCATGAGCTGGATTCTTGATGCAGTAAATAAATCAGTGTTTGGCGTAGGCGCAGAGCAGAAATCGGCTTATGCAATAGCCAGAGGCCAAGCTGGTGGATTTGTGCTTTCAGTTCTGGGCTGCGATCGGCGGTCATCACCAAGACCGCAGGTGTGTCAGGCCAAGCCAGCTGCTCAAGTGTGCTCAAACCACGTGTTTGTCCTTGCAGGTGGTAATCTAAAATCAGTAGGTCAGGTGCAGGGCTGTGATGACTCCAAGCGGTCAGCCTTGGCAGCTGCTGAAACAGCGTGACCTCACATTCCCAGCCTTCAAGTAGATGGCGCAGCGCCTGACATACGGCCAGATCATTATCTAAAATCCAAATGCGTTGGCCTTGCAGAGGTTGCATGGCTGGCCGGATGGCATCGGGTCGAATGATCGGCTCAGCGCTGGCTTGTGCAAGCGGCAGTGTGACGGCAAAACACGAGCCTTGATCGACGCGCGAGTGAACAGATAAAGGCGCAGAGAGCAGCGAAGCCATACGCTGGGCGATGGCCAGCCCCAGCCCGAGTCCTTGCTCATTGGGCAGGGTATGCAGGCGCTGGAACTCTTCAAAAATCACCTCAAGCTGATCCGCTGCAATACCGACCCCCTGATCGATCACCTGAATCTCAACCTGTGTACCACGGCGGCGGCAGCCAAGCAGCACACGCCGCCCTTCGCGGGTATAGCGCAGCGCATTGGCGAGCAGATTGCGCAGAATCCGCGCCAGAAAATGAGGATCGGTTTCGACCTTCAACTGGCAGGGCCGATAGCGAAAGCGAATTTTTTTGTGCTGGGCCTGCTGCTGGTATTCGCGTGCGAGATTATCGAGCAGATCGGTTAAACGGATCACCTGGGGTTGTGGGGTGAGGATGCCCGCATCGAGTTTGGAAATATCCACCAGCTTGGCGAGCAGGGATTCAACATCCAGCAAGGATGAATTTAAGGCATCAATCAGTTCCGCCTGCTTGGCTGGATCGATGGCTTCTTTAAGCGCCGCAGTAAAGAGCTTCGCCGCGCTTAAAGGCTGGAGTACATCATGGCTGATGGCAGCCAGAAACTTGGTTTTGGATTGATTGGCCTGTTCGGCATCTTGCTTGGCGAGACGCAATTGCTGGTTAGCCTGCGTGAGTTCAGTGGTGCGGCGTTTGACTTCTTCAGCCAGTGCCGCGGCCTGTTCAAACGCGGCATAGGGTGTTGTCGCCAGACCTTGCCCAGCTTCGATACGTTCAATCAATGCCTGATTGATTTTGTTGAGACGCTGATTTTCAGCCTCAAGTTGGGCTAGGCGCTCATGCATGCTGCCGTTCCGTTAAACATACCCAAATCTACCCGTAGGTAGTTATGGCGTTAACTTCCTGCTTCACCGAGGCTGGTTTCACCTTGGTCTTGCGACTCAGGCCAGCGCCTTCCTCTCCACAGGCTGACACCGTGGAACTCACGGCGTAATGCTTTAAATTGATCGCGGCATTCACGTCGCGATCATGATTTTTGCCGCAGGCTGGACATGTCCACTGACGCACCGACAGCGACAGACTTTCCAGCTTGTCACCGCAGTTTGAACAGGTTTTGCTGCTGGCAAACCAGCGGTCGGCGACCACAAGCATCCCGCCACGCATTTCTGTCTTGTATTCCAGTTGCCTCCGAAACTCGAAAAAACTCATGTCAGCAATGGAGCGCGCCAGATGACGATTGCTCATCATGCCTTTTACATTCAGACCCTCGATACCGATGGTGTGAAAACGGCGGGTCAGATCCGTGGTGAGTTGATGCAATGCATCCTTGCGGATATTGCTGATACGAGCATGAAGCTTTGCCAGCTTGGCCTTGGCCTTCTTGCGGTTCTGCGAACCTTTCTCTTTGCGGCTCAGGCTTCGGGACAGGCGTTGCAGTCGTTTCAGTAGCGCTGTGTGCGCTTTTGGCCCTGGGATAGGTGGCTCTCCCGTCGAGAGGGTTGCGAGTGCGGATACACCCAAATCCACACCCACCGCGCCTTGGTTTTCGGCTTTGGGTAAGTGAGACAGGTCTTGTGTATCCACGGTGATACTGACAAACCAGCGGTCGGCCTGGCGGGAGAGAGTGGCCGACATAACTTTACCAGCAAAGCGCAACGACTCACGCATACGCACCCAACCTAGATTGGGGATGCGAATGCGTGAACCGTCGATATTGAATTGATCATTGGTGAGACTAAAGCGGTCGTTTACGCCCTTTTTGCGGAACCGTGGGTAGCGGGCGCGACCGGCAAAGAAATTCTTGAACGCTTCACCCAACTGGATGATCGCCATCTGTGGCGCGTTCTTGGTGACCTCCAGCATCCAGGGGAACTGCTCACGCTTGATCGCGTTCAACTGGCGGCGCAACGCTGCCTGTGTCGGCTTAGGCTGGCCGTTGTTGGTCTTCCACGCCTCGTACTGGCGCCCCCATTCAGCCAGCGCCCAGTTGTAGGCAAAGCGTGCGGTGCCAGCCGCTTTGGCGAAGTAGGTTGCCTGAACATTGTTCGGGTCGAGCGCAATCTTGTGGGCGATCAACATGACTTTCCACCTTTGATGGCTTGCAGTTCCGCCCTATCCGCAAGGCCAAGCGCGTGCCATTTTAGGCGATTAGCCCTCGCCAAGGATGCGTGATCTTCCTCGTCTGGAACTTTGAAAGTTACCCCAAAGAAGTGGGCTACGGCATTAAACTCGACGACGGCAATTCTGTCGGTCGGACAGCTCGCCATCATAGTGGTCTTATTGCTCATGACTGTGACTCCTCCACGGCCTTCTTTACGCCGTCGAGCAACTTCTGGTTCTTGCGTGATCGACTGCCATACAAGCGGGCAGAAAATACTGTGATGATTTCCAGAACGTCCTTGGCCAAGTCCTCTTCAAAGGTTGTATCTTCTCCCTGGTTGAGGATCACCACTTCGACCTGCTTAGCCTCGCAGATGGCAAATACCAGCTCAGCGCCAAAACGCAACAGACGATCTTTATGGGTAAGAACGAGACGCCCGACTCGATCCTCGACAATATCATCCAGTAAACGCTTCAAACCTTTCTTGCGATAGTTCATACCTGAACCAAGATCAGCAATGACCTCGAACGTCCAGCCTTGGCGTGCACAATAGAGTTCAAGTACTTGTTTTTGCCGTTCAAGGTCATCCTTTTGGTCGTGACTGGAAACGCGGGCATAAGCCAAGGTGCGGCGCTCATCCTGTGCCATATGAAACAACTCGGGTTTGAGTTTTGCTAGATCATAACGTCGATGTCCCGCCGCAGTACGTTCCGGGACCAACTTGCCTTCTGTTTCCCAGCGGCGCAACGTTGCGATGGAAACGCCAAGCGCCTCACTAGCTTCACCAATAGCTACCAATCTATTCATATTGAATAGTATCGGATAGTTTTGGTGAGGTTTCAAGTTAACTGTATAAGCCCCCGGGGATAGCCAAAGAAGAAGCCGGTGATCGTGTGGTTCAGATGCACGCCGGTGGCCTGCTCGCCATAGGTATTAAAGCCGATCAGCGGGCGTTGGCGCAAAAAAGCGGCGAGCTGTGACTGTTGCTGGCGCTCTTCGCTCTCAAGACGGCGCAGCACACAATCGCAGGCCAGAATAAAGGCCGCTGGTCCGAGGTTGGCTTCAAGCTGACGCCATTGTTCATCAAGGCCAGAGGTGAGGTCTTCAGCGTACATCTGTGTCAGCACACTGCCTTTGCCCATCGCGCAGTAAAAATCAAGACTGGCATCGTGATTGACCTGCTGGATAGCGCGCACATAGTAGGTTTCGCCCCGCTTGACGGCCAGTGGGTGGAGTGCAAAATCGACGGGACTGAGCTGCTCCAGAGGTTGCCCAATCAGTTCGGCATAGGCCTGAGCGGCGGGCATGCCATTCAGCTCGTAAACCCGCCTCTGATGTGGATCGGCCTCTGTCACCACCAGCTTGGTGTGCAAGGGGCGTAGATGGTGATGCGAGAACACGGCAAAGGGGAGGCAGGTCTGCAGCCCGATCACCACACCAGCATGGGTATGAAACGCCCCGCGATAAAAAACATGGGTGCGGCGCAGATGGATATCATCCGCAGCGGAACCGCCACAATGTGCAATACCGCCTAGCTCGGCTTCTAATGCGGCCAGAACCCATTCTTCCTGACTGGATAAACCATCGAATAAACTCAGCACCAGCGGCTGAAAACCTGCGCCAGCGGCTGGAAAAAGCTGATCGCAGAGCAAGGCTGCTTGTTGGCGATCAAAAGAAGACAGCGGCTGAATCAAAGCGCTGCGCATGATAAAGGCATCATGGTGCAGCCCAAGAACCACGAGCGAATCAGTCGCATAGCCATGATGGGTGAGTTCTCCTGCACTGGTACAGCCAGCCATCTCACAACCGACAAACTGCTGATTCAAGGCGCGAGCCAGCGCTTCGAGCGGATAGTGGGCTGAACAAAAAAAGATCAGCCCGCCAAGGCGGGTCTGATCGATTTGTGCTGCGATGTCCGCCACCGCCTGTTGAGGATCGGTGTGCTGACTGGTGGCAATCACATAAGGATTAAGCATACAGACCCCTGTGAAGTCCCACCGAGCAGGATGTTACCAAGCATCACGGAAAATCTGCTCGATTTGTTCCTGAGTGGCTTGGATGGGGTTGGTGAAGCCGCAGGCATCCTTGAGTGCGTTTTCAGCCAGCAGAGGAATATCCTTCTCTTGTGCGCCTAGCTCTTTCAAACCGCGTGGGATTTTGACTTGGTTTTTCAAGGCTTCGATGGCTTGAATGGCCGCTTCTGCAGTGGCTTCGCTAGCACCTAAGGCGAGGGCGATATCGGCCAAGCGTTCGCCAGCAACCTGGGCATTAAACTTCTGCACCGCAGGCAAGAGCACCGCATTACAGACGCCATGGGGCAGGTCATAAAAACCACCCAGCTGGTGCGCCATGGCATGCACATAGCCCAAAGAGGCATTATTAAACGCCATACCGGCTAAGAACTGGGCATAGGCCATCTGTTCACGCGCCTGCATATCCTGCCCTTGCTCCACGGCGGTGGGCAGATATTGGGCGATCAGGCTGATTGCCTTCAGCGCACAAGCATCCGTGATCGGTGTTGCGGCAGTAGAGACATAGGCTTCCACAGCATGGGTCAAGGCATCCATCCCTGTCGCCGCAGTCAGATGACTGGGCATACCGGCCATAATCTCAGGATCATTGACCGACAGGATGGGTGTGACATGCTGATCGACGATGGCCATTTTGATATGACGGGCTTCATCGGTGATGATGCAAAAGCGGGTCATCTCACTGGCGGTGCCAGCGGTGGTGTTGATCGCAATCAAGGGCAGTTGTGGCTGCTGAGATTGGTTGACGCCTTCGTAGTCATGGATACGACCGCCATTGGTAGCGACCAAGGCAATGCCTTTGGCGCAATCGTGCGGTGAGCCGCCGCCGAGAGAAATCACCAGGTCGCAGTCATTTTGCTGCAACAGGGCCAGACCGGCTTCCACATTGGCGCTGGTGGGGTTGGGTTTGACTTGATCAAACAGGGTGATCGCCAAGCCGGCGTCTTTAAAATCCTGCACCAGCTTTTGGGCGTTGGGGGTCGCCATCAGGCCTGTATCGGTGACCAACAGGGCTTTTTTGTAACCGCGCTTTTGAATCAATTCAACGGTTTGTGCAAGGGCACCTTGGCCCATCAGGTTAACTGGGGGAATATGAAATTCTGTGACGCTCATCATCTTGCTCCTTGTCTTTTTAGACTGGAAAACTTTATGGCAGCACACCAGAGGCAAGACCTCTGGTGTTGAGCTGATTTTTTTAAATCCGGCCCTTAGGAAGCCTCTGATTCACTACTGCGCTTGGTCATACTGCGTTGAAATTGGCCTCAAAATGCTCATTTACTCGGTGTAAACTCCGCTTTTTCGATCAATTTCGCCTTGCCTGACCTGTGCTCGTGACGTTGATCAGAGGTTCCTTAGAAAAAGCCCATTGGATTAACATCATAACTGACCAGCAGATTTTTTGTTTGCTGGTAGTGATCGAGCATCATCTTATGGTTCTCACGGCCAACACCGGATTTCTTATAGCCGCCAAAAGCAGCATGGGCTGGATAGTGGTGATAGCAGTTGGTCCAGACGCGACCGGCTTCAATGCCACGGCCCATACGGTAGGCGCGATTCATGTCGCGGGTCCAAAGGCCAGCACCCAGACCAAACTCTGAGTCGTTGGCGATGGCTAGGGCTTCGGCCTCATCCTTGAAGGTCGTGACAGAAACCACGGGGCCAAAAATTTCTTCTTGGAAGACGCGCATCTTGTTATGGCCCTTGAGCAGCGTCGGCTGAATGTAGTAGCCCTTTTGGTAGTGATCCGCGAGTGTTTCGGCCTGACCGCCAATCAGTACTTCGGCACCTTCATCGCGGGCAATATCAAAGTAGCCCAGAATCTTCTCATACTGCTGCTGTGAGGCCTGAGCGCCCACCATGACCTCGGTATCCAGTGGATTGCCGCGCTTGATCTGCTGAGTGCGCTCAATCACCTTGGCGATAAAGGCATCATAGATGTCTTCTTGAATCAGCAGGCGTGATGGGCAGGTGCAGACTTCGCCCTGGTTGAAGAAGGCCAGGACCACGCCTTCAATACACTTGCTCAGGTAGCTGTCTTCAAAATCCATCACATCTTTAAAGAAGATGTTGGGTGATTTGCCACCCAGCTCAACGGTCGAGGGAATGATATTTTCTGCGGCACATTTCAAAATATGCGCGCCAACGGGAGTCGAGCCGGTAAAGGCAATTTTGGCAATCCGCTTGCTGGTGGCCAATGCCTGACCTGCTTCAGCGCCCATGCCGTTGACAATATTCAGCACACCGGCCGGCAGCAGATCTTGAATGACTTCAATAAATTTGAGGATCGACCAAGGTGTTTGCTCGGCTGGCTTCATCACGATGCAGTTGCCTGCGGCCAGTGCGGGGGCAATTTTCCATGCGGCCATCAGCAAGGGGAAGTTCCACGGAATAATCTGACCGACCACACCCAGTGGCTCATGCAAGTGGTAGGCGACGGTGTTGGCATCGATTTCGCCAATAGAGCCTTCTTGGGCACGAATAGCGCCAGCAAAATAGCGGAAGTGATCAACAGCCAGCGGCACGTCTGCATTCAGTGTTTCCCGAACGGCTTTACCATTATCCCAGGTTTCGGCAACAGCAATTTCTTCAAGATGCTGTTCAAGGCGATCGGCAATCTTCAGCAGCAGGTTAGAGCGTGCTGTTACCGAGGTGGTGCCCCAGGCTGCTTTGGCCGCATGGGCGGCATCTAAGGCCAGATCGATATCTTCAGCGGTTGAGCGTGCAATCTGACAAAAGGGCAGTCCAGTGACAGGCGACACATTATCAAAATACTGTCCTTGAACAGGTGGAACCCATTGACCACCAATAAAGTTATCGTAGCGCTCTTTGACTTGAACGAGAGAATCTGCGTGACCGGGGTGAGCATAAATCATAGTGACAGCCTCTTTTTATAATAGGAATAAAAACCACTTCAGCATGGTGTCGGCTTCCCCTGCAAAAGACCATTCCACTTGGGTCCTGAAAAAAACAGTACTTTGGTTGTGTTTTTGCCTGCGTACAAGAAGGCAACAGGGCGTTATAATGCGGCAGGCATTTTTTTACTACAGGGCAGACTATGTACTCACTGGCACGCAAACTTCTGTTTACTCTTTCGGGTGAAACCGCACACCAACTGGCTTTAGAAGGCTTGGATGCTGCAGCACGTCTGCATTTGGTCAAGCCTTTTGTTGATCAACCTGTGCATGCGCCTGTAGAAGTGATGGGTCTGACCTTTCCTAATGCGGTGGGTTTAGCAGCAGGGCTGGATAAAAATGCTGACCATCTGGCAGGCTTGGGTCAACTTGGCTTTGGTTTTATTGAGGTGGGCACGGTGACGCCCCGTCCTCAGCCTGGCAATCCCAAACCGCGTCTTTTTCGTCTGCCAGAACAAGAAGCCATCATCAATCGCATGGGCTTTAACAACAAGGGTGTGGAGCATCTGATTGAGCAGGTCAGGCAGCGCCGCTTTGACGGTGTGTTGGGTATTAACCTGGGCAAGAATCTAACGACTTCGGTAGAGAAGGCAGTGGATGATTACCTACTGGGATTAGAGGCCGTTTATCCTTGGGCGGATTATGTGACAGTGAATATCTCGTCACCGAATACGCCCGGTCTGCGCAGTTTGCAATATGGTGAGGCCCTGATGGCCTTGTTGCAGCCATTAAAAGAGGCTCAGGCGCGTTTGGCCGATCAGCATCAGCGTTATGTGCCGCTGGTGGTGAAGGTGGCGCCAGATATGGACGAAGATGAGCTGAACAGTGTGGCGCAAACGCTGCGCCATCTAAAACTCGATGGCGTGATTGCCACCAATACCACGCTGGATAAGAGTGCAGTCGCTGGTTTGCGTCATGGCGAAGAGGCTGGCGGTCTGTCTGGACGCCCTTTGACCGAGAAAGCCTGTCTGCTGACCAAGCAGCTCGCTCAAGCGCTGGAAGGCGACTTGCCGATTATCGGTGTCGGTGGCATCAGCAGTGCCGAAGATGCCGTTGAGCGGATCAAGGCCGGTGCCAGTTTGATTCAACTCTATACGGGCTTTATTTACCAAGGCCCCAAGCTGGTGCAGGACTGTGCCGAAGCCTTGGCTTTTGTGCGTGGCCCACAAGGGCAATAGGCGAGCGGATTCACTCTGAGAGATGAACCTCACCGCGCAGTGGCAGTGTAAAAGCCTGGGCGAGTTCGCTGCCTCGTAAGTCTCGCGCGAGCAAGTAGGTGAGTTTGGTGAAGGCGGCCTCAGGGGTCATCTCCTGGGCTGAGAGCACACCGATACGACTCAGCAGACTGCCAGCCGCGTAGGCCTGCTGATTCACGGCACCCTGAGCGCACTGGGTGGTATTGACCAGTGTGATGCCTTGGGCCTGCGCCGCTTCCAAAACCCGCACAAGATCTTGATTGCCTTGCGGAATGTTGCCTGCACCATAGGTGTGAAGCACCAGGCCATCCAAGGGGCGCGCCTGAATCATCGCATGCAGCTGTTCTGCCTCCACCCCAGGGAAAAAGCTGAACTGCGCCACGCGCACACTCTCTAAATCAACCTCTACAAATTCAGGTGTGGCCGCGGGTAAGAGCAATGACGACTCAAGTTGCAGCTCGATTTGCATTTCGCCCAGCCAAGGAAAATTGGGCGAATCAAAGGCGGCCATGGCTTGTGAGTGAACCTTGCGACTGCGGTTGCCGCGCAGAATACGCTGATGAAAGCAGATGACCACTTCATTCAACTCTGGACGACTTGCCAGCATCAAAGCTTCAAGCAGATGCTGATGGGCATCACTGCGCGGGTGCAGTAACGGAATCTGCGAGCCGGTGAGCACTACGGGCTTGTTGATTGGGCCGAGCAGGAAGGACAGCGCCGAGGCGCTATAAGCGAGCGTATCTGTGCCATGTAAGAGCACAAAGCCATCATAATCTTCCCAGTGCGCTATCAACAGCCTAGCCAGATGCTGCCAGTCACGGGCCTGCAGATTGGCGCTATCCATTAAAGGGCTGAGTTCAAGAAAATGGATCTGATAGAGGGCGTCGAGGTGAGCCAGCTCCGCTTGGAGCGTAGGAAGAAAGCTGGGCATGGGCTGATAGCCTTCAGCAGAAGGCTGCATGCCAATGGTACCACCGCTATGTAAAAGAAGAAGTTTGGGCTTCATGTTTGGGCTCTTGTGAGATGCATCGTCACCGCCCCATGACCTTAAGCCGATGGGGCGGGATTTCGTCTTTAAGAAGAAGCAGAGGTGTGCTGTTGCTGGAGACGGGCCGCATCCTCAGGCTCTAACTCCCAAGCCTTGGGATCAATATCCATATCTTGGAACTTGTTCACATCAAAGACCGGCTGTTCAATGCCTTGTGCAAGCTGCTGATCAAAATCACGCAGAATGCGCAATCCTGGTTTGAACAAGAACAGCAAGGCAATCAAGTTGACCAGCGCTAAAAGACCCATGGTGAGATCTGCAAAGGAGAAGACTGTGGTCAGATCGGTCGTTGCACCCCAGCACACCAGACCGATAATCAACACGCGGAAAGTGGTCAGGATATTGGGGTTATCATTCTTCAAAAAGGCGAGGCTATTTTCACCCAGATAGTAGTTATACAAAATGGTACTAAAGCCGAAGAGCAGCAGGGCCACACTGACAAAAATACGTCCCCACTCACCGACATGCATGGCCATGGCGGTTTGCGTGAGTGCCACACCGCCTATGCCTTCAGTGCTGGCAGGATCAAATAAACCGCTGAGCAGAATTAAGAAAGCCGTACCTGAGCAGATAATGATGGTATCGATAAAAACGGAGAAGGACTGCACGATACCTTGGTTTGCTGGATGAGGGACGTAGGCGACAGCGGCCACGTTGGGTGCGCTACCTAATCCCGCCTCGTTAGAAAACAAGCCGCGCTTGACGCCCATCATAATCGCGGCGCCGATACCACCGCCGATCAGGGGTTCGAGGCCAAAAGCACTGCGTAGAATCAACATCAACATCTCAGGAACACGCTCGATATTCATGCCTACAACGGCGAGCACGATGACCAGATAACCGACCGCCATAATGGGCACCAGATACTCGGCGACCTGCGCAATTCTTTTGACCCCGCCAAAAATAATCACCCCAACAATCATCGCCAGCGCAATACCGGTGTAGTAAACGGGCACACCAAAGGCATCACCAACAGAGGTGGCCACGGCATAGGATTGCAAGGCATTGAAGCCAAAACCAAAGGTGATCAGCAGCAGTACAGAATAGATCACGGCCATCGGCTTCATATGGGCACCGATACCGCGCATGATGTAGTGTGCTGGGCCGCCACGATAGGTACCATCTGTTTCGGCACGCTTATACACCTGTGCAAGGGTACATTCGAGGAAGCTGGTGGCCATCCCAATCAAACCGACTAGCCACATCCAGAAGATGGCACCTGGGCCACCGAGGGTAATTGCCACTGCGACACCGGCAATATTACCGCCACCAACACGGCCCGCCACCGAGAGCACTAATGCCTGAAACGAGCTGAGATGCCCGTGTTGATCTTTCTTAAAGGCCTGTCCGCTGCCAAGAATTTTGAACATCCGCCCAAAGAAGCGAAACTGAACAAAGCGTGAAGCGAGGGTAAAGCCGACCCCAACAAGGATCAGCAGTACGATCAGTACCTTCCCCCATAAAAGTTCGTTGAACATACTCAGCATGTCTTTTCTCCATTATTATAGATAGATTGCCAGCACATTTAAGCAATCTCAGGCTAGGGAGAAAATTTGTCGCTTTGGCTCTTATTGGGTGTAAATTGGCGCATGATGTGCATCAAACTGCATCTGTTTTGACATCTCAATCGATCAATCGCACATAAAGGCAAACTATGAACCAAGATTTAGCGCTCAACCTGCGCTTGCTGTGCAGCTACTACCGCTCGATTGCAGAGGTCTGTCGGCGCTTAGAAATTAATCGCCCACAGTTTAATCGTTATCTCAGTGGGCGTTATCGTCCCTCGGCCAGCACCTTACGCCGCTTTGGTGATTTTTTTGGTGTGGAGGTCGATGAGCTGCTGTTGCCTCATGCTGAGTTTCGCCAGCTGATACAGGTGCAGCCACGCCAATTGGCGCCGTCAGCCGATATAAAGGATAAGATCAGCGCCCACCTAGACATCTTGGGGGCTGTTGGTAGTCAGGGAATGGAGCGCTATTTGGGCTACTACTATGAGTATTATCTCTCTATGTCTGTGCCTGGAAAAATATTGCGCAACCTGGTGTGTATTGAGCGACAGGGGGATCAGTATGTTTTTCAGCGCACAGAGCGTATGCCTGGACCAAAAGGTGGCGACCCGATCTACCATAATCGCTATCAGGGTTTGGCTTGGTTGCTGACAGATCGCCTGTTTTTAGTCGATTATGAAACGCTGAATCGTCATGAAATGACCCAGACGATTTTGTTTCTGAGCTTTCGTAAGCGCTTGGCGCGCTTGACTGGATTAAAGCTTGGCGTGTCGGATAACAGCGAAAGAATGCCCTGTTGCGCGCGTGTTGTGTATGAATATTTGGGGCAGGAGATTCAAGTGCATCGTGCGCTATCGCGCTGTGGTCTCTATTCACCCTCAGCTGCCACAATTGATCCTTGGATCTTGGAGGCAGTACAAAACACCATGAGCGAGCAGGAAATCCATTTCCGCGCTCGTCATGAGTAGATCTCTCTAACAGACTAGATGATCTGGTGTTGTTTCAGCGCTTGCAGCAAGGGCGAAAGCTGATTAGGCAGCTCCAGTTGTCCAGTGGCCTGGATCAGTTGCACTTGTAGCTCTGCTGCATCGCTGGCGCAGGTCGTCAGCAGCAAGAGCCCTTGGTGGATTAACCAGTGCTCTAGCTGCGTCTGGTGCGTTGCCAAACCCTCTGGCAGCTGTCCTTCCTCAAGGCGTAAAGTCAGCTTACCCCGCTCAAAAAGAGCCCGCTCCAACTGCTGTGCCAGGGCCAAGCGTGCATTGGCATCACCACCGTGAAGCAGGATCTGGCCTGCCTGCGTACCATAAAAAGCACTGCGTTCACTGGCTTGCACCGCTTCTGTGCTGATCTGATTCTGGCGTGTGGAGGTGGCGACCATACCCGCTGCCAGCGTGTTCTTATTGAGCCGATCAATCAGAATAAAGCGGCCGGTGGCGCGATTATGGCGATAGGCATCGGCGACCACTGGCTGCTCCAGATCAAGGCTGACATGGGCAATCGCGTTCAGCTCCAGCTGTTGTGCTGGGTGCTGCTCTAGACTGTTAACATCCGTCTGATAATGAATACGACTGATCCGTGCGTTGATCTGCCGTGTTCCTATTTTGAGCAGATAGGTTTTGCCCTGTACTAGTGGCTGCTCAGCCATCCATACTAAATCAGCGTCCAGCTGATCTGTGACCTCGACTTCTTCTGTGGCACTCACAAGCAGATCACCGCGTGAGATATCCAGCTCATCTTCGAGCGTCAAGGTGATGGCCATTGCTGCAGAGGCCTGAGCCAGCTCCCCTTCCCAAGTCACAATCGATTGAACACGGCTGGTGCGGCCAGAAGGCAGTACACGCAAAGTATCGCCAACCTGAACCTGCCCAGAAGCCACCGTGCCACAATAACCACGAAAGTTCAGATGTGGGCGGTTGACATACTGTACCGGAAAGCGCAGTGGCTGATGGATCTCTTCTGGAGCGACATCAACACTTTCCAGCAGCGGCATCAAGGCAGGGCCTGAATACCAAGGCATGGCACTCGAGGGACTGACCACATTGTCGCCTTTTAAAGCGGATAAAGGCACAAAGTGGACTTCGGGCAGATCAAGCGATTCAGCAAAAGCCAGATAATCGCGTTTGATTTGCTCAAAGACCTGCTGGCTGTAATCCACTAGATCCATCTTGTTGATCGCAACAACCAGATGGCGAATGCCCAGCAAGGAAACGATAAAACTATGGCGGCGGGTTTGGGTGAGCACCCCCTTGCGCGCATCCATCAGAATAATCGCCAGCTCACAATTGGAGGCACCGGTTGCCATGTTGCGTGTGTACTGCTCGTGTCCAGGGGTATCGGCAATAATGAATTTTCTATGGGTGGTTGAAAAATAGCGATAAGCCACATCAATCGTGATGCCCTGCTCACGTTCAGCTTGCAGGCCATCGACCAAGAGCGCCAAATCGACAGCATCACCAGTCGTACCCTGAGTTTTACTCTCTTGCTGTAAGGCTTCGAGCTGATCTTCATAAATCATCTTGCTGTCATGCAGCAAGCGGCCAATCAGCGTGGATTTGCCATCATCGACACTGCCACAAGTCAGCAGACGCAGCAGTTGCTTGTTTTCATGCTGCTTGAGATAAGCTTGGATATCCTGCGCGATCAAATCTGCGCCCTGTTGTTGATAAACGGGCTGCTGAGTCGGTTGGGCGTCAAGTGCTTGCATTAGAAGTAACCCTCCATTTTTTTCTGTTCCATTGAACCACGCGCATCTTTATCGATCATGCGGCCTTGGCGCTCAGAGGTGGTGGTGAGGAGCATTTCCTGAATAATTTCAGTCAGGCTGTTGGCGCTGGATTCAATCGCACCGGTCAGGGGATAGCAGCCCAGCGTTCGAAAGCGCACCTGCTTATACTGGGGGACTTCGCCTTCTTCCAGCGGCAGGCGCTCATCATCGACCATAATCCAGGTGCCATCGCGCTCTACAACAGGGCGCTCTGCGGCTAAGTAAAGAGGAACAATCGGGATGCTTTCGAGCCAGATGTATTGCCAGATATCCAGTTCTGTCCAATTAGAGAGGGGAAAGACGCGGATGCTTTCACCTTTTTCGACCTCAGTGTTATACAGGTTCCACAGCTCTGGGCGTTGATTCTTAGGATCCCAGCGATGGTTTTTATCGCGAAAAGAGAAGATGCGCTCTTTCGCACGCGATTTTTCTTCATCACGGCGCGCGCCACCAAAGGCAGCATCAAAGCCATACTTGTTGAGCGCTTGCTTCAGTGACTGGGTTTTCATGATATCGGTATGTTGAGCCGAACCATGCACCATGGGATTGATGCCCATCTCCACGCCTTCCTGATTGATATGGACCAATAGCTCCATCCCGGCTTCTTTGGCCATCTGATCACGAAACTCGATCATCTCACGAAACTTCCAGGTGGTATCCACATGCAGCAGCGGGAAGGGAGGCGGACCAGGATGGAAGGCCTTGCGTGCCAGGTGCAGCATCACGGAAGAGTCTTTGCCTATCGAGTAAAGCATCACCGGATTGGCAAAGCTTGCCGCCACTTCACGGATAATATGAATACTCTCAGCCTCAAGTTGTTTGAGGTGCGTGAGACGCGATGGAGAAACAAGTGCAGCACTGGATGACATGATCTGCTCCTAAAAATCAACAGCAAGCGAGCCTGATAAGGCGAAATGCCAAGGATTATGCCTAGGAGGCAATAAAACCAAAAAGAATATATGGTGATTTTGAGAGATTATTTGGCTATAAGGGGTCTTGTAAAACGGGTTATATAAAAATTCGCATTCAGTCTTTTACGTTATAAAAGAAAAGCGTTAGTCTAGGCGAAAAATTCTGCTCTCGATGGCTGAAGGATGAGGAAAAAAGACTATGTACCGCTATAACCAGGTTGACCAGCAGTTGGTCGATGAGCGTGTTGAACAGTATCGCGAACAAACACGCCGTTACCTGGCGGGTGAGTTGTCCGAAGATGCTTTTCTCGCGCTGCGCTTAATGAATGGCCTTTATGTCCAGCGCCAGGCGCCGATGTTGCGTGTGGCGATTCCCTACGGCACTTTTTCTGCCCAGCAGATGCGAACTCTGGCGAAGATTGCCCGTACCTGGGATCGTGGCTATGGACACTTCACCACACGGACTAATATCCAGTTTAACTGGCCGAAACTGGAAGAAGTGCCCGATATTTTGGCTGAGTTAGCCACTGTACAGATGCACGCTATTCAAACTTCGGGTAACTGTATCCGTAATACCACGACGGATCCGCTGGCAGGTGTTGCTGCGGATGAAATCGAAGATCCACGCCCTTGGTGTGAGTTGATTCGCCAGTGGTCCACGCTGCATCCTGAGTTTGCCTATCTGCCGCGTAAATTTAAGATAGCGGTGAGTGGTGGCCCGAGTGATCGTGCTTCTAGCCGTGTCCATGATATTGGTCTGGAGCTGGTCCGCAACGCCGAGGGTGCGATGGGCTTTAAAGTGCTGGTCGGTGGCGGGCTAGGCCGAACGCCCTTTATTGGACAGGTGATTCGCGAGTATCTGGAACCAGAAGAGCTGTTTAGTTATTTGGATGCCATTCTGCGCGTTTATAACCTGCGTGGGCGGCGTGATAACAAATACAAGGCGCGGATCAAAATCTTGGTCGCGGCGGCCGGTATTGAGCAGTTTCGTGCTTGGGTGGAAGATGAATGGCAGTATAGCCGTGGTGGTGATCTGCGCTTGACTCAAGAGCGCATTGACGAGATGAAAGCCCATTTCGCTCCCTTTGATTATGTGGCCCAAGCTGCGGAGGATCAGACCTTTGCCGCCGCTTTAGCCGCCGATTCAGATTTTCGAGTCTGGGTGGAGCGCAATACGCAAGCTCACCGTGTTGCTGGCTATCGTATTGTGCATCTATCACTCAAGCCTCTGTTGGGCGCGCCGGGCGACATCACTGCCCAGCAGATGGACGCCGTAGCGGATCTGGCTGAAGCCTATAGTTTTGCAGAGATACGTGCGACTCAGGATCAGAATCTGGTGTTGACCGATGTGCAGCAGAAGGACCTCTATGCCTTGTGGCAGGGCTTGCAAGAGGCCAGTCTGGCCCGCACGAACATCAATACGCTGACTGATATGATTGTCTGCCCTGGCTTTGATTTTTGTTCGCTGGCCAATGCCAAGACGCTGAATATTGCGGATCAAATCAACCAGGTGTTTGAAGATCTGGATTACCTGCATGATCTGGGCGATATCCAGCTGAATATGTCGGGTTGCATTAATGCTTGTGCCCACCACCATGTGGGGCATATCGGCATTCTGGGTGTCGATAAAAAAGGCGAAGACTGGTATCAAATTACCTTGGGCGGCAGCGCAACAGAAAATGCCAAGCTGGGTAAGGTGTTAGGCAAGGCGATTCCAGCCGATGAAGTGGCGGCCACCTTGAAGGTGATTGTTGATACTTATCTTGAGCTGCGTGCCGAAGGTGAGAGCTTTTTGCAACTGGTGGATCGGTTGGGTCTGGCACCCTTTAAGGAAGCCGTCTACCCTGCACTGGCCTGATGCCTTGACTCGCTGTGCTTGCCATCCCAGTGCAACACACGAGTTCAACACAGCTTGTCTTGATCTAAAAAAGCCAGCTCCATTGAGGGGCTGGCTTTTTTGATCACGCAAAGCTAAACAGCTTAGAAGTGCGCCGCCTGAGCAGAGAAATCGAGCGGGCGCTCACCTTGCTCATCACGAATACAAGTGGGCAGGCCCATTTGATTCAGCAGGTGCAAGAAGGGCTGAGGGGGGAGCTCCTCGACATTCACCATCTTCTCAACATCCCAAATACCCTGCGCCACCAGCAGCGCTGCGGCAACGGGAGGGACGCCAGCGGTATAGGAGATACCCTGCGAGCCGACTTCATTGTAGGCATCCTTGTGGTCCGCGACGTTGTAGATAAAAACCTCGCGCGCTTGACCATCTTTGCTGCCCTTGACCAGATCACCTATGCAGGTTTTGCCGGTGTAGTCGGGCGCTAAGGAGCCGGGATCTGGCAGGACAGCTTTGACCACCTTCAGGGGCACGACTTCTTGACCTTCTGCTGTCACCACAGGCTGCTCAGAGAGCAGACCGAGATTCTTTAGCACGGTAAAGACATTGATATAGTGCTCACCAAAGCCCATCCAGAAGCGGATATTGGGCACATCAAGATTCTTGGATAAAGAGTGAATCTCGTCATGGCCAGTCATATAGCTGGTTTGTGTGCCAACGACAGGTAGGTCATCGGTGCGCTTGTGTTCAAACATCTGATTTTGTACCCACTGGCGGTTCTGCCAGGACCAAACACGGCCAGTGAATTCACGGAAATTGATTTCAGGGTCAAAGTTGGTCGCAAAATAGCGGCCATGCTGACCGGCATTGATATCGATGATATCGATGGAATCGATCTGATCAAAATATTCATCTGCAGCAAGCTTGGCGTAGGCGTTGACGACACCAGGGTCAAAGCCAACACCCAGGATGGCGGTGGTTTTGGCTTCTGCGCAGGCGGCTTGGCGCTTCCACTCATAGTTGCCATACCAGGGGGGAGTTTCACAGATTTTAGCTGGATCTTCGTGGATGGCGGTATCCAGATAGGCTGCACCTGTTGCAATACATGCACTGAGAACAGACATATTCACAAAGGCGGAGCCGAGGTTTATCACGATCTGAGATTGGGTTTCCCGAATAAGGGCAATCGTGGCTTCAATATCCAAAGCATCTAGGGCATAGCATTGAATATCACCTTCGACCTTCATACTGCCTTTTTCTTTTACGCTTGTGGCGATGGCTTCACACTTGCTCAAGGTGCGTGAAGCGAGGGCAATACGACCAAGAATATCATTGTGTTGGGCACACTTGTGCGCAGCAACTTGAGCAACACCTCCGGCACCAATGATCAGAACGTTTTTTTTCATTTCAATACATCACTCCACTTTTACGCAGTTGAAGCAGGGCTCATGAGAGCCCTTGCACAAAGTCGTCGTAAGAAAACTCCTTGACGAGTTCAATACGACCATCCAGCTGTTTCACAGCAATTGAAGGCATCTTGACACCGTTAAACCAATTTTTCTTGACCATGGTGTAGCCAGCCGTATCTTGGAACGATAGGCGGTCACCGATTTTTAAGGGTTCAGGAAAGTGAAATTCGCCAAAAATATCACCTGCCAAACAGGATTTGCCGCAGACTTGATAGGTGTGCGCTCCCTCGTTAGGCAGCAGTTTGGCGCTTTCACGATAGATCAGCAGATCAAGCAGATGGGCTTCGATCGAGCTGTCAACGATGGCCAAGGGTTTACCATTATCAAGCAGATCCAGCACGCTCACTTCGAGAGTCGTGGATTGGGTGATAGCGGCTTCCCCTGGCTCTAAATAGATCTGGACGCCATAGGTGCTGGCCAGATTTTTCAAGCGGGCGCAGAAGGCTTCGATAGGATAGTCGGGGCCGGTGAAATGAATGCCGCCACCTAAACTAATCCACTCCACTTCATGCAATAAAATACCGTAGAGGTCTTCTATATGCGTCAGCATCTCATCGAAGAGGGCATAGCTGTTGTTCTCACAGTTATTGTGGAACATCAAACCAGAAATCTGATCCAGTACCCCAGCGATTTTCATCGGGTCCCGCTCACCAAGGCGGCTAAAAGGACGGGCTGGGTCAGCAAGGCTAAAAGCTGAGCTGCTGACACCAGGGTTCACCCGTAAGCCGCGCACATGGTTTTGCGACACATCCGCAAAGCGCTCAAGCTGGCTGATCGAGTTAAAAATGATTTTGTCGCTATTGGCGAGAACTTCTTCAATCTCATCATCAGCATAGGCCACGCTATAAGCATGGGTTTCGCCCTTGAACTTCTCTCGCCCCAGCTTGACCTCAAATAAAGAAGAAGAGGTGGTGCCATCCATATAGTCCTGCATCAGATCAAAAACAGACCAGGTCGCAAAGCACTTCAGGGCGAGCAAGGTCTTCGCGCCGGAGAGTTCACGCACCTTGGCCATGATCTCCATATTGCGTAATAGACGCGTTTTATCAATCAGGTAGTAGGGCGTTTTCAGCATAGAGAACCTATTTAACAAGAGGGATCGATAAGAGGGGTGGTCGAGGGCTGGGCGTGGAGCCAAGTCTGGTTTCTGATCTGGGTGAGATCGCCACAGCATAAAAAGCGGCATTATATCGGATAAAAAGCCAGCGCGATATGCTCAAATGCGCCTTCAGTGCTTGATTTGAAAGCGCGTAGCTGGCCGTTGGTTTCGCAGCAGGTTAGGTGCTGGCTTTAAAGCTGGGATAGGCGGGTCGCAGACTGGGATCAAGAATGACCAGGCTCTTGCCCTCCGCTTCGATGAGTCCCTTTTCTTCCAGATCCTTCAGCACTCGTCCTGCCATCTCGCGCGAACAGCCAACCAGTTGTGCAATTTCTTGGCGTGTCATACGCACCAGCATGCCTTCTGGATGGGTGATCGCATCGGGTTGTTTGGCTAGTTCAATCAAAATGCGTGCGATACGCCCAGTGACATCCAGAAAAGCCAGATCACCCACCCGCTCCGTGGTGGCGCGCAAGCGGCGTGCCAGCTGATTGCCGAGCAGGAACCAGAGGATGTGTTGTTCTTGGGCCAGTTGCGTAAAGCGGCTATAAGAGACTTCGGCCAGAACACAGTCGGTTTTGGCGCGCACCCAAGCGCTGCGTTGGCTGATTTCATCAAACAGCCCCATTTCACCGAAGAAGTCACCCTTGTTGAGGTAGGAGACAATCATCTCGCGTCCCTGCTCGTCTTCGATATAGACAGCCACGCAGCCTTCTAGCAGATAGTAGATGGATTGAGCTGTCTCACCAGCATGAATAATCAGTGATTTTTTACTGAACTGGTGTTGCTTGGCCTGCTGTAAAAAGAGGTCAAGTGCATCTTGATGTGGCTGCTGCATGGGGAATGAGGACATCTTCTGCTTCCTTGGGTAAACAACACATAAGCGTGAATCGCGCAGGACTTCATTTAACCATCTTGGATGGTATGATGAAACCCAGTGAGTTCAATATGGCTCTCTGATCGGCTGAGACTTGATCAGATCATGATCTGCTTAGGCTGGCCTTGTCACAGATCAGCTTGATTGACCCGATAGATTCTACTGCATTTAAGGAACCCCATGCTGCCAAGTATTGCCCTACGTATTGCCAAGGAACTTGACGTTCAGGAGCGTCAAGTTCAGGCCAGTATTCAGTTATTGGATGAAGGATCGAGCGTCCCGTTTATTTCGCGCTATCGTAAAGAAGTCACGGGTGGCCTGGATGATACCCAGCTGCGCCATCTTGAGGAGCGCCTAGGTTATCTGCGTGAGCTTGAAGAGCGACGCAAGGGCGTGCTGGCTTCCATCGCCGAGCAGGATAAGCTCACCCCAGAATTAGAGGCTCAGATTCAGGCAGCAGAAACCAAGCAGCGCCTTGAAGATCTTTATCTGCCTTATAAACCTAAGCGTCGCACCAAAGCGCAGATCGCGCGTGAAGCCGGTATCGAGCCCTTGGCGGATGCCCTGCTAGCGCAGCCTGAATTACAGCCTGAACAAGAAGCGCAAGCCTATATCAACAGCGAGGCCGGTTTTGCCGATGCGAAGGCCGTTTTGGATGGTGCCAAGCAGATCCTGATGGAGCGCTTCTCTGAAGAAGCGGAGCTGGCTGGGCGTTTGCGTCAGACCTTATGGCAAGAAGGCATCTTATCAAGCCGTGTGCTGGCAGGGCAGGAGGAGGCCGGCGCGAAATTTAGCGATTACTTTGCCCATGATGAGCCCTTGCGCACAACGCCTTCGCACCGTGCTTTGGCCATGTTCCGTGGTCGTAACGAGGGCTTTCTGGCGCTGAATATCCGTTTGGATCAAGAAGAAGAGCTGGTGGCCCATCCTTTTGAAGCGGTGATTGCAGAGCACTGGGGGATTGCGCAGCAGCAGCGCTCTGCTGATCGTTGGCTGCATGAGGTGGTGCGTTGGACTTGGAAGATTAAACTATCCAGTCGCCTGGAAACCGAGCTGCTGGGTCGCTTACGTGAGTTGGCCGAGGAGGCCGCGATTCAGGTTTTTGCCCACAATTTAAAGGATCTGCTCTTGGCTGCGCCAGCGGGGCCGCGCCCAACGCTTGCGCTGGACCCTGGCTTGCGTACTGGCGTAAAGGTCGCGGTGGTGGATGCAACGGGCAAGCTGGTTGATCACACCACCATCTATCCGCATGCGCCGCGCAATCAATGGCAGGAATCTATTGCGGTGCTGGCGCGTCTTTGTGCGCAGCATCAGGTGGAATTGATCGCCGTGGGCAATGGTACGGCCAGCCGTGAAACCGATCAGCTGGCGGCAGAGGTGATCAGCTGGTGCCATAAGCAGGCTCCTGAGCATCGCTTGCAAAAGGTGATGGTGAATGAAGCGGGTGCCTCGATCTATTCTGCTTCTGCGCTGGCAGCCAAGGAATTTCCTGATCTGGATGCCACCCATCGCAGCGCGGTCTCCATTGCGCGCCGCTTACAGGATCCGCTGGCTGAGCTGGTCAAGATTGAGCCCAAGTCCATCGGTGTGGGTCAGTATCAGCATGATGTGTCGCAAGTTCAGTTAGCCAAAACGCTTGATGCAGTTATCGAGGATTGTGTTAACGCCGTGGGCGTTGATTTGAATACGGCCTCGGTGCCGCTATTGGCGCGGACCTCAGGCTTAAATGCCACCTTGGCAGAAAATATTGTTGCCTGGCGAGATGAGCAGGGCGCATTTCGTACGCGTCAAGATCTGCTCAAGGTCAAGCGCCTAGGGCCAAAGGCCTATGAGCAGTGTGCTGGCTTTTTACGTATTATGCGCGGTCAGAATCCGCTCGATGCTTCTGCAGTCCACCCTGAGGCCTATCCACTGGTCGAGCGCATTGCCCAGAATCACCAGCGCCCTGTTGAGAGTCTGATCGGTGATACGGCTTTTCTGACCAGCTTGAATCCTGCTCAGTTGACCGATGCGCAGTTTGGCTTGCCAACAGTCAAGGACATCCTAAAAGAGCTGGATAAGCCAGGTCGTGACCCGCGTCCTGAGTTTCGTGCGGCTGTTTTTATGGAAGGGGTCGAGGATATTAAAGATCTCAAGCCGGGGATGGTGCTAGAAGGTGTCGTGACCAATGTGGCTAATTTTGGTGCTTTTGTGGATATCGGTGTGCATCAGGATGGTTTGGTGCATATTTCTGCACTGGCCGATCGCTTTATTCAGGACCCGCGTGAAGTGGTTAAGGCGGGTGATCTGGTGAAGGTGAAGGTGCTCGAAGTGGATATTCCGCGTAAGCGTATTGCCTTAACGCGGCGCTTAGATGAGCAGCCAGTCGTGAAGGAGTCATCATCATCACGTGATGCGCGCCCGAAAAAAGCACCCGCTCAGCCTGCCTTGCAGGGTAATACTCTGGGTGCGCTCTTATTGGCAGCGCAGAAGAAAAAGAAATAGAGTGCAGCTGTTCCTTTGGGATGGCATCCAGCGCGCTGGTGGCAAGATCAGCGCGTTTTTTTGTGCGCATGAGTCAGCTACAAGCTGGCAAAAAGAGGGCAGCACAAGAAAAACCAAAAGGGTCACGCAGAATTAAAAAAAGAAACGAGGGATAAAAATAAGGGTAAAAAAAGAGGAGAGCAAAAGGGAGATCAAAGGCTTAAAACGAAGGTGTGAAATGGCTCCCGAAGCAGGACTCGAACCTGCGACCAATTGATTAACAGTCAACTGCTCTACCGACTGAGCTATTCGGGAACATTCACAAGCAAGAAGTTTTAGTAAGTTTGGCTCCCGAAGCAGGACTCGAACCTGCGACCAATTGATTAACAGTCAACTGCTCTACCGACTGAGCTATTCGGGAACAACTTATTAAAACGCTGATCATTCTAAGGTTATTTCGCTCTAGGTCAAGCCCAAAATGAAAAGCTTTTCATTTTAAAGACTTTTCTGCTAAAACTAGCCTTGATTTGATCAAGTTGGTGGCTATGCCCTGATTTGAACAGGGGACCCCATCATTATGAGTGATGTGCTCTAACCAGCTGAGCTACATAGCCAACGGCTGCGCATTATAGAGAGTTGATTTTGAATTGCAAGCCTATTGCCGCTTATTTTTTGATAAGAAGCGAAAAAGTGCCGCGAATAGGCCTGAGAGAGCCTCGGATAAACATCACGAGCGCAGGTCAGGAAGAGCAAGAGAGGAAGACAATGCACAGTTTAGATACCTCCTTAAGGGAGCAGGTTCGTGTGTTAGGTGAAGGCTTGGGTCGCACGATGCGCAATGCCTTGGGTGATGATTTTTTCCGCAAGGTTGAGCAGATCCGCCAGCTTTCTAAGCAGTTGCATCGCGGTCAAGTGGAGCAGCAGGAGCTGATTCAAGCTCTGCACGCGTTAAAAGATGATGAGCTGCTGCCAATGGCGCGAGCCTTTACGCAGTTTCTGAATCTGGCCAATGCCGCTGAGCAGCACTATCGAGCGCGTGAGCGTGTAGTCGAGGATTATCGAGGCGGTGAACAGCCTGGTTTCAAGGCGCTACTGACTCGATTGAAAGAAGGGGGGCATGCGCCTGCTGATTTAGTGCAAGCATTGGAGCGCCAGCAGGTTGAGCTGGTCTTTACTGCGCATCCCACTGAAGTCAGTCGTCGTACGCTGATTCAAAAATATGATGCCCTGGATGCCTGTTTAGCTGAGTATGAGGCATCTTATCAGCCAGCGCTGCGTGAGCGGGTCTTGGTGCGTCTTGAAGAGCTGATCGCGCAAGCCTGGCATACCGACGAAATTCGTAATCAGCGCCCTTCGCCTGTCGATGAAGCCAAATGGGGCTTTGCGGTGATTGAAAACTCCCTCTGGCAGGCCGTTCCTGCTTTTTATCGTGCTTTAGATCGTGAGCTAGAAGCCCAAGGAGCGTCGCGTTTATCTCTGGAGGCCGCCCCGATACGCTTTGCCTCGTGGATGGGAGGCGATCGAGATGGCAATCCGCGTGTGACGGCTCGGGTCACGCAAGAAGTGCTCTGGCTGTCGCGCTGGATGGCGGCTGATCTCTATCTGCGTGATGTTGATCAGTTGCGTTCTGAGCTTTCTATGCATCAGGCCAGTGACGAGCTCATTCAGTATCTGGGTGGGCCTGCCCGCGAGCCCTATCGTGTTTTGCTTGGGCAGCTACGAGATCGCCTGCGCGCCACCTTGGATTGGCTAAAAGCGCAGCTCGATGGCCAGCCCTATCAGGATGAGCGGGTGATCTTTGATGCCGACGGATTGCGTGCTCCGCTACTGTTGTGCTACCGCTCCTTGTGTGATCAGGGTATGCAGGTGATAGCAGAGGGTTTGTTGCAGGATATTCTGCGTCGCTTGTCTGCCTTTGGTATGAATCTATTGAAGCTGGATGTGCGCCAAGAAGCGCCGCGTCATGCTCAGGCGCTCAGTGAGGCGACGCAGTTTTTAGGTTTGGGAGATTATGCACTATGGGATGAGCAGCGCCGCGTTGACTTCCTGCTGCATGAGCTGACCAACCCGCGCCCTTTGCTCCCCACCAGCTGGCCCTGCTCAGAAGAAACCCAAGAAGTGCTGGCCACTTGTCGCGTGATTGCTAAGGAGCGTGCCGATGCCTTGGGGGCCTATGTCATCTCCATGGCAGGCCAGCCTTCAGATGTGCTGGCGGTGGCCTTGCTGCTGAAAGCGGCTGGGGTCAAAAGAGCCATGCGTATTGTGCCGCTCTTTGAAACTTTAGCGGATCTTGAGCGTGCACCAAGGGTCATTGATGGCTTGCTGGCGCTGGATTGGTATCGCCGTTATTCCTCCCAGCATCAGGAGGTGATGATCGGTTATTCCGATTCTTCAAAAGATGCCGGTCAGCTAGGAGCCAGCTGGGCACAGTATCGTGCTCAAGAAGCTTTGACGCAGGTTTGCGCTCAGCATCAGGTTGCTCTCACTCTGTTTCACGGTCGTGGTGGCACTATGGGTCGCGGCGGTGCGCCCACCCAGGCGGCGATTCTGGCTCAACCACCTGGCTCAGTGCAGGGGCGGTTAAAAGTGACCGAGCAAGGAGAGATGATTCGCTTCAAATTTGGTTTGCCAGCCTTGGCCGAGCGGGCGCTGGAGGTCTACACCTGCGCCGTATTGGAGGCTACTGTCGCGCCACCGCCTGCGCCCTTACCCGCTTGGCGTGAGTTGATGCATCAGCTGGCTGAGACAGGCGTACAGAGTTACCGTGCGCTGGTGAAGGATCATCCAGATTTTGTGCGTTATTTTCGTCAGCTGACGCCCGAGCAAGAACTGGCGAAGCTGCCACTTGGGAGTCGGCCCGCCAAGCGCAAAGCCGGTGGTGGGATCGAATCTTTACGCGCGATTCCGTGGATTTTTGCCTGGACACAAGTGCGTTTAATGCTGCCAGCCTGGCTGGGCACGGATGAAGCGCTCTTGAAGGCAGAAGAAGCAGGCCAGTCAGAATTGCTGCGTGAGATGGTGGATGGCTGGCCTTACTTTGCCAGTAATATCAATATGTTGGAGATGGTGCTGGCCAAGGTGGATCTGGCGCTGGTTGAGGAGTATGAACAGCTGCTGGTGGATGAAGCACTCCACCCGCTGGGGCGAACGCTGCGACAGCGTCAGCAGACGCTCCAGGCGGTGGTCCTGCGTTTGCGTGAGCAAACAGAGCTGCTGCAAGAAGTGCCGCTAACACGTCAGGCGATCCATGTCCGCACGCCTTATATTATCCCGCTGCATCATCTACAGGCTGAATTGCTTGCTCGGGTGCGCGCTTGTGAGCAGCAAGGTGTCTGCCCGACGGCTGAGCAGCAGGCGCTGCTTGAGCGGGCTTTGATGGTCACGATAGCCGGTATCGCCGCGGGACTGCGTAATACTGGCTAAGCATCGCTCGTGACTGGGTTGGATAGACAAGCAGGGGGTTACCCCTGCTTTTTTGTGGGCTGAGGCAAGAGGCGGTTAGGCGTGCTTTCCTGACCAGTCATCTGTTATTCTTCATCTTTTGATTGATTCGCCTTCCAACCAAAAGGGCACAAGATGAGCATTAAAGACGCCGCTATTCTCCTTGCTGTTGCCATTGCTTTTTTAATCCCTTTCGCTGGTTATGCCCTGCATGTGCATCTCGAAGCCAAGCGGCGGCAAGCACTGGCCGAGGCCACCCATCGGCGTGAAGCTGAACAGGCCAGCCACAACCTGTATGAGCAAATTTTGTTGATTTGTCGTGCCGCTGAGGATCAACAAATGGATCAGATTGAAGCCTGCTTGCGCTTGCGCGTGATGTTGGATCTGCTGCAAGAAGGGCGCTATGTACAGCAACCAGAGTGGCAGGTGATTGATCAGATTTACCAGCGGGCGCGCCATCTCGCGACCCATCAGGCCTACCTTGATTTAGCGCCGGATGAAAAAGCCCAGCAGGATCAGCAGCGCCGTGCCTTAGAAGAGCAGTATGAAGCCCAGCTGCAGCCTGCCTTTCAGGCACTGAAGCAGTTCTGCGTTACCCAAGGTGGGCAGATTGCGCCTCCTTTGTATATTGATGCAGCCGCGAGGTAAACAGCATGTTACCTGTCAACACTATGCTGAAGAACCTGCGTTCTGATCGACAAAAAAGAAAGCCCAGCGCGCGTGCCGATGCGCAAACGACGACAACCGGCAGTTTTAATGATCAGCTGCTGAACCAGATTTCGGTTGCTGGACGGGCTGATCTTAAACGTGAATTGCGCCAGCTACAGGAGTTGATGGAGCAGTCTGGCGAAGAGTTAGAGCGCAACCCGACCATTGGCAATCTCGAAGTTTTTCGTGCGGTTTTGGCACAGCTGGTCGCCAAGGTGGTCAAAGGTGGGTTTCAGGTGGATAGTGTTGGTCCTGGCTGGCATCCAGCGGATCGGCATCAGATTGTCCGACGTATCGATGACGAGGCTGAAGAGCTGCTGGAGCTGGTGATGCATCAGCAAAAAGATCGCGTGGCGATTGCGCGGCGTTTAGTGAATATCAAAGGCTTGGTGATCGATCTGATCTCCTAACACGCATTGGATGATCGTCTCTTGAGTTGCACCGGTCCTCACGTCGATCGTGAGGGTTGAATGTTTAGTGAATAATAAGGTTGGCTCTATGTCTGCTTTTCCCAAATGGCCCAGTGTCGCTGATTTAGTGGGTCACACTCCTCTTGTTCGTTTACAGCGTCTTCATGCAGGGCGCAATAATCATCTACTCGTGAAGCTGGAGGGCGATAACCCTGCCGGTTCAGTCAAGGATCGGCCTGCTTTCTCGATGATACGTCAAGCTGAGCAGCGTGGTGATATTCGACCGGGTGAGCGTATTATCGAAGCCACCTCAGGCAACACCGGCATTGCCCTGGCGATGGCGGCCGCCGTGATGGGCTATCGCATGACTTTGATCATGCCAGAGAACCTTTCTGATGAGCGCAAGTGGTCGATGCAGGCCTATGGTGCGGAATTGATTCTGGTCACCAAAGAGCAAGGCATGGAAGGCGCACGCGATTTGGCGCTGCAAATGGAGCGTGAAGGCAAGGGTCGCGTGTTGAATCAGTTTGCCAATCAGGATAATCCGCTGGCGCACTATCAGTCGACTGGCCCAGAAATCTGGGAGCAAACGCAAGGGCGTGTCACGCATTTTGTCAGCTCGATGGGCACCACCGGCACGATTATGGGCACGGGGCGCTATCTCAAGGAGCAGAACCCAGCAGTACAAATCGTGGGTTTGCAGCCAGAAGAAGGCTCGAGTATTCCGGGTATCCGCCGCTGGCCTGAGGCCTATCTACCCAGTATTTTTGATCCTGCTGGTGTGGATCGTGTCCTCGATATCAGCCAGCAAGAAGCAGAAGCGATGACACGGCGTCTGGCGCGTGAAGAGGGCATTTTTGCCGGTGTCTCCTCAGGTGGTTCGGTTGCCGGTGCGTTGAAAATCGCAGCAGAACTGGAGAATGCGGTGATCGTTGCTATAGTGTGCGATCGAGGTGATCGCTATCTCTCAACAGGTGTGTTTGCTGTTTAAGACGATCTCAGGCGTAAGCGCGCCTTAGCAAGAGGTGGGATAGGGCATGGTAAAAGTTAGAGACGATCAACCACTGAAAGAAAATGGTCAGGTTGACCTCCCCCTTTGGATAGAGCATTTACAAAAGGAAGTGGCTCTGGCCCATCCGGATCGAGTCCTCGCTGCGGCAGAACTGGCCGAAGAGCTTGAAGCCCGCGCCATTGCAGAGCAGCGTCAGTGGTATGAAGGGGCGAGCAGCCTGCGCACTGGCTTGGAGATGGCCGATATTCTCGGTGAGTTGCATCTGGATGATGAAACCCTGATGGCGGCGATTCTTTATCGTGGCGTGCGCGAAGAGTTAATTACGCTGGAGGCCATCGAAAAGCGCTTTGGTGGCTCGGTCAGCAAGTTGATTGATGGCGTGCAGCAGATGGCTGCCATCAGTCAGATACAGCCAAGTGACTTGCCTGCTTTTGGTCAAAAGCAAAGCCAGCTTGAGCAGCTGCGTAAGATGCTGGTTGCGGTGATCGATGATGTGCGCGTGGCATTGATCAAGCTGGCTGAGCGGACCTGCGCTCTGCGCCAAGTCAAAACGGCTCCGCGAGATAAAAGACTGCGTGTCGCGCGTGAAGTCTTTGAAATCTATGCGCCTTTGGCCCATCGCCTCGGCATCGGCCATATCAAATGGGAGCTGGAGGACTTATCTTTTCGCTATCTCGAAGAAGATAGCTACAAGTACATTGCGCGCCTGCTCGCTGAGCGCCGCATGGACCGCGACGGTTATATTCAGCAGGTGATTCAGCAGTTGTCTAGCGCTATCCAGGACCAAGGGATACAAGGCGCGGATCTGCAAGGCCGTGCCAAGCATATCTATTCCATCTGGCGCAAAATGAAGCGCAAGAAGATCGATTTTTCTCAGGTCTATGATGTGCGCGCGGTACGGATTCTGGTGCCTGAGGTGCGCGATTGCTATGCCGCACTGGGCATTGTTCACTCCATGTATCGCCATATCCCGCATGAGTTTGATGACTATATTGCCACGCCCAAGGAGAACGGCTATCGCTCCTTGCACACGGCGGTACTTGGGCCAGAAGGCAAGGTGCTGGAAGTCCAGATTCGTACCTTCGCGATGCATGATGAAGCTGAACTTGGGGTGTGCGCACACTGGCGCTACAAGGGCACCGATGCCAGTGGCAAGAGCAATGCCTATGAAGAGAAGATTGCCTGGTTGCGTCAGGTGCTGGAATGGCAGGAAGAAATAGGCGATGCCACTGGCTTGCGTGATGAATTACAGCATGATGTCACGCCAGATCGTATCTATGTCTTTACGCCAGATGGCCATGTGATTGACCTCCCTCAAGGTGCAACGCCCATCGATTTTGCCTACCGTGTGCATACCGAAATCGGCCACCGCTGCCGGGGTGCCAAGGCCAATGGGCGTATTGTGCCGCTGAACTATGCGCTTAAAACGGGCGAGCAGGTTGAGATACTGACCACCGCAGGAGAGGGCGCACCGAGTCGCGATTGGCTGAACTCCGCGCTGGGCTATGTCAAAACCTCACGCTGCCGCGCCAAGATCCAGCATTGGTTTAAGCTGCAAGATCGCGATAAAAATATCGATGAAGGTCGTCAGCTGCTAGAAAAAGAGTTCAGTCGCCTCAGCTTAGAAGGCTTGGATCTGAAGGCCGTAGCTCAGGCTTTGAATCTGCACAAAGAAGAGGATCTCTACGCTGCACTCGGTGCTGGAGATGTGCGTCTGGGGCAGGTCCTGTCTATGGCGCAGCACCTGTTCGGAGAAACTGAAGATCTGGATCAGCTGGATCGCTTGTTGACGCGCCCTGGGCAGCGTAAAGAGACGGCGACGAAAGATGATGTCACCATTTTGGGTGTTGGTAATCTGATGACCCAGATGGCCAAATGCTGCCAACCCTTACCCGGTGATGACATCCTCGGCTATATCACCCTCGGTCGCGGCGTCACGATTCACCGCCAGGATTGTTCCAATGTGGGGCAGCTGCGCGCAGAAGATCCGAATCGCTTGGTCAATGTTGAGTGGGGCCACAAAAAAGCCCAGATGTATCCAGTGGATATTCGTATCAAGGCCTGGGATCGCACTGGCCTGCTGCGCGATATCACGTTGATTCTGGCCAATGAAAAGGTCAATGTGCTTTCAGTGAATACACTGACCGACAAAAAAGAGAATCTGGCCAATCTGCTGCTGACGCTGGAAGTCCAAGGCTTGGAAGCGCTGGGTCAGGTTCTGAATAAGCTGAATCAACTCCCCAATGTGGTGGATGTGCATCGCTTCCGTCAAAAATTGACGCCTTCTTCTGCCAAGTCGGCAGATTAAGCAGGCGTGATGTCAAAAGGAAAGCTTGTGTCAGAAGGCTATCAAATACAGGATCTGCTGGCGCTGATGGCGCGGCTGCGTGATCCCCAGCAGGGTTGCCCTTGGGATCTAAAGCAAACCTGGCAGACCATCGTGCCGCATACGCTAGAAGAAGCCTATGAGGTGGCGGAATGTATCGAGCAGCAGGATTATCAGCATCTTCAAGAAGAGCTGGGTGATCTGCTGTTTCAAGTTGTCTACTATGCCCGCTTTGCTGAAGAAGAAGGGCGTTATGATTTTGCGACGATCGTCGATCAGCTCACCGCCAAATTAATTCGTCGCCATCCTCATGTCTTCCCTTCTGGGACGCTGAATGGCTTATCTCAGCAGAAAACGCCTGTTGATGCAGACGCCGCTCATCCATCTTTTGTGGATGAACAGCAGGTCAAGCAGCGCTGGGAGGCAATCAAAGCCGAAGAGCGTCAGGCTGCGGCCTCTTTGCAGCAGCCAGTCTCCGTTTTGGATGCTGTTCCCATAGCGCTACCGGCGATGACGCGCGCAGTTAAATTACAAAAGCGCGCTGCCAGTGTGGGCTTTGATTGGGCCGAGTCCTTGGCTGTCGTGGATAAAATGCAGGAAGAGCTGGATGAAATCCGCGCTGCATTGGCCAGCGGTGAACAGGCCGCTGTCGCTGATGAAGTTGGCGATTTTATTTTTGCGACCCTCAATCTGGCGCGCCATTTAAAGGTGGACCCTGAGCAGGCGCTTCGAGGCACCAATCGCAAATTTACAGAGCGCTTTCAGCAGGTCGAGCGCTTGAGCGCTGCTGCTGGAGCACCTTTAACGCTAGAGCGTCAGGCTGATCCAGAACAAGCCGTGACACTGGAGCAAATGGAAGCTTATTGGCAGCAAGCCAAGCAGATCGAGCGCACCAAACAAGGATGAGCAGGGGCAAGCTATCATGCGGATGAGTTTGAAAGGCTGGGTGTTTTTTCTGGGATTCTTCCCTCTATGGCTGCTGGTGCTGCTGTTGGGGGGCTGGATGTTATCGCAGCACTTTCAAGCGCTGGAGCGGCAGTTGTTTGAAAAAGGCCAGCTCACGCTGAGAAATCTCAGTCCCGCGCTGGCGATGGGTCTGACGCAACCAGATCGTCAGGCCTGGCTCAGAGCTGTTTCTGAGCAGCTGCTCGAAACTCCCGATGTGCGAGCCTTCTCGATTTATGATCAACGCCAGCAGAGCCTATTGCACAGTGGACCCAGCATGCGCCCGCTCGAGCGTGATGCGCATCTGCGTTGGACCCACCAATCCTCTTATGCGGTTGAGCAAGATACCCTCCGCTTTATTGAACCCCTCTATGATGTCGGTGCTTTACGCGATGTGCAGCGCTTGCGTGCGGCGGATGGCCCTCAGCTGGTTGGCTGGGCTGAGCTGGAAATTTCTCGGACACCCTTGCGGCTCTATCAATATCGTATGCTGCTGCTCAGCGGTGCACTGGTGCTGGGCTTTTTGTTCTTCAGCTGGATGGCAACCCATCATTTTATCCGCTACTTGCAAAGGCGCTTGGATAACTATAGTCATGCCTTGCAGCAGGTTGCGGCTGGCGAACCTTGCACCTTAGAGGATCTGAACGAAGTTCAGGAACTGCGACATCTGCGTGCGCGAATCTGGGATGTGGCGGATGCCGTGACACAGCGTGAACAGTTTTTGAATCAATCGATTGAAGAGATTCAGGAGGATGCACTGCGCAGCCTTGAAACGATTGAAATCAAAAATATCGAGCTGGATCGTGCGCGTAAGGATGCTTTGCAAGCCAGCCGGATTAAATCTGAGTTTCTGGCCAATATGAGCCATGAGATTCGCACGCCTTTGAATGGCATTATTGGCTTTTCTAATCTTTTATCACGCACTGAACTTGATTATCGCCAGCGAGAATACCTCACTCACATTCTTGGTGCTTCAGAAACCATGCTTGGCATCATCAATGACATTCTGGATTTCTCTAAAATTGAAGCCGGCATGATGGTGCTTGAAGAAGAGCCGCTGGCATTGCGCCAGCTTCTAGAAGATTGCCTTTCGCTCTTTGCCCCACAAGCCCATCGCGGGCAGCTGAATCTGCTCGGTCTGGTGTATGACGATGTTCCGCTACAGGTGAAGGCTGATCCACTGCGCTTAAAGCAGCTGCTCACCAATCTGGTTGGGAATGCACTGAAGTTCACCGCAGAAGGTGAGGTGGTGGTGCGGATTATGCTGGATGATCTGCCCGAAGAAGGCGATGAGCCGGAGGTGCAGCAGATCGGACGCTATTGCCAGCTGCGCTTTAGTGTCAGCGATACAGGCATAGGGTTGAGTGAAGTCCAGCGTCAAAAGCTCTTTCGTGCTTTTTCTCAGGCGGATACAACACAAACCCGCCAGTTTGGTGGCACCGGGCTGGGTTTGGCCATCTGTAAGCAGCTGGTGCAGCAGATGGGAGGGCGGATTGATCTGGATAGCACCGAAGGCCAGGGGTCGACCTTCTGGTTTAGTCTACCGCTTCAAATTGTCCAGCCTGCTCAGGAACCCGAGGTTTGGCTTAAAGGCCAAGCGGTGCTTGTCATTGAATCTCACCCGCTGACCAACCAAAGCTGGTGTCATCAGCTGCGCAGCTGGGGGGCGCAGGTGACCTCTTCGTTAGTCTTACCTGACTTGCAGCAGCTCTCACCCTCACTGCTGCTGATCGGAATGAATGCACAACAGATGCAGGACCCGCTCTGGCGTGATTGGGTCAAGCAAGCGCAGCAGCAGGGGTGCCCTAGTGTGCTGGTGTTCAATACCAGTGATGCCGAGCTGCTTCACTTTTGGCGTGCTTATACCAGCGAAGCCTTTCTTGCAAAGCCGCTGGGGGTTGAGACGCTTCGCCGTGCTGTCAAAGAGCAGTTAGAGCAGCGAGCGCCTTTGCCTGCGCCGACACCCACGGCCGCACCGCTTGTACTGGCTGAGCCAGTCGAACGCCAGCCTAGGGTTTTGGCGGTAGACGATACACCTTCTAATTTGCTGCTGCTGGTCACCCTCTTAAAGCAAATGGGCTATCAAGCTTTAGAAGCGACTCATGGTGATGAGGCTTTACAGTTGATCCAGCTCCATCGGGTTGATCTGGTGCTGATGGATATTCATATGCCGGGGATGACGGGTTTTGAAGCCGCTCAGCGCATACGTTCACTGGGACATCAG
Organism: Marinospirillum alkalitolerans; assembly: GCF_045055655.1. Classification (NCBI taxonomy): domain Bacteria; kingdom Pseudomonadati; phylum Pseudomonadota; class Gammaproteobacteria; order Oceanospirillales; family Oceanospirillaceae; genus Marinospirillum; species Marinospirillum alkalitolerans. The sequence goes on along the minus strand of NZ_JBANFI010000003.1, from coordinate 11,400 downwards.
TACCGCAGTTTGCCGATTATTGCTTTGACAGCCCATGCCGCTCATGAAGAAAAACGCCTGTGGCTGGATGCTGGGATCAATGACGTGCTGCTTAAACCCTTGCAGGAAAAGCAGCTGGTCGATGTGATGCACCGTTGGCTAGGTGAGCGCTCACAAACTCGTGCCTCACGCTGGGATCAGCCCCCAGTGGATAAGGAAATGGGGGTGCATTTGGCGGCAGGCCGTCCAGAGCTGGCCGATGAGTTGCTCGAACTGCTCGTTGACTCCTTAGGTGCCAGTCGTGCTCAGTTGAAAGCGGCTTTTGCAGAGCAAGAGCCAGAGAAGATGCAAGAGGCGGTGCATCGCTTGCACGGAGCCACGCGCTACTGTGGTGTGCCAGATCTGGCGCAGATCACGGAAGCGCTGGAAACGCAGATTAAATCAGGGCATCTGCAACTGGCACAATCCAATCTCGAACAGCTGTTGCATGAGATGGCGCGCTTACAAAGCTGGTTCGATGAGGAGTATCGGCGAGGCTGGCATTTTGAAGTGTCCTAGTCTGAGTGCTTGTGCCGCAGAATGGAGGGCGTCATCACTGAGTTTTGAGTGAGGTTGGACCTAGCCAAGTTGCTAGATCCCAGTCCTCAATCACGCAAAAAATCAGGCTGTAGGCAACGGATCAGCTGCGCAATTTTATCTAGGGTTTCCTGATATTCTGCCTCTGGATCTGAATCAGCCACCAGACCGCCGCCTCCCCACACATAAAGGCGTTGCTGGCGCGCAATAAAAGTACGGATAGCGATATTAAAGTCCATCTGTCCACGATCATCGAGATAGCCGATCGAGCCGCAATACACGCTGCGCTGTTGTGGTTCCAGTTGATCAATAATCTCCATCGCCCGAATCTTGGGTGCCCCCGTAATCGATCCTCCTGGAAAGCTGGCCGCCAGTAGATCCACTCCGCTGGCTTGGGATGTCAATTTTCCCACTACGCGGCTCACCAGATGGTGCACATTGGTATAGCTTTCCAGTGTAAATAGATCGGGCACACGGATGCTTCCTGGACGACAAACCCGCCCGAGATCATTTCTGAGCAGATCTACAATCATCAGGTTTTCAGCCCGATCCTTGGGGTGGTTGAGGAGTTCTTCGGCAAGGCGCTGATCTTCATTTGGGGTCGCACCGCGCGGCCGCGTACCCTTGATGGGTTTGGTTTCGACCCAGCCTTGTGCATCAACGCAGAGAAAGCGCTCGGGTGATAAAGACAGCAGTTGATGATCGCCAAAATCCAGGTAGGCGGCAAAGGGGGCCGCGATCTGTTCGCGCAATAAAGACCAAGCGGTTAAAGGATCCCCCTGAAATCCAGCCGAAAAACGCTGCGCCAGATTGATTTGATACACATCTCCGCTGCGCAGCCAGGCTTGGACCTGAGCAAACTTCTCTCGATAAGCGTCTTGGCTCATATTGCTGCGAAAAGGCTCCGTCAACTGGAAAGCGTGTAAAGCGGGCGCAGCGGGCTCGTTGGCCAGGCGCTGGCGTATCCATGCTGGCGCGTTGCCCACCAGCCATGATTCATGGCGTTGATGATCGGTCACCAAGGCCCAGGGGTAATAGCCCATCGCAATCCAAGGGAGGCCAAGGTCATCCTCCGCCTGCTGGGTAACTGGCTCAAAAAGCTGGCCAGCGGCATAACTCCAGTAGCCTATCCACCCGCTGATAAAAGGCAGATGAGCAATGTCAGCCGCCACCTCGCCATCAGGCAGGGTGGGGCGAAGTTGATCGAGCGCTGCCGCTTGTTGCGGCTGCTGAATCACCAGACGACGGCTGGGCGCGGCGCTGGCAATCGAGAAGCGTCCTGCGCGTGCACTCGGGTGGCCAGAGTCGAGTAATACAGGCCAGGGTTGATGCTGAATCAAGCGAAGTAGGGCGCGGCTATCTAAATAAGGAAGAGGGGCAAAAGACATAGAGATATAGGCCAAGTTGTTGACACTTTGAAGAGGTGACTAGGGCGTCGTTTTTACTACCCAAGATCAAATGCTTTTATTAATCAAGCGGATAAGGCTTGGCTGGGCAAGGTTAAGACTAAGGTTCTAATTGACCTCTTGGCTGCTCCTGTCTACAGTGGCTCGCATAGCATGATTGTCGACAATGATGTGGAGCTGCCTGTTCCACCCTGATCCGCTTAAGAAAAGTGCCACTATGATAAACGATTCCGCTGTGAATGAGCAGCATTGGGCCAGTGAGGTCGGGGATAGCCTGACCCTAGCAGATCGTGTTTTTGAGGAAATTCAGGATGCGATCGTCACTGGGCATATAGCGCCAGGTAGCAAGATTACCGAACCCGGCTTGGCGAAACAGTATGGTATTTCGCGTGGCCCTTTAAGAGAGGCGATGCGTCGTCTAGAGGGGCGTCATCTGGTCACGCGGATTCCGCATGTTGGTGCGCGAGTGGTGTCCTTATCGCTGGAAGAGTTGTTGGAACTCTACGAAGTACGCGAGGCAATGGAAGGCATGGCTTGCCGTCTGGCGGCGCGCCAGATGCCACAAAACGAAATTGATGGCTTGAAAGCCTTGTTGCAGAAACACCAGTCTCAGGCAGAGCTGCAAGAGAATATTGCCTACTACCAAAAAGAAGGTGATCTGGATTTTCATTATCGCATCGTCCAAGGCAGTGGCAATAAAAAGCTGAAGGCGCTCTTGTGTGGTGAGCTTTATTACCTGGTGCGTATGTATCGTTACCGCTTTAGTGCGACCAGCGGTCGTCCACAACGGGCTTTTGAAGAGCATTACCGCATTGTGGATGCCATCGAGCAGCGCGATGAAGAACTGGCTGAAATGTTGATGCGTCGTCATATCCGTGCATCACGCAACAATGTAGAGCAGCGTCTCAAAGAGTCGCTGTCATCTCACGATCCAGAAGCATTGAATTAAAAAGAGAGAGGAATACTCCATGACACAAAGATTGACAGCTGGTGGCCGCTTTCGTCAGGCCCTGAAAGACAACAACCCGCTACAGATTGTTGGCACCATCAATGCCTATCACGCGATGATGGCGACCCGCGTGGGTCATCAGGCCATTTACCTGTCTGGTGGTGGTGTGGCCAATGCCTCTTATGGTCTGCCGGATCTGGGCATGACCAGCATGAATGATGTACTGGAAGACGTGCGCCGCATCACCAGCGCCGTGGAAACCCCGCTGCTGGTGGATATCGACACCGGTTGGGGTGGTGCCTTCAATATGGCGCGCGCCGTGAAAGAAATGATCAAGGCCGGTGCAGCAGCGGTGCATCTGGAAGATCAGGTGCAGCAAAAGCGCTGTGGTCACCGCCCGAACAAGGAAATTGTTTCCCTGCAGGAGATGGTGGATCGCGTGAAGGCGGCTGTGGATGCGCGTACTGATGATGACTTCTTTATTATCGCCCGTACGGATGCCTTCCAGATGGAAGGGCTGAATGCGGCTGTTGAGCGTGCCCAGGCCTGTCTGGAAGCCGGTGCTGACGGTATCTTTGCTGAAGCTGTCCACACCCTGGAAGACTACAAAGCCTTTGCGGACGGCATCAAGGGTGCCCACCTGCTGGCCAATATTACCGAATTCGGTGCCACGCCACTGTTCAACAAAAAAGAGCTGGCAGAAAACGGTGCCACTATGGTGCTTTACCCCCTGTCTGCCTTCCGCGCCGCCAACAAGGCTGCCCTGAATGTATTCCAGCATCTTTTAGATGACGGCGATCAGAAGGCCGTCGTCGATACCATGCAGACCCGTATGGAACTTTACGATTTCCTGAACTACCACGATTTTGAGCAGAAGCTGGATCAGCTGTTTGCTCAGGGTAAAAACAAGTAAAACGGCCGACAGAACAGGCTGTTAAAAAAAGGTTATTGAAGGATAAAGAGGAGCTGCTGATGTCTGAGAACACCACTCAACTGCCCAAGCCAAAGAAGTCGGTTGCCCTGTCTGGCACGGCTGCTGGCAATACGGAACTCTGTACTGTTGGCCGGAATGGTAACGAGCTGCACTACCGTGGCTACAATATTCTCGATCTGGCTGAACAGTGCGAATTTGAAGAAGTTGCGTATCTGCTGGTGCATGGCAAGCTGCCAACGCAAGCGGAATTGACGGCGTATAAAAACAAACTCAAAGCCCTGCGTGGCCTGCCCGCAGCGGTGAAAGTGGCACTGGAACAGCTGCCGCCTTCTGCTCACCCAATGGACGTGATGCGTACCGGCGTCTCCGTACTGGGTTGCGTGAAGCCTGAGAAGGACGATCACAATCACCCGGATGCCCGTGATATCGCTGACAAGCTGATGGCCTGTCAGGGCTCGATGCTGCTCTACTGGTATCACTATGCCTACAACGGCAAGCGCATTGATCTGGAGACCGATGATGACTCCATCGGTGGGCATTTCCTGCACCTACTGCACGGCGAAAAGCCACGTGAATCTTGGGTGCGTGCGATGCACACCTCGCTGATTCTCTATGCAGAGCACGAGTTCAACGCCTCCACCTTTACCAGCCGCGTGATTGCCGGTACTGGCTCAGATTTCTACAGCTGTATTGCTGGCGCGATTGGTGCCCTGCGTGGCCCCAAACATGGTGGCGCCAACGAAGTGGCCTTTGAGATCCAGAAGCGCTACGACAATCCAGATCAGGCTGAAGCCGATATCCGTGAGCGTGTTGGCCGTAAAGAAGTGGTGATCGGTTTTGGTCACCCGGTTTACACCGTTTCTGATCCGCGCAATGAAGTCATCAAAAAGGTGGCCAAAGAACTGTCAGAAGAACAGCAGAACACCAAGATGTACGATATTGCTGAGCGTTTGGAAGCGACCATGTGGGAAATCAAGAAGATGTTCCCCAACCTCGATTGGTTCTCTGCGGTGAGCTACCACATGATGGGGGTGCCGACTGACATGTTCACCCCGCTGTTTGTGATCTCCCGCACCTCCGGCTGGAGCGCTCATGTCATCGAGCAGCGCATCGACGGCAAGATTATTCGTCCCAGTGCCAACTATGTGGGCGAGGAATGTCGCCCTGTGCCTCCAATCGCGGCACGTCGTTAAGTGGTTTCGTGGGCTGTCCTCACACTTGCCGGTGGATCGGCAGCCCACTTTTTTAACACCTTGTGCCTAATGATGTGACAGCCTGAGTTGTGCTGCCCTTTTGCCTGATGATGAGTCGCTATGATGAATACAGAATTTCGCAAACCCCTTCCCGGCACGAACCTGGATTACTTCGACACCCGTGCGGCGGTTGAAGCCATCCAGCCCGGTGCTTATGAAACCCTGCCTTACACCTCCCGTGTACTGGCTGAACAGCTGGTGCGCCGCTGTGAACCCGAAGACCTGACTGATGCGCTGAAACAGCTGATCGAGCGCAAGCAGGAGCTGGACTTCCCCTGGTATCCCGCTCGTGTGGTGTGCCACGACATTCTGGGTCAGACCGCTCTGGTGGATCTGGCCGGTCTGCGTGATGCCATCGCTGAAAAAGGCGGTGATCCATCCAAGGTCAACCCGGTGGTACCCACTCAGCTGATTGTTGACCACTCGCTGGCTGTGGAAGCGCCCGGTTTTGATCCAGACGCGTTTGAAAAGAACCGTGCCATTGAAGACCGTCGTAACGAAGACCGTTTCCACTTCATCGAGTGGACCAAAACCGCATTCAAAAACGTCGACGTGATTCCTGCCGGTAACGGCATCATGCACCAGATCAACCTGGAGAAGATGTCTCCGGTGATTCAGGCACGTGATGGCGTGGCTTTCCCCGATACCTGTGTCGGTACTGACTCTCACACGCCTCATGTAGATGCTCTGGGTGTCATCGCTATTGGTGTCGGTGGTCTGGAAGCCGAAACCGTGATGTTGGGTCTGCCATCCATGATGCGCCTGCCGGACATCGTCGGTGTGGAGCTGGTCGGTAAACGCCAACCTGGTATCACTGCTACCGATATCGTCCTGGCCCTGACCGAATTCCTGCGTAAGGAGCGAGTCGTGGGTGCTTATCTGGAGTTCTTCGGTGAAGGCGCTTCCAGCCTGTCCATCGGTGACCGTGCCACCATCTCCAACATGACGCCTGAATATGGTGCGACTGCCGCGATGTTCTACATCGACGAGCAGACCATCGAGTATTTGAAACTGACTGGTCGTGAGCCAGAGCAGGTGGCACTGGTTGAAAACTACGCCAAAACCACAGGCCTGTGGGCTGACAGTCTGGTCAAAGCCCAGTACCCCCGTGTATTGAAGTTTGACCTGTCCAGCGTGGTTCGCACCATGGCTGGTCCTTCCAACCCCCATGCTCGTGTTTCCACCAGTGATCTGGCGGCCAAAGGCATTGCCGGTAACCTGGACGCAGCACGCCAGCAGGAAGAACAGGGCCTGATGCCCGATGGCGCAGTGATCATTGCGGCCATCACCTCCTGTACCAACACCTCCAACCCGCGCAACGTGGTAGCGGCTGGTCTGCTGGCGAAAAAAGCCAACGAACTGGGTCTGGTCCGCAAGCCCTGGGTTAAATCTTCCTTTGCGCCTGGCTCCAAAGTCGCCCGCCTGTATCTGGAAGAAGCCGGTCTGCTGCCTGAACTGGAAAAACTCGGTTTTGGTATCGTGGCTTATGCCTGCACCACCTGTAACGGCATGTCCGGTGCACTGGACCCGAAAATCCAGCAGGAAATCATCGACCGTGACCTGTACGCCACGGCGGTGCTGTCCGGTAACCGTAACTTCGATGGCCGCATTCACCCCTACGCCAAGCAGGCCTTCCTGGCGTCACCGCCACTGGTCGTGGCTTATGCACTGGCCGGTACGGTGCGTTTTGACATCGAAAAAGACGTGCTGGGCACTGACAAGAACGGTAACCCGATCACCCTGAAAGACCTCTGGCCGTCTGATGAAGAAATCGACGCCCTTGTGGCTTCCAGCGTGAAGCCTGAACAGTTCAAGCAGGTCTACATCCCGATGTTTGATCTGGATCGTGGTCAGGAAGCCGAAAGCCCACTGTATGACTGGCGCCCGATGTCCACCTACATCCGTCGTCCGCCTTACTGGGAAGGTGCTCTGGCCGGTGAGCGCACCATGAAAGGCATGCGTCCGCTGGCAATCCTGCCGGACAACATCACCACCGACCACCTGTCACCGTCCAACGCCATCATGATGGACTCTGCCGCGGGTGAATACCTGCACAAGATGGGCGTGCCGGAAGAAGACTTCAACTCCTACGCCACTCACCGTGGTGACCACCTGACCGCTCAGCGGGCCACCTTTGCCAACCCGAAACTGATCAACGAAATGGCCGTGGTGGATGGTCAGGTCAAACAGGGTTCACTGGCGCGTGTGGAGCCGGAAGGCAAGGTCATGCGCATGTGGGAAGCGATTGAAACCTACATGGAACGCAAACAGCCGCTGATCATTGTGGCGGGTGCCGACTATGGTCAGGGCTCTTCCCGTGACTGGGCTGCCAAGGGTGTGCGTCTGGCCGGTGTGGAAGTGATTGCTGCCGAAGGTTTTGAGCGCATTCACCGCACCAACCTGATCGGTATGGGTGTGCTGCCGCTGCAGTTTGAAGCTGGCACCACACGCAAGACCCTGGGGCTGGACGGTACTGAAACCTACGACGTTGAAGGCGAGCTGGCACCCCGTGGCACCATGACCCTGGTCATCAATCGCAAGAATGGTGAACAGGTGCGTGTACCCATGCTGAGCCGACTGGACACTGCTGCGGAAGTGCATGTGTACAAGGCCGGTGGTGTACTGCAGCGCTTCGCCCAGGACTTCCTGGAAGGTAGCGTCTGATCAGCCCGCGCTGAACTCTGAACCGGGTGCGGGGCATGTCTGTGCGGACACGCCGTAAACCCTTCCCTGGGGGCTCGCTGTTGCCATCCATGGCAACAGACGGTCCGCCCAGACAAGTCCCCGCCCCCATCCCGCGCTGGTTCTCCGGCGCGGTTACTTTTTAAGGAGCCATGTGATGTCCAGTGTTCCCCAGATCAAAATTCCCGCCACCTATATGCGTGGCGGCACCTCCAAGGGTGTATTTTTCAGCCTGACCGACCTGCCCGAAGTGGCGCAGGTGCCGGGTGAGGCACGTGACAAGATTCTGCAGCGGGTGATCGGCAGTCCTGATCCTTACGGCCAGCAGATTGACGGCATGGGTGGTGCCACCTCCAGCACCTCCAAAACCGTGATTCTGGCGAAAAGTGAACAGCCGGATCACGACGTGGATTACCTGTTTGGTCAGGTCGCCATCAATAAAGCCTTTGTCGACTGGTCCGGTAACTGCGGTAACCTCACCGGTGCCGTGGGTGCTTTTGCCATCAGCAAGGGGTTGGTGGATGCTTCACGCATTCCGGAAAACGGCATCTGCACCGTGCGTATCTGGCAGAAGAACATTGGTAAAACCATCATTGCCCATGTGCCGGTCACTAACGGTGAGGTGCAGGAAACCGGTGATTTTGAATTGGATGGTGTGACCTTCCCGGCAGCCGAGGTGGTGATCGAGTTTATGGATCCGGCTGACGGCGAAGGCTCGATGTTCCCCACCGGTAATGTGGTGGATGAGCTGGAAGTGCCTGGCATCGGTACCTTCAAGGCCACCATGATCAACTCCGGTATTCCGACCATTTTTATCAATGCCGCTGATATCGGTTACACCGGTACCGAGCTGCAGAAGGACATCAACTCGGATGCCGAGGCGCTGGCAAAATTTGAAACCATGCGCGCTTATGGTGCGGTGAAGATGGGCCTGATCAAGGATATTTCCGAAGCTGCTGCCCGTCAGCACACCCCAAAAATCGCCTTTGTTGCCCCGGCCACAGACTATGTCACCTCCAGTGGTAAAAACCTGCAAGCCGGTGACATTGACCTTTGTGTTCGTGCGCTTTCCATGGGTAAGCTGCATCACGCCATGATGGGCACGGCTTCTGTGGCCATTGCCACGGCTGCGGCCGTTCCGGGCACACTGGTGAACCTGGCTGCCGGTGGCGGTGAGCGGGATGCCGTGACCTTTGGTCATCCTTCCGGAACTCTGCGTGTGGGTGCCGCTGCTGCATTGGTCGACGGTGAATGGGCGGCTACTAAAGCGGTGATGAGCCGCAGTGCGCGGGTACTGATGGAAGGCTGGGTGCGTATTCCTGGTGATAGCTTTTAACAGCAGTCATCCTAAAGTCAGTGATAGATCAACTAACGCCAGCTTTAAGCTGGCGTTTCTATCAGCAATAACCCGTATTCAGGGTCCCACTCGGCCTGCTTAACTTGCTCAATCATCCATCTCAGGCCTTGTCCTCGTGCTTCACCTTGCCAAGCGAGGTAAATCGGCACCACTGGCCTTGTTTCGTCAATCGGTAAGATCACGAGATCCTCACGAGCCAGCTCTTCCCGAATACGATGGCGTGGCAAATAACCAACACCCAGCCCTTGTCGCTGTAACTCTATCTTGTGAGCAAGTGAAGGCACCAAGATCTGGCTCTGTCCATCAAGCAATCCCGTAGAGCGAGCAGGCAGGTGGCGGGTCGTATCTCCGACCACGATGCGCGCAAATGAACGTAGGTCGGCTGGAGTAATAGGATGGGCGCAGCGCGTTAATGGGTGCTCAGGGTTCACTGCAAAGACAAACTCGACTGAACCTAGGTGATGCGTTTTGATCTGGGCATGGGGTGCAGGGCCATCCGCGCCAATGACCAGATCGCAGCGCCGAGCATGGAGCGCATCCCAGCTGCCAGCAAGCACTTCTTCAGAAAGACGTATTTCAGTATGGGGCTGTCTTTGTTGCAGCTTGCCAATCAATGGGTAGAGGCTGTGCGGATCGAGCAGGGTATCAATACAGATGCGTAATTCAGCCTCCCAGCCTGTTGCTGCCTCGCGTGCTAGAAGTGTCAGCTCATCTGCCGCTCGAATAATATGCCGTCCCTGATCAAGCAGTAGTTGTCCTACATTGGTGAGCTGTGCCTGGCGACGGCTGCGATCAAAAATCTGGACATCCAAATCCTGCTCCAGTTTTTGAATCGTATAAGACACGGCCGAAGGGACGCGATGCAGCTCTTGCGCTGCGGCTGCAAAGCTACCACGACGAACAATGGCATCCAGGGTGCGCAGGGCTTCGAGTGTCAGCGGTGAATTCATTGCTCAGTTTTTTTGATCATAATGATCAAAAAGCTCCGTTATTTTTCTTTAAGTGAAAGATTTATAGTGCATCTATAGATCATATTAACTGACGGGAGCATAAAATGCGTAGCAACTGGATCAAGACCTTACTCAGTACACCAGCTCAATGGGGCAGCCTGATGCTGCGTGTGCCAGCGGGTGTTATTTTTATGGCACACGGAGCGCAGAAGCTTTTCGGTGCTTTTGGGGGCTATGGCTTAGAAGGAACAGGACAGTGGATGGCCTCTATTGGTTTAGAGCCAGGCTACTTGATGGCTCTTGCCGCAGGCAGCGCTGAGTTTTTTGGTGGCCTTGCATTGCTGATCGGCCTGTTAACGCGCCCAGCAGCAGCGGTATTGGCAGTGACCATGCTGGTCGCTATTTTTGCAGTGCATTTTGAGCATGGTTTGTTTCTCAGTGCTGGCGGCTATGAGTTTGGCCTGGCACTACTCTCTATGTCCGCCGCACTGGTGATGATCGGCGGTGGTCGCTGGTCTGTCGATGCTGTATTAAGTCGACGTTAAATGGATGGTTGAGTCCTGAGCCTCCTCGTTTTGAGGGGGCTTTTTTATGCCCGCTTAATGCAGATGCTGACGTATGGGATGAGCTGAGTTATCATTTGTAACAGAAAGGAAACATAGCAGCCTTCGTTGGCGCGCTAAGGCAACGCCAATGAAGGCTGATGCAAGCTGAATCAAAATGGACGATTCAAGGGGAGAGTGGAAATGATGGAGCTAGAAGAGTTTGCGCAGCAGGTAGGCTGCTCGCCAGAACTCATTAGACACTATGAAAAGCTGTCCTTGCTTGATCGACCTAAAAGCAGGTTGTTTGAACGCCCTCTCTACTCAGTAAAAGACCTCGATCGTGTCTGCCTGATTCGCCAGGCGCGTTTCATGGGTTTTGATTTAACTGCCCTAAAAGAGCTTCTCCTGCTTGCTGATCAGCCAGACAAAGATCCTTACCTGCCTGGTCAATTGGCTAACTTGCATCTTGAGCGGCTTGAGGGACGAATCGAACTCATGAGTGCACTGGCCGAAGAGTTGCGTATTCTCGCGCAGAAGAAAATGAGAGTAGAAGGCCAGAATTCAGCCGAGCAGATTATCCAAGCACTCAGGGAGAGAGCGGCCTTTTATCAAGCCGACTGGCCACGCTGGGAGAAGGATGAAATGGAAGCCTCGGAAGAAGAATGACTGAGATGATAAAAAAAGCTTGCACAGATCAAATAAGCTGCTATTATTCGCTTCCTCGCTGAGACACAGTCAGTTGGCGAGAAAAAGCTTTTAACTTCTTCTA